>JBDLQQ010000197.1:0-4737 GCA_039800465.1 Verrucomicrobiota bacterium
TGTCGGGTCTCCTGGCGGGTATCTGTCTGGTCGACTGGCTCGCGCTTCTCCCCTCACCCGGGATGGCGATCTGGTTTGTCGTCGCCTGGCTCGGGTCCCTCCTGGCGCAACGCTTCATCCCAGCGACGTAGCTGGATCGCAGAGCCTTCCAAGGGACCGGTTCCATTCGGCCCAGCTTTTGCTAAGTTTCCGGAACACAACCATGCATCTGTCCTATCCCAGCCGATGGCCTGCCACCGTCCTGATCCTCCTCTCCCTATTGGGTCTCGGACGGGCCGAGGAACTGTTCCCAACCGGATCCACATGGCGTTACTTCAAGGGCACCGGGGAGCCGTCGACCCCGGATGCCACCGCCTGGCGTACCCCGGGGTTCAGCGACTCCGGATGGCTCCAGGGTCCCGCGGCCTTCTATTACGGCGATCCCTTCACCGGTACGGAGCTCACCGACATGCGGAACAGCTACACGACACTGTTCCTGCGGCGGACCTTCCAGGTCGGGAACCCGAGTGACTTCCGAACTCTGGCGCTTCGAGCCGCCTGTGACGACGGCTTCATTGCCTGGATCAACGGGGTCGAGGTGGTCCGGTTCAACGTGCCCGCAGGCGAGCTGGGGTTCACCGGCGCCGCATCCGGGGCGGTGAGCCCGGACCCGGCGGTCTTCAACGACTACCCGATCGTGAATCCTGCGTCCGTGCTCCGGACCGGCGGCAACCTGATCGCAGTCCAGTTGTTCAACGCGAACCTGACGAGCAGCGACCTGGTCTTCGACGCATCACTGGAGGGGGAGATCGATCGAGCGGCTCCGGTCGTCAACTCCGTGCTACCAACCCCGGGCTTCACACTGCGGGAACTCCATTCCTTCGAGGTCCAGTTCAGTGAGCCCGTGACCGGGGTCGACGCGGCCGATCTGCTCGTCGCTGGGGTCCCGGCAGCCGGGGTCACCCAGGTGACGCCCGGACAGTTCGTCTTCACCTTCGACAAGGCACCCGCCGGGAACATCACAGTGGCGTTCCGACCCGACCACGGGATCGCCGACCAGGCCAGCAACCCCCTTCCTTTCGCGGGAGGTTCCTGGAGCTACACGATCGATCCGAACCTCAAGGCGGCCGGCCTTCTGCTGAACGAGTTCCTCGCGGACAACGAGGGGGGGATTCGGGACGAGGACGGTACGGACTCGGACTGGATCGAGGTCCACAACTCCTCGAACCAGCCCGCCCCGATGTCCGGGTGGTCTCTGACCGATGACCCGACCCGGCCCAGGAAGTGGTCCTTCCCAGACATCACAATCCTTCCCGGCGGATACCTCCTGGTCTTCGCTTCGGAAAAGAACCGGACGAACGCGACCCGTCCGCTCCATGCGAATTTCAAGCTCTCCAACGGGGGTGAGTTCCTGGCCCTGGTCAATCCGGACGGCGAGGTGGAATCCGGATTCGTCCCCACGTATCCGGTCCAGCGCCGGGGTGTCAGCTACGGCAGGCCGCCGGGGGCACCCAGCTCAGCAGGATATTTTCCCAAGCCAACGCCCCGGGCAGCGAACTCCTCCGGTGGACCCGGGTTTGCTCCGGAAGTCGGGTTCTCCGAGCGCGGGCGGAATTTCACAGGCTCGATCCAGGTCCTCCTGAAGCCGACCGAACCCATCCCGGACACCGTGATCCGGTACACGCTCGATGGATCCCTGCCCACAGAGGGCTCCCCAGCGTATTCCGGGCCCATCGACCTCACCTCGTCGAAACAGATCCGGGCCCGGGCCTTCACTCCCGGACTCCTCCCCGGCACACCGCGCACCGAGATGTTCTGCCGGTTGGACGGGACGATCCCGACCTTCACGTCGGATCTCCCGGTGATGGTGCTCCACAACTTCGGCAAGGGGCGTCCACCGGGAACCGGCCAGCAACCCGCCTACCTCCAGGTGTTCGAACCCATCGCCGGGGCCACCTCTTTGACCAACCTCCCGAACCTCACCGCGCGGGTCGGGATCGGTGCCCGCGGCTCCAGCACGCTGGGCTACGAGAAGGTCAGCATGAACCTCGAGCTCCGCGATGAATTCGATGCCGACGACAATCGCGAGCTCCTCGGACTCCCATCTGATTCCGACTGGGTCCTATACGCACCGAACAACTTCGAACCCATCCTCATCCACAACCCCCTCGCGCATCAGCTGAGCCGGGATATCGGCCGCTATTCCTCCAGGACCCGTTTCGTGGAGCTGTACCTCGTCACGGACGCCGCCGACGGGTCCATCCGGACCTCCACCTACAATGGCATCTACGTCCTCGAGGAACGCGTCACACGGAGTCCGGACCGGGTCGATGTCGACAAGCTGGAACCGGAGAACAACACAGCCCCCTCGGTCACTGGGGGTTATCTCCTGAAGGTCCACCGTGGTGGACCCGGTGAAAGTGGATTCTCAGGCGCGCGGCAGGGGATCATCTATGTCGATCCCTCGGAGGATGAGATCCGTCTGCCCGAGCGCGCCGCCCAGCGGCAGTACCTGCAGACCTATTTCAACGCCTTCGACCCCGCCCTCTATGGGCCGAACTGGAAGAACCCCACCACCGGGTACCGCGCATTTATCGACGTCGGGGCCTGGGTCGATCACCACATCCTCAATGTCCTGACCTTCAACGTCGATGCTCTCCGCCTGAGCACCTACTTCCACAAACCCCGTGAGGGGAAGCTTGCGTTTGGTCCCTTGTGGGATTTCGACCGCGCCCTGAATTCGACCGACGGTCGCGATGCCAATCCACGGATCTGGGCCTCCTCGGGTGGAACCGACTTCTTCAACGAGACGACACAGATGTGGTGGGGACGACTCTTCACCGACATCGACTTCTACCAGGAGTGGATCGACCGCTATCAGGCTCTCCGCCAGAACCACTTCGCGGCGACGAACCTCAACCGGCTGGTCGACGTCCTTGCCAACGAAGTCCGCCGGGCTCAACCCAGGGAGCAGAATCGGTGGAGGGTCATCCCCAGGGGTGGCTTCCAGGGGGAGATCAACTCCCTGAAGGCCTGGCTTTCAAACCGGGTCACCTTCATGGACAGCCAGTTTGTGCGGACACCGGTCTTCAGCGTGCCCGAGGGCCGGTTCGACGGGGAAATCCTCGTCAACCTTTCGACAACAGGTCCCGGGACCATCTACTACACGCTCGACGGTACCGATCCCCGGCTCCCGGGTGGTGGCGTCTCCCGCAGCGCATTCCCATACGGCGGGGCACCACTGGCGATCCGGAGCAACACGCGCTTTGTCGCCCGGGTATTGAATGAGTCCCATACGGCCCGCACCGGTTCCTTCAACCCGCCTCTCATCTCAAAATGGTCGGGTCGGGTCTCAGCCACCTATTTCAATAGGATCCCAAACCTGCTGCTCACCGAGATCCACTTCCATCCGGCCGAGCCGCCTGCTGGATCGCTGTGGACAGCCGATCAGTTCGAGTTCCTCGAATTCCTGAATCCGTCCTCGGAACCCCTCAACCTGATCGGGATCCGGATCGAGGGCGGCATCGACTACACCTTCAGCACCAGCAGTGGGGTGAACGTCCTCGCTCCCGGACAACGCGTCCTGCTCGTCCGCAACCGGGCCGTCTTCGAGTCCCACTACCCCGGGGTGACGGGCATCGCCGGGGAATTCACCGGGGCCCTCGACAACGCAGCGAACACCGTGCGGGTGGTCGGTCGCAACGGGGAGCCCATCAGCGAGGTACGCTATTCCGATTCCTGGGCGCCGCTGGCGGATGGGTTCGGATTCTCACTCGTCCTCCGCAACGAGACCGACCTGGCAGCGGACATCGGGACCGAGGATCGCTGGCGCCTCAGCACCCGGGTCGGTGGTTCCCCTGGAACCAAAGATCCGGCACCCACCCCATTTCCGGCAGTCCGGATCAATGAGGTATTGGCCCACACGGATCCTCCGCTGACCGATTCAGTCGAACTCCACAACGCGGGATCGCAGCCGGCCGACATCGGAGGCTGGTGGCTCACGGATGATTTCCGGGAACCGAAGAAATACAGGATCCCGTCTGGGACGGTAATTAACCCCGGCGGGTTCTGGGTGGTGACGGAGGAGGCTCTTCGGGCCGGTCCATCGGGTTTCTCCCTGAGCGCCCTCGGCGACGAGATCCACCTGTTCAGCGCCGAAGCCTCGGGAGAGCTCACGGGTTACACCCGGAGCGGTTCCTTTGGGGCGACATTCAATGGCCAGAGCCTCGGCTGGCTCGAGACTTCCGATGGTCGAGAACACTGGGTTCCCCAATCCCAGAGGACGCTCGGCCAACCCAACGCGAAATCGGCCGTCAGCCCACTAGTCATCACCGAGATCCACTATGGCCCACCCGCGGTTCCGCCCCAAGGCAGCCCATTGGACGAATTCATAGAGGTCCGGAACACGACAGGCCTTCCGCTCCTGCTGGGGGATCCCAGCAAGCAGGAACGTCGATGGCGGTTGGACGGTGCCGTTGCGTTCCCCTTCCCCTCTGGAGCCCTTCTCGGCCCCGGGGCCTTTGGTGTGATCGTCTCGTTCGACCCCTCCATTGAGACCTCACTCGTCGAGTCGTTCCGATCCCGGTTCGCTGTGCCGGCTGACGTCCCGATCTGGGGACCGTGGACCGGAGCGCTCAACAACGCCGGTGAGACGCTCCGTCTGCAGCAGCCGGACGAGCCGATTCCGACTCCCGCGGTGAATGCGGGGTTCGTCCCTCAGGTGACCTGGGAAACGATCCGCTACCGGCCCACATCCCC
>JBDLQQ010000198.1:0-6378 GCA_039800465.1 Verrucomicrobiota bacterium
CGGTGCTCCGGTGGGCTCTCGGGATCTGGAGCGTCCTGGTCCTCGGTGCCACGGAGCCTGATCCGGGTGTCGATAGGGGGTTCTTCTACAGGCACGAGGTGGTCCCGGAGGTGCCGTGGTCGGTGCACATCGTGGGGATCGATCGCCGGAGACGGGATCTCTTCCTGACCACCTCCCTGGGCAACGGCCATCGGATCGGCAAGGCGACCTTGTCGGATCAGGTCCGGTTGCTGCCGGACGCGTTGGGGCGTCCGGTGGCTGCGATCAACGGGGATTTGTATCTCGATGGGAAGGGGTTGACCGGAGATCCGCGGGATCTGCTGGTGGTGGGTGGCGAGCTGGTCAGTGCCCCGGCGGGGCATGCCTGTTTCTGGCTCGATCCGCGAGGGCGTCCGCATCAGACGAATGTCCACTCGAGGCTCCGGGTGATCCTCCCGGGTCGACGTGGGCTCGTGGTGGGGCTGAATGAGATTGGATTCGACGACGGCGCGGTCCTGTACACGGCGGCTGTGGGGGCCCGAACCCCGACGACCCCGGGTCCCCAGTACGTCCTGGAGCGGGCTCGCGGGGACTGGTTGCCGCTCCGGGTGGGGCTGCGGTTCGAGGCCCGGGTGCGTGAGGTTCGCGCCAGCGGGAGGTGGCCTGTGGGACGGGACGACCTGGTGCTGACCTTGGGTGACAGGCTCGGCCTGAACCTCCAGGTGGGTGATCGGGTGGAGGTGGTTCCCCAGACCCAGCCGGATCTCTCTGGGGTCGAGACGGCATTGGGAGGAGGCCCCACGCTGGTCCGTCAGGGCAAGGCGATGACGTGGTCGGGCTTCCCCCGACGTCACCCGCGGTCCGCCATTGGATGGAACGAACGCTGGATCTACCTCGTGGAGGTGGATGGACGCCAGGGCGGGCTCTCGGTGGGGATGACCTTCCCGGAGTTGGCCGACTACCTCGTCCGCCTCGGATGTCGCGAGGCTGTGAACTTGGATGGTGGGGGATCCTCGACGCTGTGGTTGATGGGACGGGTGATGAACAGTCCCTCGGATGGGGTGGAACGTCCGGTCGCGAACGGATTGGTCCTGATGCAGAGGAACCCGAGATCCAAGACGAGGAAGCCGTGATCCGGGCGGGAAAAACAGGGGGATCGGACGGTTCAACCGTGGCCACCGACATCCTCAGGGTCTGCTGACGGCGCGATAGACACGGTCCGGGAAGCTGGCGGCTGCGGAATCCTGGAGGTCGACGGTGCCGTTCGGGCTCTGGGCCACCCCTGTCGCGATGGGCTCCCAGACGACCGGGCCCGGACCCTGCCAGCGGGACGCCTCGAGGGCGTAGGAGACCCCGGGTTCGCCATGGACGCGCACCACGAAGGCTCCCGTGTGGAGGACCCCGACCGGCTCCAGGCTCGGTGGGATGTCCGTGAGCGGGATCGCAGAGATCCGGTAGTCGTCGAAAACCATGAAGTTGTCCCCCGGCTTCCCGGGCGTGAGGATCACCCAGGCGGGATCGATGTCCCCCAGGGTGAGGGCTTCGCCGACCGAGGTGATGGGCAGCGAGGGGACCACGGTCTGGCCATTGATGCGGGCGGTCCACCGGTTGCGCTGGAGGTTCAGGTCGATCTCCAGGTCGTAGGGTTGTCCCGGCTCGAACGTGAATCCCGTCGGCACGATCGGCGCCGGGGTCTGTCCCTTGGCATCATCGAGGATGTAGTTCACCGACAGCGTCTCATTGTCGAAATCGAGGCTCAGGAACCGGTGTTCCGAGATGCTGTAGACGCTCCACCGGAAGCTGTCGAAGTACGCGGCGGCCTCGGTGGAATCCTCGATCTGGAAGGCGACCTGGAATCGCACCAGGGGCAGCGGTGTCGAGGTCGGCTTGAACTGGACGGGCCGCCACAGGCTGAAGTCGGCCGTGGTGTCCGGCGCCGTGTAGCCGATGTAGGCGTACTGGCCATTGAATCCGGCCAGAGGTTGGGCGAGGACCCCGTTCCCGCCCGGGTCGGTCGCCTTGCCTGCGAGGTCCCCTGCAAATCCGACCCAGCCTCCTTGGCCGATCAGGTCCTGGTCGGCCTGGAAGCCCTCGAAGGCCTCGAATCCAGTCTCGTAGAGAATCCGGGTCTGACCCACGAGCGGCAGGCTGGATCCGATCGCCAGAGCGAGTCCGAGCATGGCTCCGGACGTGGACAGGAGTCGTCTCACGGGGACTCCGGCAACCCAGATGGAACGGCGCATCGGTCGACGGTTTGGATCTTCGGTGGCCGGCCGATTCGGGCCAGGTTCAGAGGCTGTTCGGACGGGCGAGGGACGGGCGTCCGACCGCTCCTCCGTTCTGCATCATGGGACCGTTCCCACGTCCGACGGGCATCGATGGGGCGAAGGTCGGGCTGCGTTTGGTCACGGTCTCCTGCATGGGCCGCACCGTGGGCGGGACGTACGTCCGGGGCGCGGTTCCCCCGCTGAAGTTCTGTGAGGGATTCTGGGCCGGCACGGTCGTTGGACGGGATGGGACAAAGCTGCGGGAGCCACCCGACGTGGTCGGAGGGACCGTGTAAGGGGTCGACCGGACAGGCAGGGGCGACGGCGCTGTGATGCCGGGGCTGGTGACCGGGGCGATGTTGGCCCGCGGTTGCACCCGGATGCCGGCGGACGCGCCTGGCCAGGTCGTGGTCGAGGAGGAGGGCTGCCCGCCTTGGACCATCGTGGACTGTCCGGGATATTGGACGGCGGGTCGGGCGGGTATTGCCCGGGCGATGGTGTTGTTGGGAGCCACGGCGGGGGCCGGCTTGTTGACACCGGGGGTTCGGATGGTCGTGGCGGGAGCCGCCGGGGAGCTCGTCGGGCGAGCGCTTGCCACCCCCAACGACGCGTTCCCAGCCCTGATCGGGGTCGTGGTATTGGGGCGGTTGTTGAGCAGTTGGATCGGGGACGGCGTCAGGTTCATCCCCGGAGCAGTCGGGGCCGAGCCTGCCGTCGCTGCGCCGCCGGGTCGCCTGGGGAGACTGGAGCTTCCGGCACCGTGGAGGGTGGTGCTCATGGAGCCGGGCCGGGAGGGATCGCGGGACACCGTCACGGGACCCTTGTTGGCGAGGTCCTGCCCGAGGTTCGGGCGATAGACGGCGAGGCGGCCCTGATCTGGGCTGGAGCGGGGTCCGACGGACCTGCCGGCCTGGCTTGGGGAGGCGACGTCGGCGAGGGCAACCTTCCGGATCTCGCCGCGGGTGTAGGGGGTGAGGGTCGTCGGGGCGATGCCGCTGTTCACCACGGTGTTGTTGTTCCCGGTGACGTAGTTGTTGATCACCGTGCTGTTCTGGTAGATCTGGTTCACCTGGGACCTTGGGATACCGTAGTTCCAGCAGTTGGCCGCGGTGAACGACGCGGCGGGGGTCCAGCAGTAGTCGGCGGCGCCGAAACCGAAGCTGAATCCGACGCTGATGCCCGATCCGGACCAGGTCAGGCCCACGCCAGTCGAGAAGCCGCAGCCCGGAGGCAGGGGAGCCCATCCGCAGTAGCCGCCCCCGTATCGGAAGGTGACCCACGACGGGGCCCAGGTGGAACCCGGGACCCAGCACCAGCCGCAGCTCGGGGCCTGGACCCAGGTGCCGTAGTGGAAGGGAGCCCAGCCCCAGGAGTAGTAGGAGTTCCAGTACCAGCCGGCATCCGACCACGCCCAGCACCCGTTGTTCCAGTAGGGGCGCCACCCAGGCGTGGCCACGGCGCAGGTGGGTTGCCAGACGTAGCCGTAGGTAGGCACCGTCACCCAGGATCCATAGGGTGCAAGCGAGCTGTAGAAGACGTTGTAGTTGTTGATCTGGGTCGTCGGCTCCGGGGCGCTGGCGGCGACGGCGGGACCGACCTGTGGCGGTGGCACCGGCTGCGCGCCGCCAGGATAGATGGTCGGTGCCTGGGGCTCGGGTGCCGGGGCCGCGACCGGCGTGGGTTTTTCCGCCGGCTTGTCCTGGCTCGGCGGCGGGGCGCTGGCCGCGAGCATCTGCTCCCGGGAAAGGAGGGCGTCGAGGACGGTCTCTGACAACCCCACGTCGCGCAGGTAGACCACCTGGTCGGCCTTGAGATGGAAGGGCTCGGTCAGGTTCGCGATGAACTGCTGGATCGTCGAGTCTCCCACCCGGGCGTGGGCCAGTCGGACCACCTCACGAGCGGGTTCCGGGAGATCCTCCGGGAACTCCGAGACCGGCACCGGGGATGCGGCCGCCTGGACACTGTTCGTCGTCGGGACCGCATTGGTGATGCTGGCCGCGGATGGTGGTGTCTCGGGATCCCCCTGGAGACTGCAGCCCACGAACAGGAGGAGGACCGAGACGGGGAGGACGATGGGTTTCATGGGGGAAGGGGAAAACCGCCGGGAGGAAGGGGTATCCCCGAGCGAGGGTGGGATCAAGCGGTTCACCGTTGGGACCGCCGGTCGGGTGGACCGTGCGTTCCCGGCAAGTCAGACGCTTCCGTCCTCGCGGTATTCAGTGGTGCCTGACCAGGGACCCGGGCTCGAGGCCTTCGCCAAGTCGGGTCGTCGCGTTGCCAAGCCCCCCGGATTGTGTCATGGGAAATGTCATGGCGATCCCCCCAGAGCGGCCCCCGACGCTGATCCCGGAGGTCCTGCCGCCGGAGGTTCCCCGGACCGGGCCTGCGTCCCCAGCATCGGGGGAACCCAGGGGTGCGGGCCCGGACGGCGAACGGCGGGCGCCATTCCACGCGGTGTCTGCCCTCGTGCTGATCGCCGTCGACAACCTCTGGAACCTCGAGGAGTTCGCGGCGCCTCCGCTGATGGTGCTGACGATCCCGCTGTCGTTTGTCTCGGTCCTGCTGGCCACGGCCTGGATCCAGCGTCGTTACCATGGCGACAGGTCCCGGATGGCGTGGCTGAAGGCCCTGTTCCTGGCTCTGGTGGCAGCCGTCCCGTTCTCGGTGACCGGCACGCCGGTCGGTCTCGCCCTCCTCGCCTGGGCAGGGATCCGACATCCTTGGCGCCGTTAGGCCCCGTGACGATGCCCGACAGGGTCGGAGGCTCGACAGGAGGAGGGTTGACGTAGGACAACTCGGTGGACCCGCAGAAATCCAAGCCATGAGCTCGTCATGTCGCATCACTTCGCGGGACTGGTCCCGTCACGCCCTCGGGATCATCGAGGCGGACGTCAACCGCTCGAGTGACACCCATCTCGTCCCCCTGCAACTTCCCGCCTTCCCCGGCATCCACCTCTACTTCAAGGACGAGTCCAGCCATCCGAGCGGCAGCCTGAAGCATCGGCTGGCGCGGTCCCTCTTCCTCTATGCCCTCTCCAACGGGTGGCTGAACGAGGGCATGACCGTGGTCGAGGCCTCGAGCGGTTCGACGGCGGTATCCGAGGCGTACTTCGCCCGGCTGCTCGGACTGCGGTTCGTGGCGGTGATTCCCCGGGGGACCTCCGGGGAGAAGGTGGACCGGATCCGTTTCTACGGCGGGGATGTCCACTGGGCGGAGAACCCGGCGCAAATCGCGGAGGAATCCGCCGCCTTGGCGGTGCGCCTGGGCGGGCACTTCATGGACCAGTTCACGTATGCCGAGCGGGCGACGGATTGGCGCGGCAACAACAACATCGCCGAGACGATCTTCCAGCAGATGCGCCGGGAACAGCATCCCGAGCCGGCGTTCATCGTGTGCGGCGCCGGGACCGGAGGTACCTCCGCGACCCTGGGGCGATACGTCCGGTATCGCGGGCTCGAGACCCGGATCGTGGTCGCGGATCCCGAGCGTTCCGTCACCTTCGACCACTTCGTGACCGGGGATCCGTCGCTCCGGATCACGGAGGGCACCCGGATCGAGGGCATCGGCCGGCCACGCGTGGAGAAGTCCTTCCTGCGTTCCGTCGTCGACGGGATGGTGCGGGTCCCGGATGTCTGCAGTCTTGCGGCGCTGGATTTCCTCGGGTCGGCGCTGGGTCGGCGTGTGGGTGGGTCCACGGGCACCCTCTTCTACGGGGCCTTGCCCCTGATCCAACGGATGGTGGAACGGGACGAGCAGGGATCGGTGGTGGTCCTCCTGTGTGACGGTGGGGACCGGTACAGCCAGACGTACTACTCCAGTGAATGGCGTCGGCACCAGGGACTGGATGCCTCCGGTGAAGTGGAGCGCATTCGTTCTTTCCTCGTTGGTGGGCAGTCCCAGCGATGGACGGTGCAGACGGCCGGTTGGGCGTCTTGATGGGTTCCGGCCACGAGGCTGCCTTGTCAGCGGAACCCACCTTGCGCAAGCTTGGCCCGAAGCCCATGAGAATTCCTCCTGTCATCCTGTTGGCGTTGGCCCCCGGCGTCCTGATCCCGAACCTGCTGGCCCAGAATCCCACCAGCCCTCCCAACGTGGTCCCCACGGGGGTCCTGTCCGTCTCTGATCCCGATC
>JBDLQQ010000199.1:0-10745 GCA_039800465.1 Verrucomicrobiota bacterium
TGGGTGGCGGACCTGACGTATCTGCGGACCAGCGATGGATTTGTATTCCTGGCGCTGTTGATGGACGCGTGGTCCCGCAAGATCGTGGGGAGGCATGTGAGCAACAGCCTTAAATCGTTTGGCTGCCAGGAGGCTCTGGATGAGGCGCTGAAGGGCCTCGGTGCGGGAGGAGGCAAGCCGATCCACCATTCAGATCGGGGATGCCAATACTGCTGCCACGCCTACGTGCAGAAGCTCCAGGAGAATGGGCTGGGGATCAGCATGACCGAGGAGATGCACTGCTATGAGAACGGGAAGGCAGAGAGGGTGATAGGGACGTTGAAATGGGAGTATGGCCTGGACGGGATGCGCCCGACCAAAGCGGAGTGGATTCGTGCGGTGGATGCGGCGATCCGCGCCTACAACGAGCAAAGGCCTCACAACGGGATCCAGGGAAGGATACCCGCCCAGATGCACGCGACGGGGTAGAAGCCGCCGCTCCCCCTGGGTGGGGTTCGGCTCCGCTGCGGGTCGCTTCGCTCCCCGCAGCTACGCCTCACCCCACCCAGGGGGACACCTCCCAGTGCAGGTCCACCCCAGAGAGAATCCCACACCAAATGTGACAACTGGAAATCAGGACGTGACAGCGGGCTGAATCCGGTAGGGCATCAGTCCCTTGAGGCCCCATCTCGATCCCTCCGATCGTTCCACCCCACCCCACCCCGCGATCGGGTCCACCGACGCGTCACTGATCCCGGCGACGCGACAGGTTCGCTCAATCCTCGCGGGCCCAGATGGTGACCGGAGGGACCCGTTCCCACGAAAGGGAGCTCCAGCGCCCGGTTAGCAGGGCACTGCTCACCCACCGTTACAGAGCTGAGTGAGGCCGGATTTTCTCTCTCAACTCTCGACGCTCAACTCTCAACCTCTTCTGGCCCACCGCGAGATGCCCAGGATCGCCAGAAACGCTTCCGGGGTCTCGATCGTTGCCGCACGGAACAGCCACGACCTCAGGACCTTGGGATCCGACTCCATCTCGAGACGGGTTCCGACCCCCACCGGGATGAAGCCGAACCGCCCCTCGAACAGGTCCCGGATGGATTCCCGGAGCGCCAGGAGTTGTCCTTGGGTGAGTCCTTCAGTGCGACCTTCGGTGCGACCCTCGGTGCGACCTTCAGTGCGTCCCTGGGCCAGGGCCTCCTCGCGGGCGCGTTCTTCGAAGCTGGTGTAGTAGGGCATGATCTTGTGACTGGGATGTTGTTCAACCTGTCGTTGGAATTCAATGGCCAGCTCGTTGGGCAGCGGATTCATCCAGTCCAGAGCCCGCAGCAGGATCCGCTTCTCGGCCTCCGGGAACCCCTGTGCCAGGATCCGCTCCATCCACCGCAGCTTCCCTTCCAATCGGGCTTCCGGATTCCGAGCCGTCTGCTGCGCCAACCGCTGCGCCAGCACGATCTTCGATACGGGATTGAGACTGGCCTCCAGAAAGTCGGTGTCGAAGTCGAGGAACTTGCAGGTCCGGAATCCGAAATCGTGGTGACATCCCCCCAGCTGCCAGAAATACCTCGAGGGACGGAACCTCGGGTTCGGATCCGCCAGCAGGACCAGGCTGATGACCTCCAATCGGTGGATCTTCTGGATTGAAGTCGAATAATCGAACAGCCGATGTCCCAGCCGGGACGCGGCCTGGGACTGCACCTCGGTGTGGATCAGGGTCGGTTCGCCGGACGATTTCCAAACCACCTTGGCCAGGTGGTCGACGTGTTGGCGTCCGACCTTGGCCGCCGGGGTGAGGGTCTGGAGCTCGGTGTTCAGGAACTGGACCGGCTGGGTCCAGTCGATGCCCCTCACGAGGTCCGGGCACGAGAATTCCAGCACCTGCCGGAAGGAGGTGTCGCACATCTCCTTCCAGGGCTCGTCGTAGTCGGATACCGCCTTGGACATCCTCCAATCAGAGCAGGTTCCGGCAGGCTCCCACCATCGCCAGATTTAGGGGGGGAGGGGGGAGAGGAAGTTGAGAGTCGAGTGTTGAGTGTTGAGAGCCCCATCGAACTCAGGTCTGAGAGAGGCTTGTTTGAACCCTCAGCTCTCGACCGGTGTGGATTCCCGCTTCCGTCGAGGTCGCTCCGGCATAAGCTCGCACCACGGCATGATTCGTTCCTTCGCCTTCACGAACAGCGGCAAGCTGCATTCCCGGGACATGGAGGTCTTCCTGATGCCGACCCTCCTGGCGGACACGAACCTCTTCCTCTGGGTGGACCTCGAGGACTCCACCCCGGAGGAGGCCAAGCAGATCCTGGAAGGCGTGTTCCACTTCCATCCCCTGACCGTCGAGGACTGCCTCAATGAGAGTCATTCCCCGAAGGTCGAAAGCTACGAGCCCAAGGAGGACGACCGGTTCGCCCCCTTCCTGTTCATGGTGATCCATGCCGTGGACTTCAACCGCCAGGACGGCCTCTTCGACACCCGGGAACTGAACTTCTTCCTCGGGCGCAACTTCCTGGTCACCTACCACAACGTCCGCCTGAACTGCATCCAGGAGGTCGAGGAACGCTGTCTCCGCGGGACCGTCCACGTGGCCCGGGCGCCCGACCGCGTGGCCCATGCGCTGCTCGACTCGCTGGTCGACAACTACAAGCCCGCCCTCGAGCAGCTGGGACTCCAGATCGCCGAACTCGAGGAGAAGGTGCTCCGGAAGCCGGCACCCGAGACCTTCGAGGACATCCTGCGGATCAAGAAGGAGATCATCCACCTCCGCCGGATCATCGGACCCCAGCGCGAGGTCCTCAGCCGATTCGCCCGCGGGGAGTTCAAGCTCGTCCGGGCCCATCTGGTCCCCTACTACCGCGACATCTACGACAGCCTGTTCCAGATCGCGGAGTTCGCCCAGGGCTACGCCGACTCCGTGTCCAACCTGCTGCAGATCTACCTCAACATGTCGTCCAACCGGACGTCCGAGGTGGTCAAGGTGCTGACGATGATCACCATCATCACCACCCCCGCGACCCTCATCGCCTCGTGGTACGGGATGAACTTCATCGACAGCATGCCGGAGCTGCACAAGCCCTACGGCTACCTCTACGCCATCATCCTGACGGTGGTGTCGACGTTCCTCACCGTGCTGTATTTCTGGCGCAAGAAATGGCTGTGACGCGGCAGACCCGCCCGAAGCCGGGGTTCCTCGACAAGGTCCTGACCCGGTTGAACCGGCTCGACCGGGACGGGCTCGAGTCCCTGGTGAAACGCCTCCAGACGGAGCGCGCCCTGCTCGAGACGCTGTTCCAGACGATCGAGGACGGTGTCCTGGTCACCGACCGGGACGGTCAGGTGGTGTTCCTCAACCAGGCCGCGGGCCGGCTGATCGGGTACCCCACCGAGAACGCCCTCGGGCAGCCCCTGAAGCGCCTCCTTCCCGAACTCGAACGGGACCTCCACCACCCGCTCGACCCCGGCAACACCCTGCGACGGGAGATCGAGGTGGGGTTCCCCAAACCCCGGTTCCTCCGGGTGTATGCGGCCCCGATCGACCAGGATTCCCAGGCAGGCCTGGCCCTCGTGCTGCACGACGCCACCGAGTCTCGTCACCAGACGCAGGAAGCGGTCGAGGCCGAGCGCGGCCATGCCCTGACCCTGCTGGCCGCCAGCGTCGCCCACGAGATCGGCAACCCCCTCAACGCCATCCACATCCATCTCCAGCTGATGGAACGGGAGGTGCGCAGGCTCCGGACGGCAGGGACCGACCACGACACCGGGGCCGATCCCCAGGCGATCGCCGAGAAGCTGTCGCGCTACCTCTCGGTCGCCCAGGGGGAGATCAGCCGGCTCGACTACATCATCACCGAGTTCCTGACCGCCATGCGTCCCACCCCGCCGAAGCTCCGCGTCGGCACCGTCAACGGGGTGGTCCAGGAGACCCTCGAACTCCTCCAGCCCGAGCTGTCCAACCGGGGCCTCGTCGTGGTCCAGAAGCTCGCCACCGAGGAACCGGAGGTCCGACTCGACCCCTCCCAGATCAAGCAGGCCCTGGTCAACCTGGTGAAGAACGCCATGCAGGCGATGACCAGGACCGGCACCCTGACCCTTGCCACGGGGGCGTCGCCGGACTTCGTCTGGATCGAGATCTCGGACACTGGTTCCGGCATTCCCGCGGACCAGCTCAACCGGCTCTTCCAGCCCTTCAACACCACCAAGGACCGCGGCACGGGGCTGGGGCTGATGGTAGTCCAGCGCATCATCCGCGACCATGGGGGCCGCATCGACTTCGAGAGCCGGGTTGGCAAGGGCACCCGGTTCACCCTGTGGCTGCCCCGGCTCGACCGATCCCCCCTTCTCCTCTCCGCTGGACCGGCCGAGGGCACCCCGACTTCCGGTTGAACGTCTTGGGATCGTGCACAACCCTCCGCCCGTGCGTTCCGACAAGCTGAACTGCAGTGATGTCCTGGCTCTCAAAGGCCGGGAGCCCATTGCGGTCCTCACCGCCTACGACCATCCCACAGCCCGCCTCCTCGACGAGGCCGGCATCCCGGTCCTGCTGGTCGGTGACTCCCTGGGAATGGTCGTCCTCGGGTTCCCGGACACGACCTGTGTCACGATGGATCACATGCTGCATCATGTGGCCGCCGTCGCGAGGGCCCATCCGAAGGCGCTCATCGGGGCCGACCTGCCCCACCTCTCCTATCGAACCCCCGAGGAAGGCGTGGCCAACGCCCGGCGGCTTCTGGAGGCGGGGGCCGATTTCGTGAAGGCGGAGGGGGGACAGGAGATCCTGTCGGTGGTGAAAGCCCTCCGCGCAGCGGACATCCCCTTCTGCGGTCACCTCGGCATGCTGCCTCAGCACATCCATGAGGAGGGGGGCAAGTACCGGATCAAAGGACGCGACGAGGCAGGACGCCAGCGGCTCCTGGAGGACGCCCGTTGTCTCGAGGACGCCGGCGCGTTCGCCTGCGTGCTGGAACTGGTCACACCCGCGGTCACCGCCGAGATCACCCGGAATGCGCGCCGGATGGTCACCATCGGGATCGGCAGTGGACCGGACTGCGACGGCCAGGTGCTGGTGACCCCCGACCTCATCGGCTCCTTTCCGTGGTTCACACCGAAGTTCGTCCAGCCCCGATTGCAGGTCGGCCGGGACATCCAACTGGCCGTGACCTCCTGGAAGGCGGGACTGGTCCTGCCACGGTTGCCCACACCCTAAGCGTCTCGGCGTGATACCGGCAGTTTGCCTTCCGACACGTTCCAGCGGAGGATCCTCTCCATCACGTCACCGCAGACCCGGCCCATGCCCTACGCCCTCATCCAGAAGACCCTCGACCGCCCTCCCGTCGAGGCCCTCCAACGCGCGTTCTCGTCCGGACGCGGACTCACCCCGGCTGACGCCCGGTTTGTCGCGGACGACGCCTTCGGCCTGCTGGCCCGGAATCTGGACCTCGACGATGCCCTCTTCCTCCAAGGCAGTCTTGGGCACGAGGGGGTCGAGGTCGAGGTCGCCCCGGAATCGGAACTACCCAGGGTGCCCGAACCAACCCTGTTCACGGTCCTGCACGGCACGGACGACAAGCTGGTGGTCTTCGACGCGGTCGGCCGGGCCTGCGAGGCGCCCTGGTCCGAGGTGTCCGTCATCTGCGCCGGATACGACCAGCGGGAGTTCAAGCTGGAGATCTTCGTCCACGGGACCGAGCAGCGGTTCCTGGCGTCCCTGGATCGCCTGATGTTCGACCAGATGCCGGAGTTCACGAACCCGTCGGAGCCCGACAATCTCGGTGAGAAATACCGGAACCTCGTGAAGTGCGTCGTGGGGCACTGTCCCAACGCCCGGGTGAACCGCGCCGCGGCGGTGCTGGGAACCGACGGTCTGGGCGGCGACATCACCGAAGCGATCAGCTATCCCCGTCCAACCGCCTACGCCGAGGAACAGACCTGGCTGCTCTGGCGGGCCACCCATCCCTTCGGGGGTTGAATGGGGTGATTCATCCCAATGACGCTCCTCCTGCTCAAAATCATGGTCGCTACCGGCTTCGGCTTGATGATTCTGGCGTTGCTGTGAGTCGGTTCAGATACCTCCGCGACCCTCTCTGTCTGGGCGCTTGCTTCGCCTATGCACTGAATCGCTGGTGCCTGAAGCCCAGTTTCGACTGGCCCTTCCTCCACAATTATTTCAATGACGCTCTGACCCTACCTGCAGCCCTCCCTGTCGTTCTCTGGATACAGAGAAGGCTGGAGCTGCGACACTCGGATGGCCCTCCCGACGCTCCGGAAATAGTCCTCCACCTGGCGGTCTGGTCGATACTCTGCGAGTACGTGGGGCCAATGTGGTTGGGCCGAGGCACCGCGGATCCATGGGATGCGGTCGCCTATTCCATCGGAGGGATCGGGGCTTGGTGGATCTGGAACTGGAGACTCCCCCGCATCTGGAAGCTTCGGGCATGAGTTTCGACACCTTGGCCCCTGCCTATCGTGTCCTGGAACTGATCGTAGCTGGACGTGTCCTGCAACGAGCCCGTTTGGCACATCTGGCCAATCTTGGAGTTAGGAGTCGCGCACTGCTCCTCGGGGAGGGCCCTGGGCGGTTTCTGGAGGCGTTGCTGGTGCACAACACGAGGATCCACTGCACCTGCGTCGAGAACAGTCCTGCGATGGTCAAGGAATGCAGGCAGATGCTGCGACACCGTGGACAATCAACCGACCGGGTCCGGTTCCTGAACGTCGATGCGAGGGCCTCCAAGCACCTGGATGGGCCATTTGACCTCATCGCCACCCACTTCTTTCTCGACTGCTTTCAACATGACGAACTCGAGCGGATCGTGTCGAACATCTCGGATTCGGCGGCACCGGGTGCAGTCTGGCTGATCTCAGACTTCAGGATTCCCGCACGCGGTTGGCAACGTGTGAGGGCGCGAATCATCCACCGTCTCATGTATGCCGTGTTCCGGAGGATCACCGACATTCGTGCCGAACGCATAGTTCCACCCGACCCCTACCTCGTACGCTCGGGTTTCCGGCTGGAGGCACGCTGCGAATTCAGCCATGGACTGATCCACTCCGATCTCTGGCATCTCACGCGGTGATCAAGGGGGCTACGGGTATTGGCTGGGACCCGGCCTCCGGCTCAGGATGGCTTTTGTCGAGGGTCGGGGCTTTTGGTTTTGAACAGGCACATCATCTTGGCCCACTAATGGGTTCCCTTATCTCAAATACAAGAGTCCCATGAAACGCAAGGTTCTCCATTCCTCAGACTGCAAAGGGGCCAAACCCACGCGGAGTTCGCGATCCCCGGGAGTTGGCAAGGCTCTGGTCTCGGTGGTCATTCCGGTGCTGAACGAGTCCCGCACCGTCGGTCAAGTGGTGCGGTTCGCCCGGACAAGCCCCGTGGTCGGTGAGGTGCTGGTCATCGACGATGGATCCATCGACGGTACCGCAGAACTGGCGGAGAAGGCGGGAGCCCGGGTCATCACAAGCTCCCTGCTCGGCAAGGGGGCTTCCATGGAGGATGGCATCCATGAGGCCTGCCATGACCTGATCCTCTTCCTAGACGGGGATCTCCGGGGATTGGAGTCCGGACTGATCGAGCGAATGGTTCAACCCCTCATCGCTGGGGATGCCGACTTTGCAAAGGCCAGGTTCAAGCGGTCCTCCGGGCGGGTCACCCTGTTGACGGCGAAGCCGCTCCTCCGGACCTACTTCCCAGAACTGGCGGACATCGCACAGCCGCTCGGAGGCATCATCGCCGCCCGGACAGAACTCCTCAGAAACCTCCGGTTGGAAAACGACTACGGGGTCGACATAGGACTGCTGATCGATGCCACCCAATCTCGGGCACGCATCGTGGAGGTGGACATTGGACACGTCATGCATGACAGCCAATCCCTCGATGCCCTGGAGGAGATGGCGATCCAGGTGGCTAGGACGATCCTCCAGAGGGCTGGCGAATGGGGTCGCCTGAGGATTCGGCACGTGCAGGCCGCAAACGAGCGAGATCGCGTTCGTCGGGCGGACTTCCGGCGAACCCTGGATCTCCTGAACGGAGCGTCTCGACTCGCTTTGATCGACATGGACGGGACGCTCCTGAATGCGCGGTTCGTCATGGCCCTCGCCGACAGGACGGGGCGGACGGAAAGGCTGATTCCGCTGCTCGACAGTCCCAACCTGAGTGCCACGGCGCGTACCCGGAAGATCGCAGCCCTCTTCGCTGGGGTCCCCAAGGCGGTCTTTGAAGAAGTTGCCCGAGGCCTTCCATTGAACCGGGGAGCGGTGGAGATGGTCGTCGGTCTGCGGAAGGCTGGGTATGCCGTTGGCATCGTCACCGACAGCTACAGCATCGCCGCGGAGGTGATCCGTCGGAGGGTTTTTGCCGACTTCACCATCAGCCATGTCCTCACTTTCCGAAACGATCGATCAACGGGAGGCATTACCCTGTGTCCCGCAATGCGACACCCTTCAGGGTGTCACCACCATACCCTGTGCAAGGTGAATGTGCTGCACCACTTGAGGGATGAGGTCGGGATCTCGCCGGCCCGCATCATTGCCGTGGGCGACAGCTCCAACGACATCTGCCTCCTCCAGGCAGCCGGCAGGTCGGTCGCCTTTGAACCAAAGACCCCTGAGGTTCGCCAAGCTGCCAAGCGGGTGGTCGAAAGGGACCTCCGCGGCATCCTCGACTACCTTGGTATCCCATCTTCCCGGAAGCCCGAAATCCGCGACTACCCAAATTCGCTGGAGCCCTTTCCACCGGGTGCGGACACAGGTTCTTGAGGAGGCCTAGAGGTCCGTGAGGCTTCCCGGATCGAAGGCCAACGACGAGATGTTGTCTCTTGCGTTAACGGTATCGTCAGCTGGCGGCTGCCAGAACGGCTTCCATACCGCGAGTCCTTCCAAGCCTCACGAATGCCTCCAACCGGTGCATCCCGGACGCTGTTGAGGCCCCACAGCCCCGCGCCGCGCCGTTCATCCCGGCGGCCAGCCGAGCGGGCGGCCCCCCAGCAGGTGGCAGTGCAGGTGCGGCACCGTCTCTCCGCCATCGGCCCCGTGGTTCATCACGAGCCGGAAACCGGACGTGTCCAGCCCCAGCCGTCGCGCCACCTCCCCGGCCTTGAGGAGAAGATGGCCGAGGACCTCCTGGTCTTCGGGCTTCGCCGCACCCACGCGGGGGATCGGACGCTTGGGGATGAGGAGGACATGGACGGGCGCCTGCGGATGGATGTCGCGGATCGCGATCACACGGTCGTCCTCGTACACGATGTCCGCCGGGATCTCCCGGGCGATGATGCGTTCAAACAGGGTCATGGGATTGCTCCTTCGATGCGCGGGGACGATCCGTCAAACGGTCAACTCATCACCAGCGGGATCCCTGCCGCGGCTGGCTCCCGCGCATACCAGCCCCGGACGAGGTCGATGATCCAGGTCTCGACCCGATCACAGGCCTGGCACCAGTGCTGGCGGTCGGCGAGCAGCTTCACACAGCCCCGGAGACCTCGGAACTCGATGCGCTCGGGCTTCTCGCTGAGGAATTTGCGGAGCAGCGATCGGAGCCGCCAACAGAACTCCAGCTCTCCTAGGGGACTGGCCCCCGCGGCGAGGGTCCGCAGATCCAGCACGCGGACCCCCGGGGACTCCCTCTCGGGCTTGGTGACGGTGTCGAGGAACACCCCCAGACCTTCGAGGACCTTGGACAGGGCCTCCGTGAACTGACCCGTGCTGACCACCTCGCACCCCAGCTCGACCTTGAAGTAGTGGATCACCGCCGCGGAGGCATGCCGGAGCACCTCGGGATCCAGCATCTGGGCCGCTGGACCGACGAACTCGATCGTCAGGTGCTCCATCGAGCAGGGGATGTACGGTCCGTCGTTGGACGCGATCAGGAGGCAGTCCCGGCGCAGGGCGATCATCCCTTCCCTCCCCCGGTCCCCTCCCCGGCCTCCGGCTCCGCCAGGAGGGCCATCTGACGCTGGTCGGGCACCGGCAGGGTCGCCAGCCGGTTGACCTCCTCCACGAACTCTCCCACCTCCTGGAATTCCCGGTAGATGCTCGCAAACCGGACGTAGGCCACGGGATCGAGCGCGCGGAGCCCCCGCATCGCCCGCTCGCCGATCGCCTGCGCGGTCACCTCCCGATCAAACCGCTCCGTCAGGTCGTTCGTCACCCGCTCCACCAGGTCCGAGATCGCCGACTCCGACACCGAACGCTTCTGACAGGCCCTCTGGATGCTCGTCAGCAGCTTGTCCTTGGAGAACGGTTCGCGCCGGCCATCCCGCTTCACCACGAAGAACTCCTCCCGCTCGATCTCCTCGTAGGTCGTGTACCGATGCTCACACAGCAGGCATTCCCGACGACGTCGGATCACCGCCCCTTCCCGGGACGCCCTGGAATCAATGACCTTGTCATCCTGCCCGCCACATTTCGGACATCGCATACGGATCGACACCCCCACATCGAGGGTGATTCATCCTCGTAGCCCACAATCGGTTGGGGCGTCAATGGGTTTGGCCGGAAAGTTGTCGATCGAAGGGCTGGGCGCGTGTGGGTGTCGACCCGGGACGGGATGGGGACCTTGCGATGGGATTTTCCTCCTCCCGAACGCGGGCCCCCTTCCCGGTCGGCGAAATCCATGATTGGATCTGCGTCTCAACACATGGCCTTCTCACACGTCGTCATCTTCTGGACCGATCCCTCCAACCCCCAGGCTCCGGACCTGCTCCTCGCCGGGGGCAATCAATACCTCAAGGACATCCCGGGGGTGCTCCAGTTCCACATGGGCAAGATGGTCGGCAGCC
>JBDLQQ010000200.1:0-5778 GCA_039800465.1 Verrucomicrobiota bacterium
TGATCGCGAGGAGCTCGGGCCGGAGTCGGACGATCCGGTTGGTGCCGACCTCCTTGAGTTCCCGGATGGGATCCGGCAGCACGCTCCCGGCACCCCGGACGAGGAACTGTCCCGTCCGCCCCCACGCCACGACCGGCATCTCGAAGGGCAACCCCGGCGCGGCGGCCGGACACCCCAGCCCCAGCAGGAGCATCCCCAGCAGGACGCCGAACCAGGGATGCAGGGAATCGTGGACCGGGCGCATCGGTGGGGGATCTCAGCCGTTCGCCAGGATCACGACCGGTGTCGTCACTTCGCGTCCTTCTTGGCAGCCGGCTTGGAGTCGGAGGCCTTGGACTCGGACTTCGGGGCGGGACTGCTGGAGTCCTTCTTGGCGGCGGACTTGTAGCCCTCGCTGCGGTAGTCGGTGATGTAGAACCCGCTGCCCTTGAAGATGAGTCCCGCACCGCCACCCACCCCGCGCTTCACGGTCCCCTTCCCCCACGGCTTGCGGGGGCAGAGCTCCTTGGGGCAGGTCGTCAGCGCCGGGGCAGACATCGACTGCTGGCACTCGAACTCGTGACCACATTTGCTGCAGCTGTACTCGTAGGTAGGCATGTCTCGGAGATCCCAAATAAGGAATGGCACGGAGCGGCGTCAAGGCAGGGCTGCCCTCGACAGGCCAACGTCGGGGCAGGATTCGGCAACACAGGACTGGCCGAAGGACCCTGCAGACCGACGCTGCGCCCGATGAATGACCGATCCAAGACCTTCCTTCCGGCTCCTGTCACGCCCCCGGAGAAGCCCATCGCCCCGTCCCATCCCGAGAGCCTCGTCATCGACGAGAAGAACCCTCGGATTCCGGTCGGCCCCAAGCATCCCCCCGATCCCCGGGAGGATCCCGGGGCGCGGGATTCCCGGGGCACTGCGACCCGGACCGAGATCCGCCGGGAATCCCCCCGGGTCTCCGCCCCGCGGGAGTCGCTGCGACCTGCGGAACGGGGTGGCCAGGACCGGAGCCACAAGCGTGGGACCCGCGGCGAGGCCCATGCGAAGCCCCCCGGCGGGCAGGCTACTCCGGCTTCCTGAAGATGAGGATGTGCTGACGGGGCAGCACGCGGAGCGTCTCCACCCATTCCAATGGGTGGAGCGCCATCTCCCGCTTCACCTGCTCCTCGGTCATCTTGTGCAGGGGCTTGATGGGCACCCACTTCTCCTCGCCCCGGTACTCGACGAACACCAGTCGTCCACCGGGCTTGAGCGCCTTCACCAGGCTGCCGGCCATCTCGAACGGGTGGTCGAACTCGTGGTAGACATCGACCATCACGATGAGGTTGACCGACTTCGGGAGCAGCCCGGAGTTGGTCCGGGAGCCCAGGACGGGCACGACGTTGGTGATGCCCCGGGACACCATGGCGTTCCGCAGGAGGACCAGCATCTCGGGCTGGATGTCGGTCGCGTAGACCCGTCCCCTGGGCCCAACTTCCCGGGCGAGGCGCCAGGACAGGTAGCCGCTGCCGGCCCCGACGTCGGCGACGGTCTCGCCGGGCTGCAGGCCGAGGGCCTTGACCAGCATCGATGGTCGCTCCTCCTCCTCCCGCTCGGGACGCTCCAGCCACGGAGCCCCCTGGTGTGACATGTAGTGGGCGATCTCGCGCCCGAGGAACCACTTGCCGACCCCGTCCGGCGTCCCGGGCCGGAACTCGTACAGCGGGACCGGCGGCGGATCCACGGCCAGGACCCGCACCCACAGGAACAATAGGACTCCCCACCGCAAGGCCATGCGCATGGACCGTTCATGAACCGATCCGGCAGCGGTGGCGAGCCCGGATGTGAAGACGGGGTTCCCCGACGGGATCAGGCGGACCCCTCGGGATCCCCCGCGGAACCGGCAGTCGGACGTCCCGGGGGGATCGGACCGAAGCGACCCGCCAGCCAGAAGGCCCGGAACAGGCGGAGCCTTTCAAACGAGTGCCGGCCATCCAGCCGCTCGTGGATGGGTTTGAGCCGGTCGGACCCCGCACCCTCGAAGGCCACCTTCAGCTCGGCCACCTCGGGCCCCTCGAAGAACCGGGACCAGTCGAGGGCCTCGCCCGCCTCGATCGCGGTGCAGAGGTGTTCCGACACGGTCGACTCCGACAGCCCCCGTGACTGGATGACCGCCTCGAGGCTTCCGAGTTCCCGGAACAGGCGGAGCGTCTCGCGGACCGACGACGTCATGCGCTCGCCACGCGAGACCGCGGCGGGCGCCGGCGCCGGCGGACCGCCCACGTTGGCGAACCGCTGTCGCGGGTGGTGCTCGAGATGGCGGGTGACGAGCCGGAGCACGGCATCCCCGTAGTTCCGCAGCTTGGTGGCACCCACCCCCGGGATCGCCCGCAGCGCCTCCTCCGTCTCCGGGTACTCGCGCGCGACCCATCGGAGCGTGGTGTCCCCGAACACGATGTAGGGCGGGACCCCCTCCCGCTCCGCGATCTCCTTGCGCATCTGCCGCAGCGTCTCGAAGAGGAAGGCGTCGCACGGGATGTCCCCCGTCTTGTCGGACCGCACCCGGACGGCCTCCCGGGGACGGGTGAGACGGATCGGCCGCCGCTCCCGCAGCGCCTCCGAGCCCTCCGGGGTCAGCTCGATCGCCGGGAACTCCCCCGCCGTCTGCGCCAGGAGTCCCTGCGAGATCAGCTCCCGGGCGATCGCCCCCCAGTCGCTCCGCGACAGGTCCCTCCCGATCCCGAAAGTCGAGAGCTCGTGGTGCCCATGCTGCCGGACCCGCTCGCTGTCGCTGCCCGTGAGGACCGCGATGACATGGTTGAGCCCGAATGCGATCCCGCTGCGCTGTCGGACACGATAGGCGCAGCTCATGATCTTCTGGGCGGGCACGGTGCCGTCATACGTCTCCCGCGGCTGGAGGCAGTTGTCGCAATGCCCGCACTGCGCCTCGGGATGGTCCTCACCGAAGTACCGGAGGAGCGCCCGCCGTCGGCACTCGGGCCCCTCCGCGAAGCCGGCCATCGTGCGGAGCTGACGCCGCGCGATCTCCTTCTCGCCGCCGTCGGGCTTCTCATCGACGAACCGCATCTGCTTGGCGACGTCCCCGGCGCTGAACAGCAGCAGGCACTCGGCAGGCAGGCCATCGCGTCCGGCACGCCCCGTCTCCTGGTAGTAGCCCTCGATGTTCTTGGGGAGGTCGTGGTGCACCACGTAGCGGACGTTCGGCTTGTTGATGCCCATGCCGAACGCGATCGTCGCACACACCACCCGGATGTCGTCGCGCAGGAAGGCCTCCTGGACCCGGGACCGCTCCTCCCGCTCCATGCCGGCATGGTACGGGGCGGCCCGGATGCCATCGTCCTTCAGCCGCGCCGCCAGGGAGTCGGCTCCCGCCCGGCTCCAGCAGTAGACGATCCCGCTCTCGGAGGATCGCTTGCGGATGAACGCCAGGACCTGCCGGTAGCCGGAGTCCCGGTGCTCGACCCGGTACAGCAGGTTGGGTCGGTTGAAGCTCGCAACGTAGGTCGCCGGATCCCGGAGGCCGAGCTGGGACACGATGTCGTCCCGCACCCGGGTCGTCGCCGTGGCCGTCAGGGCCATGAAGGGGATGTCGGGGAGATGCGCCCTCAGGTCCTTCAGCTGACGGTACTCCGGCCGGAAGTCGTGCCCCCACTCGCTGATGCAGTGGGCCTCGTCGACCGCGAGACACGAGACCGACCAGCGCCGCAGTGCGTCGACCATGGAGCCGGCCAGGAGACGTTCCGGCGACAGGTAGAGCAGCTTGAAGGTCCCCTGCTGCAGCCCCCGCCACCGTTCGCGCCGCTCGGCGTCGGACAACGTCGAGTTCAGGAAGGTCGCCGCGACGCCATTGGCACGGAGGCCGTCGACCTGGTCCTTCATCAGGGCGATCAGCGGCGAGATGACCACCGTCAGCCCGGGGCGCACCAGGGCCGGCAGCTGGAAGCACAGGGACTTCCCGCCGCCCGTGGGCAGCAGCGCGAAGACGTCCCGTCCCAGCAGCGAATCGCGGATGATCTCCTGCTGCAGCGGACGGAACGCCGGGTAGCCGAAGACGCTCTTCAGCAGGTCGGACAGCTCGGAGGTTGGAGGACAGGTCGGCATTGGGCTCCCGCAGGACGCGAGGGAGCCTACGATCCCGGGGTCCAGGCGGTCACTCCCCAGATATTGGGATGCGCGCCCCGGTGGAGGCACCCAGGCCGGGAGCAGCCTCCTGGCCCTCCGCAGGGATTCCGGTCAGAACCCCTCCATCCCGATGACACGCAGGATCTCCTCCAGGCTGGTCTCCCCTGCGACGACCCGCCGGAGGCCCTTGGTCCAGAGCGTCTCGAGGCCATCGGCCACGGCGATCTCCTGGAGCCGGCGGGTGGGGAGCTTCTCCAGCACCGCGTCCCGGAGGTTCTCGCCCACGGTGAGCATCTCGGTGACCGAGAGGCGCCCGCTGAACCCGGTGTGGGCACAGGCGGGACAGCCCATGCCCTTCCGGAACTGGGCAGTCTCCCGGACCTCGTGCGGCACCCACCGCAGGAGTGTCTCCTCCGGCGTGTAGGGCTCGGTGCAGACCGGGCAGTTCCGCCGGACGAGCCGGGTCCCCAGGACCCCGGCGATCGACGACGCCAGCAGGAACGGCTCGATGCCCATGTTGATCATTCGGGCGAACACACCCGGGGTGCTGGCGGCGTGGATGGTGCTCAGCACCAGGTGGCCGGTCAGGCCGGCCTGGACCGCGATGTTGGCGGTCTCGGCGTCCCGGATCTCGCCGATCATGATGACCTGCGGGTCCTGTCGCATCAGCGAGCGCAGGGCCACCGGGTAGGTGTACTCACGCGCGGGATTGCACTGCGACTGGGCGATCATCGGGAGGTTGAACTCCACCGGATCCTCCACCGTGGCCACGCTGATGCTCGGGCCGGACCGATCGAGGAGATGGTGCAGCGCGGCGTAGATGGCGGTCGTCTTGCCGGAACCGGTCGGCCCCGTCAGCAGGATCAGCCCGGTCGGCTTCGACAGCAGCCCCTTGAAGGTCACCAGGGTGTCGTCCTCGATGCCGAGGCCGTCGAGGTCGAAGCTGCGCCCGCGCGGATCGAAAATGCGGATGACGACCTTCTCGCCCCGGATGGTCGGGAAGGTCGAGATCCGGAGCACGACGTTCCCCGCCTCCTCGAAGGTCGGCGCCCGGCCCTCCTGCGGCAGGGTCGTCTCGTGTCCAATCAGGTTGGCCATGACCTTCAGCCGTCCCACGATCTTCGGCAGCATGTCGCTGGGCAGCGGGACCAGTTCGTTGAGGACACCGCTGAGACGGACGCGGACGGAGACCGAGCTCTCCCACGGCTCGATGTGGATGTCGGAGGCGCCCGACTTCACGGCATCGATGATGAGGCAGTCCACCAGTCGGACTGTGTCGATCTCATCGTCGGAACGGCAGGACTGGAGGAACTGGATGGTCTGGGAGGTCATTGAGGCGCTCTGTTTCGAGGGGCAACGAACGGGAAATCCCATCCGAAAGCCAGTCCTTTTCCACCGCCGCGACCGGTGCATCCCGTGCCGGGAAGATCCATTCCCGGGCCCTCTGACTCCGGTCACCGACGTCGTCCCCAGGACGGAGACGGCGCCCGATCCGGCCCTCGCCCGACATCGCCGCCGAATTCAACGAACCGGAAGTGACGTCCCCCGAAACCCGGCATAGGCTGCGCCCGGGTGCCATGGAAAAGCTCCTGCTCATCGACGACGAAGCTGACGTCCAATACAGCTTCCGGCGGATCTTTGATTCGCCGAATCTTCAGCTCTTCACGG
>JBDLQQ010000201.1:0-4033 GCA_039800465.1 Verrucomicrobiota bacterium
TGGGGGAAGGAGAAGTCGACCGTGGCGGCTGCGGCCTCGGGGGCCTCGATCCGTTCCATGCGGGCGATCTGCTTCAGCTTGGCCTGGGCCTGGCTGGCCTTGCTGGCCTTCGCGCGGAAGCGATCGGCGAATTCCTGGAGCCGCGCGATCTCCTTCTGCTGGTTCTTGAACGCCGCCAACTGCTGCGCCTCGCGGGCCGCGCGCTGCTCGACGTAGGAGTCGTAGTTGCCCGTGTAGTCGAAGAGGCTGCCGCCACGCAGCTCCAGGATTCCCGTCACCAACTGGTTCAGGAACTCACGATCATGGCTGATCAGGACGATCCCGCCCGGGTAGGTCTCAAGGTAGTCCTGGAACCAGAGCAACGTCTCGAGGTCGAGATGGTTCGTCGGCTCGTCAAGCATCAGCAGGTCCGGTTCCTGCACCAGAAGCCGGGCCAGATGGGCCCGCATCACCCAGCCGCCCGAGAGGGTCCGGGCCGGGCGATCGTAGTCGGCATCCCG
Organism: Verrucomicrobiota bacterium; assembly: GCA_039800465.1. GTDB lineage: Bacteria > Verrucomicrobiota > Verrucomicrobiia > Limisphaerales > UBA9464 > UBA9464. The sequence continues at coordinate 501 of JBDLQQ010000201.1, forward strand.
GAACGAGAGCCCCTTCAGGATGCGCTTGGCCTTGGCCACCAGGGATCCATCCATGCCGCCGAACTCGTCGCCATGCAGGTGGCTCGTCGCGAGCTCGAGAACGGACTCTTCGCCCACCGGCGCGCTCTCCTGCGGGAGGAAGCCGACAGTCGCACCGCGTTGGCAGTTGATGATGCCCGTCGTGGTCTCCTCCTGGCCCAGGATGAGCTTGAACAGCGTGGACTTGCCGGCGCCGTTGGGACCGACCAGACCCAGGCGGTCGGTCCGGTTGATGGTGAGCGTGACGTCCTCGAAGAGGGTTCGGCCTCCATAGCTTTTGGAGACCTCGGAGAGGGTGAACATGGGGGGTCAGCCGGCGTTGAGCTGGGAGAGGTGGTGGACGAAATGCTTCTCGAGCAGCTCGGCATGCAGGTCGGCATGCCGATGGAGGACCTCGAGGATGCCCTCCTTGAATGCCCTGCCCGAGGCATCGCGCCCCTGGGTCAGGACCGAACCAAAGGTCACATGGAGGAGCTGTCGCCCCGCCACCTCGTCGAGATAGACCGCCTCCTGGGCCACCCCCTGGAAGGCCGGCAGGGCCTCCACCTGAGCCTGGGTGGTGGAGATGTGGTAGCTGGCCCGGTCGGTGTCGAACCGTCCCCGGCAGTAGGCCGCGATCTCGCCGAAGAGACCCGGGGCCGTGCGGGCCACGGTCCGCAGCGCCTCGAGGTAGCTGGTTCCCGCTGTCTTGACGTGCAGCAAACCGCCACAGACGCGGCCGATGACCGGGTAGACGCTGAATTTGTCGGACCCGCTGTGGATGCTGATCTTGTAGGGGCCGGCGAACCTGGAGATGGCGACGTGGACCTTCAGCTCCTGCTCGAACCGGGCGAGGTCGCCCCGGTAGTCGATGCCCTTCTCGAAATCCCCGATGAAGCGCGGGGCAAGGCTGACGAGATTGGGGACACCCCGGCGCTGCAGCTCGAGCGCGAAGAACAGGTGTTCCAGAGGCGATGTCGGGGAATCCGTCTCATCCACCGAGACCTCCACCTCACCCCGGCCACCGGAGGCCTTCGCGATCGCCTGCCCCATCCGCTCGGCATGCGCCGTGGCCCGCGAATACTTCACGGCGGCCCGGAACAGGGATTCCTCGTCGAACCGCAGGGGTGGGATCCGGCTGCCGACCGTGAAGACACGGTTGATGTAGTAGTCCTTCCAGTCGAACCCGCTGAAGAGCCCTTCCTTCTCGAGCGCCTCGACCTCCGTCCGCAGGGCGGCCTCCTCCATGGCATCGGCCCCATTGTTGACGAAGGCACTGGGGTCGATGGTGAAGAAGCAGAACCCGGCCGCCGCCACACTCTGAACATCCTCCGGGGTCTTGAGATGGTCACCGTCCGCGCCCCACTTGCCGGTGAACCCAAGGGTCTCGACCGACTGGCAGGCAGCCGCCATGACCTCCTGGGGAGTCCGCTGGGTCCGGGTCATCTCCCGGATGGACTGCTGGGCGAAGATCGGGGCGAAGTCCGGGAACCGCCGGACGGCAGCCATGTGGCCCGGGGTGGCGAGGCCGAGCCGGTCGCCGAAGCCGAACGACTTCTGGAGTGCGAGAGGAACGGGAGCGTTCATGCAGACGGGAAGCATGGGATGCCGGGGATCACGGAGGAAACAAAAACAGCCCGTGGAAACGGGAGGGCTTTGGGGAGGCCTGCCGGAAGCAGATCCATCACCCCATCGCAGGGAATCGCCCTCTTGACCCACACGATCCATAGATACCGGGTGTAGATATGACGACGGCAAAGCTGTTTCGCCACGGAGGGAGCCTCGCGGTTCGACTCCCGAAGGCGTTCCGCATAGAGGGAACCGAGGTCCTCATCGAGCGCCACGGTGATTCTGTGGTGTTGAAGCCGATGACCGCAGGACAGTTCCGGTCCTTTGCAGAGATCGCGCGCCACCTCGACGAGGCTTTTCCGGTGACCGATGAATTCCCAGCTCCTCCCTCAAGACCGGTCGAGCACGGCCGAGAAATCCCGGACCTCCGGGACTGGAAGATGTGACACCGCGTTTCCTTCTCGATTCAGACGCCTGTATTTCGGTGCTACACCGGAAGATGGGAATCGAAAAGCTGCCGGAACCAAGCCTGGCCGGGATCCCCGTCATCGTAGCAGCTGAACTCTGGACGGGCGTCAAGAAGGCAGGCTCGGGTCATCCGCAACACGCTGCACGGCTGAAGGCCTTCCTGGGACTGTTCCCCATCGTGGAGTTCACGCTCGACGCTGCACTCCACTACGCCGAGATCCGATCCGATGCCGAGTCCGGAGGAAAACCCATCGGCCCCCTGGACATGCTGATCGCAGCACAGACGCGGAGCCTCGGGGCGACGCTCGTCACCGCCAACGCCCGGGAGTTCAAGCGGGTCCGAGGACTCAAGGTCCTGGACTGGTCACGATCGCGCTAGCGGACGACCCGGGGAACCGGTGCCCCGCCTCAGCAGGACACCCTCTCGCCAGGACCGGGCTCGAGGACCTGCATCTGGGGCCAGCGCTGGCGCAGCGTCTGGGCGAACCACGAACGTGCCACGGTGTCGCCATGGCCGAGGACCACCACCTTGGGCTGCACCTGGGCCACGAAGTCGACCAGGTCCTCCCGATTCGCATGGGCCGTGAGGTCGAACGCCTCCACCCGGCACTTCCGGGTCAACTCGCCACCCGCGCCGCTGAACACGAAGGTCTCACCATCGGCCGCCGCCCGGAGCCGTCCCGCCGGAGATTCCGGGGCCGAGTAGCCCACGAAGAAGATCGACTGCCGAGGATCCTCGATCATGCGCATGGCGAGGTCGTGGGCCCCGGTGTTCTCGGTCATCATGCCGGCCGTCATCAGGAAGATCTTACCGCCCTTCAGGTCCACCCGGGAGAGCTCCTGTGGGGAGACCACCTTCAGGTCGACCGCCTCCGTGAGGCGCAGCCGGGGATGGGACCGGTGGGTTCGATGGGCCTGGAGATCGTAGATCTCGGTGAACACCCGTCCGAGCCCGCCGATATAAATGGGACGCCGCTTGAAGCGTCCGGCCTTCATCCACACGGACAGGGCCGCCAGCATCTCCTGGGTCCGCCCCAGCGCGAAGGCCGGGATGAGGATGGACCCCTTCGCGTCGAGGGTCTCCTCCATCGCGGTCGCCAGGCTCTCCATCTCCGACTCCCGGCTGAACCCCGGGGGCACCGCACGGCCCCCGCGGGTGGTCTCGAGGATCATCACATCGGCCTGGACACCATCGAAACGGGCGGCCTTGAGCAGGGTCTGGTCGTGGAAGCAGACATCACCCGAATAGAAGAGGGTCTGCTTGCCGCCCATCACGCGGATCCCAGCCGACCCGAGAGTGTGGCCGGCATCGAAGAACTCCATCTTGGGCGACGTCTTGCGCTGCCCCTTCGGGAATGAAACCCAGTCGAACGGCTTCCGGTATCCGACCGCCTGGAAGACCGACGCCTGTTCGTCGACCTCCTCGTGGCTGTAGAGCGGATAGTCGCGGATCCCAAGCTCGGCCCGCTGCCGCATCA
>JBDLQQ010000202.1:0-3406 GCA_039800465.1 Verrucomicrobiota bacterium
CAATTTCCTGCGGATCGGATCGTTGGGCCTGGGCGGGATGGCACTGCCGGGGATCCTCCAGGCGGAGGCTGCAGCCGGGATCCGCAGCCGGGGCAACCAGCACAAGGCCGTCATCATGATCTTCCTGCCGGGAGGCCCCTCCCATCAGGACATGGTCGACCTGAAGATGGAGGCGCCCGGTGAGGTACGGGGGGAGTTCAAACCCATCTCCACCAACGTCCCCGGCATCCAGATCTGCGAGCACCTGCCCCGTCTCGCGAAGCTGGCCGACAAGTACACGATCATCCGGTCCATGACCGGCATGGAGGACCGCCACGAGTCGTTCCAGTGCTACACGGGTCGCCTGAACCGGAACCAACCCCCGGGAGGCTGGCCGTCGATGGGCTCGCTGCTGAACAAGGTACAGGGGACCGCGGATCCCTCGATGCCCGGGTTCGTCGGTCTCGCCCCCAAGATGGGACACGTGCCGTGGTCGGACAACGGCGTCGCCGGATTCCTGGGGGCCTCCTGTGCCCCGTTCGAGATCAACAAAGGCGGCGGCAAGGATGACATGATCCTCAACGGCGTGACGCTCGACCGTCTCGCCGATCGACGTGCCCTGTTGTCGAGCCTCGACCAGTTCCGTCGCGACGTCGACAGCTCCGGGAACCTGTCGGGCCTCGACGCCTACAACCAGCAGGCCTTCGGGATCCTCACCTCCAGCAAGCTCGTCGAGGCCCTCGACTACCAGCGCGAGGATCCGCGGGTGATCGAGGCCTATGGCAAGGGCGACCCCAGAAACCGGGACGACGGGGCGCCGAAGCTCATGGAGCACTTCCTCGTCGCGCGGCGACTCGTGGAGGCCGGGGCACGCTGCGTCACGCTCGCCTTCAGCCGCTGGGACCACCATGGCGACAACTTCGGGGCTCTCCGACAGGACCTCCCCCTGCTCGATCGGGGCCTGAGCGCACTGATCCAGGACCTCCATGACCGCGGGCTCGACAAGGATGTGAGCGTGGTGGTCTGGGGCGAGTTCGGTCGGACTCCCACCATCAACAAGGACGGCGGCCGGGACCACTGGCCCCGGGTGAGCTTCGCGATGCTCGCGGGCGGTGGGATGCGGCACGGACAGGTGATCGGCGCCACGGACCGTCTCGGAGGCGAGGCCAGCGAGCGTCCGGTCGGCTTCGGCGAGGTCCACGCGACGCTGTACCACAATCTTGGAATCGACGTGAACAAGGTCACGGTCACCGACCTCACCGGCCGACCCCAGTTCCTGGTCGATCCCGGCATCCAGCCCATCCGGGAGCTGGTGGGGTGAGTCGGGATCCCGCTCCCGCACCCGGACCCCAAATCTGATCCCGGGCAAGGTTCCCCGCCGAGGATGGCGCCCTCTCAGCGGCCCGCCTGGAGCTTCGAGGCGATGGCGACGGCCCCAAGGATGAGTCCACCCCCGACCACCCGGAAGGCCATGGTGCGTCCGCCCACCGACTGCCGCTCGGTGTTGCCGAGCCAATGTCCCACCAGCCACACGAGGGCCAGACTCATCAGGCCGCGGGTCGCATAGAGCACGTTCACCCCGGCGGCATCCCGCCAGAAGGCGATGGTCACCGTGATGATGAACGCCTGGATGGCCGACAGCAGCGTGGCCAGGGACATCCACTTCCACGCGGCGAGGGGGGCCTTCAGGGACGACCAGCCGAAGAACGGCAGGGTGAGCAGCGACAGGAACCCGAGCGCCGCGAACTGCAGCGACAGGAACCCGATGACGCCGAAGTTGGAGCCCCAGGTCTGGATCAGCGTGTCCGTGAGGGCGAACGCCGCGGCGCAGCCGAGGGCGGTCAGGGTCGTGCGTCCCATGCTGCGGCCTGACCGAAACTCCGTCAGCCCCATCACCACGACCCCCGCCGTGGCGAGACCCGCGGCCCACCACTGGGCGGGCTGGAGGAGGTGGCCGAGGACGAAGGTGGCCGCTGTGAGCACGGGCTGGTACCAGAGGCCCCAGGGGATGGGACGCGGCTCCCAGAGGAGCGAGGGGGCGAACAGGAGCGCAAGCAGCACGTTGTTCACCACGACCGCATGGACCACCCCTGCGCCGGCGGCGTAGGCGCGTTTGAACACCAGGGCACCGACAGCGAAGGCCAGCGCCGCGACCAGGGGCAGGATCAGCTGCATGGGTGCCGGAATCCGGGATCCACCGGCCTACCGCGCGGGACCCTCTGCACCCAGGGGGTGGACCGGAGGGACCGGGGACTCAATCGAGCTCCAGCCACGCCCAGGCGGCGTCGATGTTGGCGGTGTCGAAATACTCGATCTTCGCCAGGGTGAAGGGCTTGCAGACCTTCGCCATCCAGGCCTCCCACTTGCGGTCACCGACCAGGGCAATCCGCTCGATGTCGGTGCAGTGCTTCGTGGAGAACTTGATGTCGTCCCACAGCGCGTGGAGATCCCATCCATGGAAATCCTCGAACTGGGCGAGGAGACGGACCTTCTTGTGGCTCTCGAGCGCCTTCTCGACGGTGGGCTGGAAGTGCCGGTAGTCCTCATCGTGGAGCTTGCCACTCATCTTGAAGCCGAGGGTTCGTCCGGAGGAGCGGGGGAGCGGGGTGATCATGGCGGGGAAGGTGTCGATTGCCTCTGCAGGGAGCCTGTGACCGACCCAGGATTCACACGCGTGACTCCGATGGGAAACGGTCGACTTCGAGGCGGCAGGCTATGTCGCCGGGGAGCTGGCGGGAAGTTGGATTGTTGCAGGGGTTCCCGTCCTCGGGGGACGCCATATCCGGGCGGATGGAGCCTTGGATGGCGGGCATCTCCACCTCGCGCGGTGGAGCCGCGGGGCCGTCCTGGAGCGATCCCGGAAAAGCAAAGCGGGCTTGGGGGTGACACACGGTTTGCACCGCCCAAGCCCGCCAACTCACCCACTCGGGCGAATTAGTTTGGGAACGGGATTTGTCTAAGCCTGTTGGCGACCCGCTTCAAGTTGTTTGTGAAGAATTTTTGGATCGTCAGCTGAGGGGCTGCGACCCTGCCTCCGGGGATCCGGTTGGAACCGGATTCTGTCAGATCCCAACACCACCGCGGGCCTCGCTCGCCCGGCGCACCTCTCGGAGGATCCAGCCCGGAATTTCGCCTCGTCCCCCCCGCTGCCGCATCCTAGCCTCCCACCATGCTCTCCGGGCCGCTCCTCGCCGCCATCACGACGAATCCCCCCGCGTCCCCTGCCCTCGCCACGGAGTCCGGCGGTCCCGGGTTCGGGCTGATGTTCTGGGTCCTGGTGCTGGTGGGGAGCGCCGCCCTCGTGGTCGTCGTCGAGAGGCTCCTCTACCTGCACCGCGTCCAGATCGACTCCGCCCAGTTCCTCGCCGGGGTCCGGAACGTGATCCGGAGGGACAACGTGATCGAGGCCCTCTCGATCTGCGATGCC
>JBDLQQ010000203.1:0-2504 GCA_039800465.1 Verrucomicrobiota bacterium
CTCACCTCGGCCACCTGGAAGCAGTCGTCGGCCGCCGATTCCCAAACCGCGTTGTCCAAGGATCCCGGCAATGAGCTGCTGTGGCGTCAGAACCTCCGACGTCTCGACGCCGAGGCGCTTCGGGACAGCCTCCTGGCGATCTCGGGGGAACTGAATCTCGATGCCGGCGGACGTGGCTTCTTCCCGGCGCTGAGCGGGGAGGTGCTCGCCGGCGGCTCACGTCCGGGGACCGACTGGGAGGTGTCGTCCACGTCGGACCGGGCGCGCCGGAGCGTCTATGCCTACGTGCGCCGGACCTCGATGGTCCCGCTGTTCGAAACGTTCGATTACAACAACGCCACCTCCCCGATCTCCGAGCGTCCGACCACCACGGTCCCGACCCAGGCCCTGATGCTGCTGAATGACGCCTTCGTCCACGAGCAGGCCGAGGCCCTCGCCACGGCGGTGATGCGGGAGTCGGGGGCGACATCGACCCCGGAAACGCTCGACCTCATCTGGCAGCGGGCCACCGGACGTCATGCGCGGGCGGAGGAACTGCAGGCCCTGGGACGGTTCCGGGACCGCCAGGAATCCCTGTGGCGTGGTCTGGCCCAACGCCTCGTCGTGACTCCAGACGTGCCCGACACGCTGTCGACCCCCTACTTCCGGGCCCTGCCCGCGGACCGGTTCGTCCTGCCGCCGGGACCCGGATGGCAGTCGCACAAGGGTTGGTGGCCCCGGGAATACGAGGGCAACAAGGCCCTCGAGGCGGGTCGCGGTCCCTATGTGCTCCGGACCGACGTGGCCACCGAGGAGGGCGAGTTCACGGCCGACCTGATCCCACAGGTCTCCTGCACCCAGGTCGGCCTCCTGTGGCGGGTCGTCCCGGCGGCGAAGCCGGGCGAGGCCGAGAGCGGACTCGAGCTGGTGATCGAACCCCGCGAGGGACGGGCGAGGATCCGCCGGGTCTTCCCCGACGGCGAGGAGACCCTGGCGCGCGCCGAAAACCTTCCCCTGCTCGGCGATCGGATCCCGCTGCGCCTGGTGGTCGGCCGGGATCGATGCCGCGTCTACTTGAACGGAACCGAGAACCCCATGCTGGAAGCGTCTCTCCCGGCCACGGCCCCCGCCACCGGCGGCCTCGGCCTGCGCACCTGGGGCGCCGCCGCAAGCCTCGACCACGCCCAGTGGGCCGCTGGCGGATCGGCGACCCCGCTTTGGAACCGTCATCCGGACGACTGGGCCCGGAGGAAAGCCCTCGAGTCCGTCTGCCGGATGGTCCTGAATCTCAACGAAGTGGCCTATGTCGACTGACCCCCTTCCCCCCGGCGCCGGACTCTGCTGCGGTTCCCGGCGGGACTTCCTTGCCCAGTTCGGGGCCGGCTTCACCGGCGTGGCCCTGTCCGGACTGCTCCAGGCCGACGGGTTCTTCGATCGCGCCGACGTCGCCCAGTCCCTCGGGCAGGATCCGATGCGGGTGCGCCCCCCGCACCATCCGACGAAGGCCAAGGCGTGCATCTTCCTGTTCATGTACGGGGGGCCGTCCCAGATGGACCTCTTCGACTACAAGCCCGAGCTGAACCGTCGACACGGCCAGACGGCGTCCCTCGAGCAGCGTCGACGCGACGTGAAGCCGGGCACACTGCTCGGCTCGAAACGGACCTTCCGTCAACATGGGCAGTCGGGCCTGTGGTGCAGCGATGTCCTGCCCCACCTCTCGGGCCACATGGACAAGCTGGCCGTGGTGAAGTCGCTCTATGCCGACTCCTTCGCCCACGGTTCGGCGATGATCCAGATGAACAGCGGTCGGGTCCTGCAGGGATGGCCCTCGATGGGATCGTGGATGTCCTACGGGCTCGGCTCGGCGAACGCGAACCTGCCCGGGTACGTGGTGATGCTGGATCCCCGGGGCGGTCCGATCAGCGGTGCCGCCAACTGGTCGAGCGGCTTCATGCCGGCCGCCTACCAGGGCACGGTGTTCCGCGCGGCCGGGAACCCGATCCTCAATCTGGATCCTTCGGACGCCACCCCGGCGGCAGCACAGCGGGACATCATCTCGACCCTGAACGACCTCAATGCGGGCCATCTGGCGAGCCGTCCTGGCTATTCCGAGCTGCAGGCCCGGATCGCCAGCTACGAGCTCGCCTTCCAGCTCCAGCGGAGCGCGCCCGACGCCCTCGACCTGTCGCGCGAATCCGCCCGGACCCTGGAACGCTACGGGATCGACGAGTCCAAACCCAGCTACCACCCGCTGGCCCTGGGACCTGCCCCGTTTGGACGCCAATGCCTGATTGCCCGCCGACTGGTCGAGCGTGGCGTCCGGTTCATCCAGATCTACCACGGCGGTGGCCACCAGCAGCAGAACTGGGATGCCCACAACGGGGTCGAGGAGAACCTCCAGATCCACGGACCGGAGATCGACCGTCCGATCGCGGCCCTGCTCGAGGACCTCGAGCAACGCGGGCTCCTCGACTCCACGCTGGTCGTCTGGGGCGGCGAGTTCGGCCGACAGGCGTTGTCGCAGG
>JBDLQQ010000204.1:0-2739 GCA_039800465.1 Verrucomicrobiota bacterium
AACAGGCGGACATTCACGGACTCGGCCGGCTCCGTCAGTTTCCCGCAAGCGATCAGGGTGCCCTGATTCCGGTCATCGCGCGCATAGAACTGGTTGTCCTGCGGGAGTTCGGACGGTTCGGGGACGCGACGCACCCAGGCGTCCCGATTCGGAAGATCCACCGCCACGGTCACCGATCGGCGGACGGGCTTGCCCTCGTTGTCGAAGGTGGCCGTGACCGTGAGCGGGCCTTCGTGGAGGGCCCGGGTCAGCAGCAGGTCCTGACCGTGGATTTCGCGGATCGTGGCGAACGGTTCCACCGACCACGACACGTTCACCGGCAGGGCCTTCGCCTCGCCGTTGCTGGCGTTCCCGGATCGGATCACCGGCTTCAGCCACAGGGGATCCCGGCCATTCCAAGTCTTGGGGGCTGTCAGGGTGAATTCCGGGTCCCCGATGGCCTCGAGGAGGGTGATGGGAATCTCCTGCGTTCGGACGCCCTCCGGGTAGGCCGCATGGAAGGTCAGCGTGACGGTCTGGTCGCCCGAGATCCGTCCGGCCGTGAAGGTGTGTCGAAAGCGGTTCACCGCCACCACCGAAGTCCGCCCATCGGCGTCCCGCAGACTCCACCACACCCGCTGGGCTCCCCCGGCCTTCGCCACGAACTCCAGAGCCTGTCCCTCCTGGACCCGAGCCTGTCCCTGCGGCGTGTTGATGCTCACCCCGAATTCCCGCCCGGGGCTCACCAGCGGTCCCACCGCGGTTTGCAGAGGGTTCTGATTCTCGAACTCGAGACGGATCCATTCGGCACTGCGAACCTGGTTCGAAACCCGCACCTCATCGATGAGGCCCTGGAAATCGAAGTGGTCGTACCAACCGCCGATCCAAAGGCGGGCGGGTTGGCGCAGGTTCAGCGGGGCCTGTCGCCCCTTCGAGATCCCGTCCAAGACTCCGTCGAGGTACACCTTCGATTCGCCCGCCTCCCAGGTGTGCACCACGTGATGCCATCGGCCGGCGGTGACGGGATTGCGGGTGTTCACGTTGGCCCCGGAGAAGTAGCAATCGAGACGGACCTGAGGCGGGCTGGTGTAGTGCAGCACGACCTTGCCCTGGGGTTGTTCGTTGCCCCAGGCGAGGATCCGGCCGTGGAGTTGATCCGCCAGGAACCAAGCCTGGGACGTGTGGGGGGCCGATCCGGCCGGGTATCGGTCAAGGGTGTTGCCACCAAAGATCCCCCGACCCTCTCGGAAGCGGCGCGCGGTTCCGATCATCCCGCCCTCGGCCGAGGTGCCCCGGTCCTCGGACTCCAGGGTCCCGGTGACATCCCGGATGGCATCCCCGAGATGCCAGGTGCCGAGGTAGCCGTTGGCACGATGGAACACCTGGGTTCCCTCCGAGGCCGGGGCGGCTTCGGGATTGCCCCAATGGAGCCGCAATTCCTGACGGGCATTCCCGCGGATCTGGGGCATCCGCACCCAGATCGCGGCGGAACGCGCCTGGGGATCCCAGGTATCGATCTCGAAGGGCAGGGGTTGCCCCGCAGGCGTCGAGACCCGCAGGTCCTCGCCCCGGGGACGAGCCTGGGAGAAATCGAACCATTCGCCCTCCAACCGGACCAGCAGCGGGAAGTCCTCCAGGCGAGTGCCTTCCGGAAGGGCGGCTCCGTCGGGCGTCGTGAGCACGAACACGGAGCCGGAATGCTTCCAGGCACCGAACGGAGTGCGGGTGCTGGACCGGGCGGTCGCTCCGGCGCGGGCCGTGGCCGCGTGCGAGGCGGTCATCGCCTCCCAGCGCAGGGCCATCTCGCGAACCCGCTCCGGATGCCGGGAGGCGAGGTCCCGGGTCTCGGTGCGATCCTCAGCCAGGTGGTACAGCTCCCAAGGCGCCTTCGTGCCGGCCGCGACGATCTTCCAGTCGCCCAAGCGCAGCGCCCGATTCCCCTCGTGCTGCCACCACAGGGCCTCGCGATGGAGGTCCGAGTCCCGGGTGAAGGTCGGAACCAGGCTTCGGCCCGGCGGCGTCGGCATGTCGGTATCCGAGGAGGGGGCGGGCCATGGGATTCCGGTCATCTCCAGGATCGTGGGCACGAGGTCGACGAGATGTCCCGGGGTTCGCCGCAGCGCGCCGCGGTCGGAAATGCCCCTTGGCCAATGGGCGATCAGCGGCGTAGAGACGCCTCCTTCGTGGACCCAGGTCTTGTGCCGACGGAATGGCGTGTTCGCCAGGGAAGACCAGCCGGGACCGATGCTCAGGAAGGTGGCTCCGGTGCCGCACAGCGCGTCGCGGTCGTGTCCGTCGCCCCGGACCATCATCTCCGCGCTGGCTCCGTTGTCGGACACGAAGAGGATCAGCGTGTTCTCCAGCTGCCCCATCGATTGGAGTTGGTCCACGAGGCGCCCGATCTCCTGGTCCATTCGGTCGACCATGGCGGCATGGATCGCCATCTTGTCGGCCTGGAATCGCCGTTGTCGGTCCGAGAGTTCCGACCAGGGCAACGGGCGGTTCAACTCATCGGGCCCCAGGGCACGGATCGCCTCGGGAAATGCATAGGGCGGGCCGACCTCCCGCTCGACCGGGGAGAGCTGCCCGGGAATCAGGGCCTGTTGGCGGATGCGGCGCCAGCGTTCCTCGCGGAGGAGATCCCAGCCACCCACGTACCGGTCGCGATGCCGTGCGATGTCGGCCGCCGGGGCCTGCACGGGGAAATGCGGAGCCGTGAACGCCACAAAGCTGAAGAAGGGTTGCCCGGCGAAGTGTGCC
>JBDLQQ010000205.1:0-2865 GCA_039800465.1 Verrucomicrobiota bacterium
CTCAGGCTGTGCCCGATGCCATACTGGCTGGTCCGCCCGCCACCCATCCGACTCGGAGCATCCTCCCACCCATCGGGCAGGTTGACGCTCCCCACCAGCAGGGACCGACTCAGCTGCAGCGTGATGGTCACGTCGCGGTTCCCAACACGGCCAGACGCCATCATGAGGAAGAATCCCAGAATCAGGATCATCACCCTGCGTGACTGGAGACCCATGGGTGGAAGTCGAGCAGCGCTGGCGATGGGGAGAATCTCGGTGTGCACGCGCAGGGGATTTCGATAACAGCCGCCGGCCAACGGGGAGGAAAGAGGGGAGGAAAGGGGTTTTCCCGTTCAGAAGGGGTCAGGAGTGGATGGCTGCACCTTGGTTCACTGATTCGTCGTTACGTTCATCACTCTCGGATGAGGCGCACGTCCGATCCACTAACGTCTTGGGTGTGACGTCGTGTCTCCACCACCCACACAAGGAATGCCAGTGCCACAAGCCAGCCGGAGACCTGGAGCCCCACCCAGATCCCCGGGGAACGCACGGTGTAGAGCACCCCGGGTGCGAGAAGGAACCCCCAGAGCCAGAGGAATAGCACCCCGGCGACGAGCTTCACCCGAGGTGCAACCTCGGGAATCCGGGTCAGTCGGAACAGAACCACCAGAGGAAACAGGAGCAGGAGATCGTCATACCATCGATGGTAGGTCCAGATCCGCGCGAGGATGGCGGTGACGCCCATCAGGAGCCAGAAGTCCGCCCGGCGATGGCGGAAAATCCACAGGCCCAATAGCGCGAGGATGGCCAACGAGGCTGCAGTGTTCCATTTCTGAAGCCCAAGTTCCGCCAGAAGGTTGTGAACCGTCCCATAGCCTCCTTTTATGGATCCCATGTACGCCCCTCCGGGCGCGCGTGCCGTCCAACGGGTCAGGACCCCCATGGGTTTCGCCGTCCCTCCAAACCGTGGGAAGGCCCGCATCTGGAAAGCCACTGCAAAGGCGGTCAACGCCAGATAGACCGAGACCACCACCACGGCAGGGCGCCAGCGGGGGGATCGGAAGAGGACCAGCCAGAAGAACGGGGCGGCAAGCGTGGGTTGGACCAGGGCCAACAGCATCAGCAGCGACCCCATCCAGACTCTGCGCTTCGAAAGCGTCGACTGGCCAAGGATCAGAAGGGCGCTGAGTACCAGCGGGAGCACAAAGACCACAAGCTGACCGTTCCCGAGTGCCGCTCCTGTCGCATAGAAGGCGAAGGGCATCAGCCCCAGAAAGACCCGTTCCTGCCATGAACTCGCAAGGCTGTGTCGGACCAACTGCAGGCTGAAGGTGGCGACCGAGGCGACGGAGGCCACGAACCACAGGATCTTGGCCAAGCCCCACGGTAGGCCGTTGAAGACAAGCCCCAGAATGGCGTAGCTCGCGGGGGGATACACAGCATCCTGATGGATCCTGTAGACCGGCTCGCCGCGGAACCAAGACCGCACCTCGTCGTAGCGGTTGTGCACGTCGATCGCGCCCTTGGCCACCTGACGTTCTCCCAACTGTTCTGGATCTGCGAAGTACCGGTAGGTCTGATAGGAAAGCCAGCCCAGGGCGAGCGCCGTCATCAACGCAATGCCGGCCCTCCAGATCCAACGGGGGGGATTCAGGGAACAAACTCGCTCGAACAACGCAGCCTTGGGTAAGGATGAAGTGCCGGTCATGGAGTGTCGGCCGTCCGCCAAGGACTCGAATGGCCTTCGGCGACTCACAATCGTCTGGGAATCCAACTCCAAACGCCAGAGTTCCTTACCTCGGTGTCGCGCTGGCAAGTGTCACGGCACCCGCAGGTCGTGTTCCTAAATGATGAGGAAGTATCGTCCCGAGAAACAGGGTGCGATTACGAGGTTGAGCAGGGCCCAGGAGCCATGGCAACCGCTGAGCACCCGGTTGCCGGGGGACGCCCGCGTTGGCAAACCCCCACTTCAGGTGCCGGAGGCCATTCGAATCCAGCGGAGGGGTTCGCACCTCCTAGAGTAGACCCAGGACGGTCCGTCAGGCGTGTCTCGCCCTCAACATCCGCTGGCGCGACTGTGCCTCAGGGGAAGTCCGTGGGTGGACGTGACCGAAGTCCGGGAGCGAGCCCAGGTCGACCACCTCGAGGCCCTGGCGGCGGAAGGTCTCCCGGTAGAACGACGCCGAGCGATAGACCACAGGGAAGCCCTTCCATGAGCCATCCGCTTGGTCCCCAAGGTTCACGGTTGCGTAGAAGACGCCCCCAGGCCCCAGATGCCGGGTCACCGCCGCGATGGTGTCGTCGAGGCTGTCATCCGGGACGTGGATCAGGACCTGGAAGGCCCATGCGACTGAAAAGGTGCGCCCGAGTTGGAGCCGGTCGAGCCGGTCGCAGTGCACGAGTTCGGGCTCCTTGTCGAGGAGCCCGCTTTCCTCCAGTTCAAGCCTTCCTTCGGCCAGAACTTCGGAACGCACGTCGACCCCGAGATACCGGCCGGCATGGAGATACTCGATGAGCGGGATTCCGCCCCTCAGCGTACCGCAGCCGAAATCGAGGAGGTGATCGTCGCGCTTCAGTCCCATCCGGAGCAGGAAGTCTATCTGGAACTGACGCTTCGCCTGCCAGAGATCCTGAGGGCCGACAAGGCCATGCCGTTTGACCTTGGCCGCTTCGTTCTGGTTGGGACCGATTGGCATTTCGAAAACCATGGTCCAAGTGCCGGGGCGAGGGAAGCCGAGTCATCAGATCGCAAAGGCGCGACCGGGACGAGGCGAAGATCCGGGCCACGCGTGTCTGGAAATCGCCGGAAAAAGCTCATTCAAACTCCCACCGATGCGGCACCATCAACTCCACACGAAGGGGCCTAAATCACGCCGGATACAGGTA
>JBDLQQ010000206.1:0-21096 GCA_039800465.1 Verrucomicrobiota bacterium
ATGCGGTCCTGTCGATGGGCCTTCCCGGCCTCGCGGCCATGGCGTTCGTCGCGGAGGTTTCCTGGGTGCTGGGCTGGCTCGGTGCGAGGGGGCAGCCCGCCCGGGGAATCGTCCTGGGCCTCGGGGCGCTCAACCGGAACATGGCCCTCGCCCTCCTCGTGGCGGCCGCCAGCTTCCCGGGGTCGGGGATCGTCGCGGCGGTGGCGTCGCTGGGGCTGCTGCTGATCGCCCTCGGACTGGTCCACGTGGGCATCTGGCGATGGACCCATGCGGGCTGCGAGTCGCCCCCGATCCGGGGGATGTGAAGCACCCGTCGGGCCCCCCCCGGCTCCGACCCGGCGAGGGACCGGAAGGGGATCCCGATGCCCGATCGGAGGCTGGACCTCAGGAACGGGGCTGGTACGAGCGGTTCACCGCGTACAGGACGGCGTCATCCGCCAGCAGCACGTCGAAGTCCATGTCGACCAGGAATCGGGCGAGGGATTCCCGATTCTTCAGCGAGGCATCCACGGGTTCCGCCTCGATGGCGAGGGTCCGGATGCGCCGGAATCCCTCCCGGGGCAGGGCATGCAGGATCTCGTATTCGAACCCCTCCACGTCGATCTTGAGCCAATCACAGCACCCGCCCGCCTCGGTCTCCAGGATCTCACCGAGAGTCCGGGTGCGGACCTCGAACGTCCTGGCATGCCCTCCGGTTCCATCGGACCTGAGGGTCGACACCGTCGAGGGACCGGAGTCCTCGGGACACCGCAGCGTGGCCATCCCTGCTGTGGACGACACGGCCTGGTTGAAGGTCCTCCAGTCCCGAGGGCCCTGCAGGCGTCGGTTCTCCTCCAGGATCTCGAAGTTGTCGGGCATCGGCTCGAACGAGAGGCAGCGGGCGCCTGGACGGACGTGGAAGGCGAAGAGCGAGAAGAAGCCCGCGTTGGCTCCGAGATCGAGGACGACCGGTTGTTCCGGCACGACACCGAGCAGCTCCGGGGGGGCGTAGGCCCGATGGAGGAAGATGTCCTTGAAGGCGAACAGCAGCGGGATCGGCACGTGGATCGTGAGACCGGTCCTCGTCCGCATCCGGAGGGGTGATCCGGAGGACCGTCCCCATTTGCGGCCGAGGAACTGGGCCCAGGTCGTGAACCCCGAGACGAGGAAGCCGTAACGGCTGAGGCATCTCCAGAACTGTGGGGGATATCGGAGCGGACGGAGGGATGGGAGGGACGGCTGCCGGTCGGCCATGGTGGATCATGAGACCAAGGAGGGCTCCGGAGGACAATCGAAGTCTGGTCCCGCGGCCCTGGATCAGCCGCGCGGGTATCCGGGGGACGAGGCGACCACCACGCCCTCGGCACCCATCGACGAGAAGCCCGACACCGCACGCCGACGCCGTTCCGCCCGCATCCGATCCAGCTCGTCGTCCAAGGCGTCGCGCTGCGTCCGCTTGGACTGCTTGTGGTGCAGATGCGCCTGCAGGGCGCCGAACCAGGCGTTCCGGCACATCCTCCCGGTGTGGAACAGGCGGTTCGCGAAGTCGGAATCCTCCCGCCCCCAGACCCCGTCATAGATCTCGTCGAACCCGTCGACCTCCAGGAAGTCCTCCCGCCAGACGGCGAGGTTGCAGCCCCGGATCGCCGATTCGAAGGGCTTGGCCCGGACCAGGGCCCCCCCCAGTCCCGGGGCATGGATGGCATTCTTCCGGTTCCCCAGACCCGACATCCAGGGCGCGGGCCACCAGGGCCTGTGGAGTCCGTCCCGGATCAGCCGCTGGGTCTCCGTCTCCGGCAGGAAGCAGCGCTTGCCCTGCACGAAGGCGCCAGGCCTCGCGAGCCGGAGGTGGTCGGCGACGAACGCGGGATGGAGCAGTGTGTCGTGGTCGATGAAGATGAGGAGCGGTGCCGTGGAGTGGCGGACCCCGAGGTTGCGGACCCTCGACTGCCGGAACCCCGTGTCCTCCTGTCGGGCATGACACCAGGCGATCCGGCTCGGGCGCAGGATGGACTCGATCGTCTGGGCGGTCTCGGGGCGGGAGCCGTCGTCGGCGATGACCAGCTCGAAGGCCTCCTCGGTCTGGCCGAGGGCCGAGCGGAGCACGAGCCCGAGGGCCTCGGGCCAGTTGTAGGTGCTCACGATGATGGCCGCCTTCGGGCTCATGGAATCCACCCGTCGAGTTGGGGGCAGATGGTGGCCATCGCCAAATCAATTCCGCGTGGCTGGACCGTGGCCCGGAGGTGCATGGGGCGGGACGGCATCAACCCTCGGCCAACTCCAGCAGGGCACGGGCATAGCTCGTGGGTCGCGGATCATACCGGAGGATCCTGCCGGGGTGCTCGACCCGGTGCCGCCCCGTCCGGACGAGGTCCACGGAGGCTGCGATGGCCTTCTGGATCGAAGCCCGATCCCCCACAGAGAACGTCGTGACCACGGAGGGATCCACCACCTCGAGGCATCCGATCCCCTTCTCGAAGATGAGCCCCGTGCCGCACGTCAAGGATTCCGGGCCGACCAGGCCGAAGGGTTCATAGTGGGATCCCAGGATGGTGAAATCCGCGGCCCGGTAGGCGGCCTCCATGTCCTTCAGGTATCCGAGGAACCGGATCGGGGCGGGGCGACCGTCCGCCATCCGGAGCCCCTTCCGACGATATCCCGGTGGATTCCCGGCGATGGCGAGGGTCGGAGGGCTGGACATCCCGGTCAGCGCCTCACAGATCGGATCGAGGCCTTTCCTGCTGTGTCCGGTGGATGGGAACAGGATGACGACCTCATCCTCGGGCAGCCCGAGGGTCCTGCGATGGCTCCGCCTCTCGTCCTGGCTGGACACGGGGGTGAAGGAGGTATCGATCGGTGGATACAGGACCGTGATCCGTTCCGCGGGTACCCCATAGAGCTCCGTGAGCTCCCGGGCGCAGAGCCTTGAGACGGAGGCGAGGCGACGGGGGGAATGGTAGCTGACATGCTCCACATGGATCTGGAGCCGGTCGAAGAGTCCTGGCCGCCGACCGATCCGCTGGAGGTAGCCGCGATGGGTGCCGGAGCACACCAGGACATCGCGGGCCGGGACGGTGGCGAGGGCGATCTGGGTCCCATCGAGCCGGGGCACGAGGCGCCCGATCCGACGCGAAAAGGTCCAGGTCCTCAGTCGTCTCGGGAAGGCCCAGACCCGATGCCTCCGCACGGAGACCCCGAGCTGTCCGGCGATCTGCGGGTCCACCCTCCGGGCGTGCACATGGACCTCCCGGCCCAGATCCCGCATCCCGATGCTGACATCCATCCCGAACCGTTCCATGCCCCCCCACCACCTCAGGTTGTGGACGAAGAGGTGGATCGGCCCGGGGGGGGCGGCTTTCCCGTCGGGACCAGTCTGTGGAAGTTCGGTCATCCAGCACGCCTGGGGGAGGATCGAACCTCGATCCTCGCTCCCCGGCTCGGCAAGAGGTGAACAAGTCCCGTTTCGCGGTGCAACAGGAGTGCCGGCGAAATTTCCAGACCCTTCAAGACGGGCCCCGCGTGAACTCGATGAGAGGGTCCCCGAGGATCGGCTCCCGCTTGAACCGACACGGCGTTGCGGTGATGGTCACGAGGGTGTCGCGGCCCCCGAGGTCCTGGGCTTGGGTGTCGGTCGCGTGACCGGGGGACGCCGACCTGGTCGGCCCTGGTCCGAGGTCCGACACCATCGATTCCCGAACTTCCAATGAACCCCCGAGTGCTCCAGATCAACACGCTGCTCCTAGGCGGGGGCACGGATGACCAGTGCGTGAAGCTTGCGCTGGGTCTGCACCGGGCGGGTGTCGATGTCCGGATCGCGGGCCCGCGGGACCGGGAGCAGGCGGAGGTGGCAGTCCGGTCCGGCGTCCTGCTGGAGGACACCGGGAACGAGGGGTTCATCAAGCTCCGCTACATCGCCCGAGTGGCGCGGATCATCCGTCGTCGCCAGATCCAGGTGGTCCACGCGCATCATGGACGGGACTACTGGCCGGCCATCCTCGCCGCACGGCTCTCTGGGCGTCGGCCCCATCTCGTCCTGTCACGGCACCTCGCCAAGAGCCCGGGATCCTGGCCGGGGCGGCTGCTCGTCCTCAGCCTTTGCGATGCGATGGTGGCCTGCTCGGAGTTCACGGCCCGGGTACTCCGGGAGGGGCATGCCGATCCGGACTCCCCCGAGAAGGAGCGTCATTGGCGGCCTCCCATGTGGGGGCGTCGCTCGAAGGTCCGGGTGATCTATGGCGGCTTCGAGCTCGATCGTTTCCAGCCGCTCCGGGCGGACGATCCCCGGGTGCTGGATCAGAGGGCACGGTGGGGTCTGTCGCCCGGTGATTTCGTGTTCGGAGTCATGGGGGGCTACTCGCTCCCCCGGGGCAAAGGACAGCGGGAGTTCCTGGCCGCCGCGGCCCGGATCCGCAACGAGATCCCGCGCGCGCGGTTTCTCATCGTTGGACGTGGCGACATGGGGCCGCTGCTGGAGGACGACATCCGGCGGCTGGGCCTCCAGGGGGTGGCATTCCTGCCCGGGTATTCCCTCGACATGCCCGTCGTGATGAATGCCATCGACTGCCTCGTCCATCCCCAGATCGGGACCGAGGCGATGGGGTTGGTCGTCATGGAGGCCCATGCCTGTGGTCGGCCCGTGGTGGCGTCGTCGCTCGACGGGATCCCGGAGGCCTTCGGATTTGGAGGACTGGGTGAATTGGTGCCGCCCGAGGACGTCGAGGCCTTGGCCTCGGCGATGCGACGCATCGCGCAGGGCAGACGTCCCTCCGAGGAGGAGCGGCATCGGATCCACGATCGTGTGGCCGAACGGATGTCCCTCGGACGGTACGTCGGCGACATGATGGCCCTGTACCGGGAGATCGGTGGTCCCCGGGCCGACGCGCCGGGGACCTAGAGCCTGGGGGTGACGTCGGGGCCGTCGGGGTGGGCCCGTGGGACTCAACGCCGCATCAAGTCGTCGAGGACGCCTGCGAGTTGGCGGGTCTGCTCACGTCGTGAGTAGCGTGCGATTTCGCGGTCATCCCGTGGCATGGCCGGGCCCCGACCGGTCTTCCAGCCTTCGAACCACTCCGCGAGCTGACGTGCGATGGCCTCGGGATCTGAAAGCGACACCCCGGCTCCGGTCCGCCCCAGAAACCGGCTCACCTCTCCGTGGTCATCCGGCACCGCGAGGATCGGGCGTCCCGATGCGAGGTAGTCGAAACCCTTCGCGGGAAGCACCCCGGGCGTGTCCGCGTGGGCCATGAGCAGGAGGACGGCGCTGGACGCCATGACCCGGAGGATCTCGCGATGTGGGAGCCTGGGAAAGGCCTGGATCGGGACCCGCCCGGCCGCCCCAGGGCAATACCGTTCGATCCGGGCCACATCCACGCCATGGAACAGCAGTTCGATCTGATCGCGGGGTATCCAACCCCGATGGATGCAGAGCTCGACCGCTGAGAAGACGAGTCCAGGGCTGCGGACCAGATTCCCGGCATAGAGGAGGGTGAACTTGGGCCGCTGAGGCAAAGGTGCCTGGGGGAACAGGGTCGGATCGAAGCCATTGTGGATGACCACAGGCTCCTTCCCGATCAAGGGCGCGAGTCCCCTCGCGAGCCCCTCGGAGACCGTCGTCACCCGGTCCGCCCGTCGGCAGAGCGACCGTTCCCGGCTCGCGAACAGCGGCCTCTTGTACCATTTGCCGAAGGGCAGGACGCTGAAGCTGTCCCGGAGATCGGCGACCCATGGGACGCCGAGACTCCTCGCGGTCTCATCGGCGAGCGCGAGGGGTCCAAGGGGGTCCGAGGTCGCCCAGACCGCATCGAACCGTGTGGTCTGGATGAGTTCGCGGACCCGTCTCCCGACGTGCTCCGACCAGTGGAGCGGAAGGCGATGGGTCTGCAGGTACTGTCCCCAGGTGCGGTGGAGGAACCTTTCCAGGGATCCCCGAGGCCGTGGGGCCGCGACACGGTGGATCTCCACCGACTCCGGGAGGATGCCGATGAAGTCGGGATCCGAGTCGGGTCCGACCGCGGGCAAATCCTCGCAGACCACGGTGGGCTTCCAGCCGTTCTCAGGCAGGAACTTCGCGAAGCATCCGGCGCGATAGCAGGCGACGTGATTCCTCGGAAGGAAGTAGTAGGGCAGGATGAGGAGTCGGCGCATGGTGGATCCGGCGTGGGTCGACGGGGGAGTTGGGGGTTCCCGGTTTCCGGTTGGCTCTCAATCAGGGGCTGACATCGAATCGATGCATCCAGTTCCCAAACGTGATCATCCTCCAGAAGTCGGAACGGTAGGGTGATCGGCCCTCGCGGACCTGCGCCCAGTCGCCGAGGGCCGCGTGGGTGATGACCCCCCGGGAACTCTCCACGGCTCGTGTCAATGCAGCCTCGAACCCATGGGTCGCAGTCTGGCTGGCCCAGAGTCGTTCCGGGGTCACGAAACCCATCTTGTCCCTGCGGTTGAGCACCGCAGGGGGCACGACACCGCGCAGGCCCTCACGGAGCACGGCCTTGGTCCATCCCCCCCGGATTTTATGGCGATCGGGCAGTCCCAGGACGAACTCGACCAGCCGGAAATCCAGGAATGGCACCCGCGCCTCGATGGAGTGGGCCATGGAGTTCCGGTCCTCCCAGTGCAGCAGTTTCTGGAGGCTCCGCCCACCCAGCATCTCGGCCGAGAACCCGCGGGCGTTTCCGTGCCGGTCGAAGCGCGACAGCAGTGGACCCGGGCAGCTGAAGCTGAGGTGTTGATGCCCAAGCCACCTGGGCATCTTGCGCCGGGCTCGACGGGCCCGGAACCGGTTCTGGATCGAGACCGGGATGGCGGCGTCCAGGATCGCCCTCCCCAGGGCGTTGGCCGTTCTCGAGGCGGATCCGTGTCGTGCCTGAGCCTCACACCACGCTGCCCATGGATGCCCTGAGCGGAGAAGACCCGCCAGGAAGGGACGGTGGAACTCCGGGTAGCCATAGAGGTGCTCATCGGCTCCCTGCCCATCCAGCATGACCTTCACACCGGCTTCCCGCGCGCTCCTGAAGACGCACCACTGGGCGAAGATGCTCGCCGATAGGAATGGCTCGTCCTGATGCCAGAGCATGCGGTCCAGATCCGAGAGGAGTCCCTCCGGGCTGGGGAAGATCCGATGGGCATCCACGCCGGAGGCCCTGACGACCTCCTCGATGAATGGACGCTCATCGAATTCCCGCTGGTCGAAGCAGGACGAGAACGTCATCTGGCGCGCATTCCCCGGTCCGCCTCCGAGGAGGTCCTTCACGATGCAGACGATCGAGGACGAATCCAGGCCGCCGGAGAGGCAGGATCCGACGGTCACATCCGAGCGCAGGCAGAGCCTGACTGAATCCGTCAGCAGGTCCTTGAACGCCCTGGTCGCCTCGTCCCACGACCCATCCCAGAGGGCCGGCTTGGGTTGGTACCATGGACGCGGTCTCAGGGGGGGCACGCTCCGGGATCCGGCCGAGACCGCAGAACAGTCGACCAGTGCGCAGTGGCCGGGCTCCATCTGCTCCACCCCTGCGAACAGGGTCTGGGCGCTGTGGTCGAGCTGGCTTGCGACGAGGAAATCGTGCGCGGACTGGCCATTCAGCCTCGCTCGCCAGCCCGGGATGCTCGTGAACGCCTTGATCTCCGAGGCGAAGGCGAGGATCCCATCGTCCTGCCAGTAGTAGAGTGGCTTCACCCCGAAGCGGTCGCGGGCCAGGAAGATCGTCCTCGCGAGGGAATCATAGATCGCGATCGCCCACATGCCGTTGAATCGGGCGAGGCAGTCCTGCCCCCACCTCGCGTAGGCTGCCAGGATCACCTCGGTGTCGGATTTCGAGACGAACCTTTCCCCCTCGGCCTCCAGTTCGGTGCGGAGCTCGATGTGGTTGTAGATCTCCCCGTTGTAGACGATCCAGTAGCGGTCCCCGCGCGACATGGGTTGATGCCCCAGGGGGGACAGATCGAGGATCGAGAGGCGGCGGTGTCCGAGTGCCAGCCAGGAGCCTGAGAGATCCCGGTCCGCCCCATCCGGTCGGGGCGATCGATGGGGCTCCTCCCGCCCGAGGCCGCGCACGCGGACCGGGCCGCTGCCGACAGCCATGATGCCCCCATCATCGGGTCCCCGGTGCCGCAGGGATTCTGTCATGGCATCGATGGGGGCGGCCCCATGGGGTCGACTCGTCAGAAGTCCAGTGATGGCGCACATCGAGGGGAGTCTCCTGGGAGGCCGTCAGCGTTTGCGGACCGCTCCCGCATGGCGACGCAGCATGTCCTGGTAGATTGAAGCCAGGTGCGATGCGATGCGCCGGGCGTCATGGTGCGTCTCCACATAGTGCCGGCCCCGGATGCCGAGATCATGCCGACGTTGTCCATCGATGAGAAGGTCCGCCAACGCCTGCCCGAGGGTGGACTGGTCTGCGACGACGATCGGGAGGTCGGCCGGGTACCGGGACAGCCAGGCGGGTTTGATGTAGCAGACGACGGGTTTCCCCCAGGCCATGGCCTCGAGGCTGGCCAGGCCCTCCGCGCCGATCGTGAACTGGTCGAGGAAGATGTCGCATTCCGAGACGGTCCGCATCGCCTCGCGGCGGGGCATGTTGTGGATCAGCCTGAAGTCGAACTCGTGGTCCCTGGCAAGCCGCTGGACATGGGCGAGCACGGCTTCGGTGCCCTTCCTGAGCTTGTTCGAGGGGGCATGGACGACGAGGGGGCGCCTCCTCGTGGGGGATGGGGGGGAGGGCTTGTATTCCTCCAGGAGGAGGCGGGCCATCGTCTGGTGGTGTGTTGGGAAGTGTCGACGATCGACATAGTCGCCGAGCTCGTGGCCGGGGATCAGGCACTCGAATCCGTGACCGCTGAAAACCGCCTGGGCGGCGGGGGTCCATGCCGGCATGAGCTCAGGGTGCGCGCCATACATGCCCGCGATGTACGGATTGTCCCGTGAGGCGATCTCCGGGAGTCGGATGTCATCCCCCCAGAACTCGACGAGTCGGGGCCGCCCGAGCCTGGCCGCCAGCCTCAGGTCGAACCCCTTGCAGGTCGAGTTTCCCCAGTGCCAGTGCACGACGTCCGCCCAGGCCATCGCCCGAAGCAGCCTGAGCCGCCAGGAGATGCTTCTGGCCAGCTTTGAGAGGGGATTGGGCTTGTCGTTGGGTTCGGCCACCTCGATCCCGTGGTGGTCCTGGATGTCGGCGGAGGTCCGGGCCAGCCCCCTTGCATCGACCCCGATGGAGCGCAGCGCCCTGACCGAGCAGGAGATCTGCGACGCGATGTTGGTGGGGAGGTGCAGGATCTTCATGGGGCAGAGCGCTCCATCGGATCTTCCGGATCGGACGGCCAATACGGCCTGGGTGGCGCCTCCATAGCCGGTGGGTGGTGTCAGTGGGATGCCGGGCCGATCAGCCGGGCCGGAGTACCCCAGGACTTCATGCCGGAGGGGACATCCCGATTGACGAAGCTGTTGGCCCCGATGATGCACCCATCGCCGATCGTCACCCCCTTCGAGATGACCGCGTTCGGTCCGATGTACGTTCTGGAGCCTATCCTGACAGGGGCCCGTTCGGGCTCCTCGGAGGACCCGCTGAGGGTGCGGTGGACGGTGTCGTGGGTGTAGATCTGAACGCCTGCGCTGATGTTGCACCCGTCCCCGATCTCGAGTCCTCCGGAGCCGTCGAGGATCGAGAAGGGCCCGATCCACGTCCCCCTCCCGACCTTCACCGACCCCAGGACCAGGACGCTGTCGTAGATGCTGGAGCCCTCGCCGAATCCCAGGTCGTGGGCGCGTTGCCAGCGGTCGACGATGTAATCCGCCATCGGGAGATCCCGGTTCCATTTGAGGCGGACCTCCGAGGCGAGGGAGGCCAGGAGGTGCTTCAGGCTCCTGAGCAGTCTCTGGATCTCCGTGCCTGTTGGGTCGGGATCCACCCGGTTTCCACCGGGCTCCGCTTGGGGGTGGGGTGGGGTTGGCATGGTCGTCAGCCCTGGATCTCGAGCGCGGCGATCAGCCGCTGGGCGCAGTGGCGTATGGCCGCCGAGTCCATTCCGGCGTGGAGCGGCAGCGCCAGTCCCTGTCGATGGAGGAGTTCCGACACGGGAAGGCCTGGCTGCGGATGGAATGTCTTGCCGATGTGTCCGGCGACGGAACCGGGTCCGACTTCTATGCCCTCGGATTTCAGGCGCTGAATCACCCTCTGGCGCTCGATCTCCGGCGGCAGGACCACCATGTACGTCTGCCAGGTGTGCTCATCGTGGCACTCGGGAGGTGTCAACAACGAGGTCCCAGCCAATTCCTCGGCATAGGTCCTCGCCCCCTGCCTCCGCCGCTCCAGGATCATGTCCAGCTTGGCGAGCTGCACCCTGCCCAGTGCCGCCTGGATCTCAGTCAGCCTGTAGTTTGGACCCGGCACGACGAACTCGCGGGATCCTCCGACGGGTCGCTGACCGTGGTTCCTCCACTCCCGGCATCGCTCTGCGAGGGCGTCGTCCTGGGTGACGATGGCACCGCCTTCCCCCGTGGTGATGGATTTCCTCGGATGGAAGCTGAAGATGCCCATCTCCCCATGGGTTCCCACGGGTTTCCCGAGTGTGGAGGCGCCCAGTGCGCACGCGGCGTCCTCGACGACGAGCAGATGGTTCCGCCCTGCGATCCGGAGGATGGCATCCATCTCGGCGGGGAGTCCGAATTCGTGGACGGGAACCACGACCCTCGGCCTCCCGAGGCCCTCGCTGAGGCTGTGGTCGATCGCGCGTTCCAGATGCGCGGGATCCATGTTGTAGGTGCCGGGGACGACGTCGACGAACATCGGGGTCGCCCCGACGAGCCGGGCCATGTTGGCCGCCGATGGCCAGGCAAAGCTCGGGATGAACACGAGATCCCCGGGGCCGATCCCCAGGGAGAGGTAGGCGATGTGCAGGGCCGCGGTCCCGGAGGAAACAGCGATGCAATGACGTGCCCCCTGGAGGACGGCGATTTGCTTCTCGAATGCCAGCACTTCGGGCCCCTGCACGAGCCATCCGGACTCCAGGATCCGACGCACTGCATCGACTTCGTGGCCGTCGAAGAATGGTCTGGAGAGGGGGTAGGCCGGGGTCATCCGCGTGAGCTTTTGTAGAACTCCGCCGTCCTCAGGATCCCCTCTTCGAGGTCGACACGCGACTCGAAGCCGATCAGTTCCCTGGCCTTGGTGACGTTCGGGACGCGCAGTTCGACATCGGCGTAGTTCTTCTGGGTGAACGAGATCCTCGAGCGGCTTCCCAGCACCCGGACCACGGTCTGGGCGAGCCCGAAGATCGTGACGATGGCCCTGGCGTTCCCGATGTTGAAGCTCTCGCCGATGGCCCGTGGGTCGGCTGTGGCCCGCATCAGGCCATCGATGAAGTCCTCCACATAGCACCATGCCCGGATCTGGCTGCCATCGCCATGGATCTGGATCTCCTCGTCGCGCAGGGCGAGCTGGATGAACGTCCGCATCGCCCCCTCCCCGATCTGTCCCGGACCGTAGATGTTGAAGGGCCGGATGGTCACCGTGGGCATCCCGAATTCCTGGTGGTAGGCCTTGGTCAGGTGCTCCCCAGCCAGCTTGCTGACGGCGTAGGTCCAACGGGCCTCCCCGACAGCCCCGATCTCGGTGCGGTTGGCTTCATCCGCCCGGAATGCCGAGGTCCCAAAGACCTCGCTGGTCGAGAAATCCACGAAGCGCCTCAGCCCGACGAGGCCCTTCGCCGCCTCGAGTGCGTTCGCGGTGCCGATCATGTTGATCCGCATCGTCTCGGTCGGCCGCTTGATGACGGTGTCGATGCCCGCGATCGCGGCGCAATGGATGACGGTGTCCGCCCCGGCCATGGCATCTCTCAGCCTCGACAGGTCCAGGACGTCCCCCTCGACGAGCCGCAGGCGGGGGTGGTTCGCATACGGCCGCCCCGACAGCGCGTTTCGTCGGAGGTTGTCATAGATCGTGATGTCGTTGGCATCGATGAGGCGCCCGACAAGGGTGGAGCCGATGAATCCGGCGCCGCCCGTGATGAAGATCCTCCTGTCGCGAAGGGTGTTTTCCATGGCCATGATATCCTGGGTCACTGTCCGGTACCGTTGGACCTCCAGCTCCGGTAGGGCATCGCTCCGGTCCGCATGGGGTCTGGCAGGGGGGATTCCTCAGGCAGGTCGAGGCACCGGAGCACGCCCGGCGATTCCTCACGGTATCTCAGCCCCGATTCGGGGCAGTGCAGGGAGCCATCGGGTCCGGGTGACCCGAGCGGATGTCCATGACGGCTCATCCACCCCCTGGGCCGGGCAGGATTCCCCATCACCAGTCCATAGTCTGGCACGTCCCTGGTGACCACCGACCCCGCTGCGATGAACGCGTATCTCCCGACCGTGACGCCCGGGACGATCGTGGCGTTGGCCCCGACCGTGGCCCCTCTCCGGATGAGGGTCTTCTCGTAGAGGGAGTGCCGGTTGACCTGGGATCGGGGGTTGGAGACGTTCGTCAGGACGCAGCTGGGTCCGAGAAACGCATCGTCCTCGATCGTGACCCCGGAGTAGATCGACACGTTGTTCTGGATCTTGACGTTGTTCCCGATCGAGGTCCCGCCATCGATGTTGACGTTCTGGCCCACCACGCAGCCCTCCCCGACATGAGCGCCCTTCATGACGTGGCTGAAATGCCAGATCTTGGAACCGGTACCGATCCGCGCGCCCTCGTCCACAACGGCCGTGGGGTGCACAAAACAGCGCGTCCGCTCCCGTCCAGCAGGGGTGTCGAGGCCCCGGATGGGCTCCCCATGCCGATCGAGGCTCCGCTGCGCGGCCTGGAGCACGCGCAGGACCCGGATGCCCTCGTTCCCGTCGGTCCTGGGCTGTTGCCGCGAATCGCAGCAATCCAGGAAATGGCGGCACTCGTTCCGGAGCGGTTCGGTCTCAGGGACCAGGACGGGTTCCCCGGCAGCCTTCGTCGGGGTTGGGACCTGTCCGTCGGACCAGGTCAGATACTGCCGGTAGAGCGTGAGCTTCTGGTCCCAGGGGCGCGTGTCGTCGAACACCGCGAGGGCTTGGGAGCCGATGACGGTCAGCTTCTGTTCCTTGAACGGATTCA
Source organism: Verrucomicrobiota bacterium (assembly GCA_039800465.1). Classification (GTDB taxonomy): domain Bacteria; phylum Verrucomicrobiota; class Verrucomicrobiia; order Limisphaerales; family UBA9464; genus UBA9464. Next base: position 13,050 of record JBDLQQ010000206.1, read on the forward strand.
GCCAGCTGACGTAGATGTGCGCCCTCGTCCCGCCGGCGAATCTCAGGTTCGTGAGGCTCGTGTCGTGGACTCCACGGGTCAGGTAGGACTCGCCGGTGCAGATGACCTCCTCGGGGGCCTGTCCCCCCGTCAACGAGAGGATGACCGAGATGTCGTGGGGTGCGAAGCTCCAGAGGGCATTCTCCTCACGGCGGATCTTGCCGAGGTTCAGCCGGTTGGAGGTCACGTAGAAGAGCTTCCCGAGTTCCCCGGAGGAGACGAGTTCACGAAGCTTCTCGATGCAGGGATGGTACTGGAGGAGGTGTCCCACCATCAGGATGCGTCCACGGGAGGCGGCCAGGGCCACGAGTTCCTCCCCTTCCTCCGCATCGAGGCAGAGGGGTTTTTCAACAAAGACATCCTTTCCCGCCTCGAGCGCGGCCTTCGCAACGGAGAAATGATGGACGGCTGGCACTGCGATCGCCACCTGCCGGACCCCGTCGTCGGCAAGGACCTCCTCGAGCCTCGAGGAGCGATGGACTCCGGCGTAGTCCGGGCCGTAGCCCTCCAGGATATCGGATCGGGAATCGCAGAGGGTATGCAGCGCGCCGAGCTCCAGGAAGTTCCTCGCGAGATTCTTGCCCCAGTAGCCGGCTCCGATGAGGGCCAAGGAGGGTTTGGATTTGCTATGCATGGATGGGTTTTCCGCCCTGAGACGACTCGCCCGGACGTAGAATGCCATCGTCCCTCCCCCGCTTTGCAAGTGCTCAAGTACTGCGTGCTCAAGTACTGCGAGCTCCCCTGAAAAGCCTCGAGTGCTCCACCGCTCCCGTGGAGCCACGGCCGCCGCGCTGACATTCATGAGGACATCTGGACCGCGGGAATGGTATCGCTCCTCCGACACGCCCGGTGGCGTCGCCCAGAGCCTTGACCCCGAAGACCTACAACGGAGCGGATCTCCACGTGGCACTCCCACCTGGCCTTCCGAGTGCGTTCACCCGACTGGCTCCCTTCGACGACTGGTGCCGATCCGGGGGCGGCCTGTCCCTGATGTACCACAAGCTCGGTCCGCGTCCCCGCGGTGTCCGACTCAAGGGGCTGTATGTCCCGGAACGGCTGTTCCGCCAGCAGTTGCAGGATCTGAAGCGGGCCGGATACGCGGCTGTCTCGATGGACCAGCTGATCTCCGGTACTGATGCCCAACGGGTGGCGCTGACGTTCGATGACGGGTTCGTCAACGTGCTGACCCACGGACTGGAGCCGCTCCGGGAGGCGGGATTTCGTGCCATCCAGTTTCTCGTCCCGGATCTTCTCGGGAAGACCAATGTCTGGGAACAGGCGCAGGGCGAGGTCTCCGAACGCCTGATGGATGCCGTGCAGATCCGCGAGTGGATGGCGGCTGGTCATGAGATCGGCGCCCATACCTGCACGCATCCGTGGCTGACCCGCATCCCGTTGGCGGATGCCCGGGAGGAGATCGTCGCGAGCAAGGCCCGGCTCGAGGACCTGTTCGGGTCTCCAATCCGTCACTTCTGCTATCCCTATGGCGACTGGAACCCGGCGGTCCGTGATCTGGTGGAGGAGGCGGGTTTTGTCACCGCGTGCACGACCGAGCCCGGACTCAACCGCCCCGAGGGGGACCCGTACCGGCTGCGGCGTCTGACCGCACGCTACGCCTCGAGGAACTGGGCGAACGTCTGGAGGTCGCTCCGTGGTCTGTGGGGCGGATAGTGTCCAGAGATCCCGCGTCGAGAGTCCGGGAGGTCGCTCCGTGGTCTGTGGGGCGGATAGTTCAATGGCGACGGGTTGGGGGTTGAGAGTTGGTTGCGGCTTCGCTTCCATTCCGGGGTTCCCGATCGCATGAACTCCATCTCCTTCCTTCGCCTCACGGCTCTCGCATCCCTGATCACCCTCGCTGGTTCGCTCTGGGCGGACCCCATCCCCGCGGAGTACCGCGTCGGTGGCTTCGCCGTGGGATGCCAGGCCTACACCTTCAACCGGTTCACCGCCTTCGAGGCGATCGAGAAGACCGAGGCGGCGGGCGGCAAGGTCATCGAGTTCTATCCCGGCCAGGCCCTCAGCCCGGAGGATCGCGGCACGAAGGTCGGACATGAGATGCCTGCGGCGGCCCTCCAACAGCTCCAGGAGAAGCTCAAGAAGCACGGGGTCAAGGCGGTCAACTACGGCGTCGTTGACATCCCGAAGGATGCCGCCGCGGCCCGGAAGCTCTTCCAGTTCGCCAAGGGCCTCGGCCTCTATGCGATCACCACGGAGTCGACCGACTCGATCGATACCTTCGAGCCGCTCGTGAAGGAGTTCGACATCCGGGTCGCGTTCCACAACCACGCCCAGCAGCCCAAGAACCCGGCCTACAAGATCTGGGATCCGAAGTGGGTGGCCGAGCTGGTCCGTAATCGGGATTCCCGCATCGGGGCCTGTGCCGACATCGGGCACTGGCAGACGAGCGGCATCCGCGCCGTCGACGGGCTCCGGGCCCTCAAGGGTCGGGTGATCTCGATGCATGCCAAGGAGCGGGAGAAGCTCGGTCCGGGGCAGCACGACATGATCTTCGGCACGGGATCGACCGACATGGCCGGCGTGTTGGCGGAACTGCGACGTCAGAAGTTCGACGGCAACATCAGCTGCGAGTACGAGTTCAACTGGGACCACTCGGTTCCCGACGTGGCCCAATGCATCGGATTCGTCCGGGGCTGGGCGGCGGCGAACCCGACGAAGTGATCCAATGACGGGATGCCGACGGGGGCAGCGGCTTGCCCCCGTGCTCCCGGAGTGCTGTATTGACCCTCATGAAACTGGGGCGGCAACGGATCTGGTGGGTGATCCTGACGACGCTTGCCGCAATCGTGGCCGTCGTCTGGTGGTCCCGGTGGATTGGAGCTCCCGAGGTGCCTCCGGTGCCGCCCCAGGTGGTGGTCCCCCCGCCGGAGCCTCCGCGGCCCCCGGAGCCCCGGCCGGTGGTCGAGCCTCCAACCTATCTGACCTATGAGACGGAGTCCTGGCGCCGGATCCTGCCGGAGCCGACCCGGCGCCCCGACGAGGCCCGCAAGGCGTTCGATGACCTGCTGCTGGCGATGGCGTTCGATCGTTCCAGCGCGGGGCGGAACGCCGGTGCCGGAGTCCCCGGCGTCCCTCAGCCGCGTCCGATCGATCTCCAGAGCGAGTGGCGGTCCTCGGACCAGCGGCGGTTCGAGGACAACTGGAACCACTTCCTCCGGACCCAGGTGGATCCGCTCGTGGTGGAGTCGGATGGCCTGGGGTTCTTCGATCCCAGCCAGGTCCCGGTGAATTCCCCGATGCCGATCCGGCTGCCAAAGGCCTACGGCTTCGGGCTCCGCTTCCGGATGTCGTTCTGAGGTGGGGCAGGGGGATTGCATCCCAGAGGCGTGCGGTGGTCTTCGGGGGCCCTGGGCAAACCCTTTCCTTTTCGCCCATCGGCTCCATCCTCGGACGACGTCCTCGGACGTCCCCTGTGTCCCAGACCCGCCTCCCCAACGCCATCACCCAGCTGGCCACCGCCCTCGGCCAGCTGCCCGGAATCGGGCCCCGCTCCGCCGAGCGGTTGGCCCTGCATGTCGTCCAGTCGGATCCAGAAGCGGTCCGGCATCTTGCCGCGGCGCTGATCGAGGCCCGGGAACGGGTCGGGTTCTGCCAGGAGTGCGGAGCCCTGACGGAGACCCAGCCGTGTCCCGTCTGTGCTGATCCGCGACGGGAGCCGACGCTGCTGTGTGTGGTGGAGAGGGCCCTGGATGTGCTGAGCCTCGAGAAGTCGGGGACCTTCCGTGGGCGGTATCATGTCCTCGGCGGAAAGCTCAGTCCGTTGAACGGGGTGGGCCCTGAGGATCTCCGGATTGCCGAGCTCGAGAGGCGTCTGGGCGCGGGAGGCGTCTCGGAGGTCATTCTCGCGTTGGGCAGCGATGTCGAGGGCGATGCCACGGCGCACTATCTGGCGCGGCGACTGGGTTCCATCGGGGTACGCCTGACCCGACTGGCCCAGGGCTTGCCGGCAGGGAGCGGTCTGGAGTTCGCCGATGAACTCACCCTGAGCCGGGCCCTCGAGGGACGCCGGGCGCTGTCGCCCGACGCCGCCGCTTGACGCGCTCTCAGCGGGACCCCCACGCAATGAGCCCGGAGCCGGAGCCCCGGGAATCCGTTCCAGGTCTCACGTCCCGTCTTTGGCATTGCGTCACCGGGTACCTTGCATCACGATGTACTGAATGAAGCCGCAGTCACCCTGGAAGGTTTTTGGGGTTCGCCGGTGGCGGTTTGGGGCGATGCCCCTCGTCGTGGTCATGGCGGGGTGTTCGCGGAGCCCCGTGATCGAACTGCGCAACCAGTCGACACAGACGGTGAGCAACCTGGTTGTTTCCGGCACGGGCTTCCTGGAGCGGATCGACTCGATGGCGGCCGGTGAAGGGCGACGGATTGCGGTCCGACCAAAGAGCGAGTCCGGCCTGCGGGTTGAGTTCGAGGTGGGAGGCCGAAAGGTCGACTCCGGGCCCCAGGGATACTTCGAACCCCGGGGTGGCTATCGGTTGGATGCCGTGATCGGAACCAACCTCGAGGTCCGGATCTCCGACTCCCGCACCGGATACTGAGAGGGACGAACCCGTCATCGTCATGAACCCGATCCGAGAACGGACCCTCCAAGTGATGGGCTTGGCCCCGATCGGCCTTCTCGCGTGGTTCTATCTCTATGTGATCCGACAGCGTGCGCTTTTGGGGTATTGGCCCCGGCCTTACCATCCGGATCCCAAGGATGCCGGCTTCGTCCTGCATCACCTGACGTTGACCCTGGGAATGACCCTCATCCCGGGTGTCACCCTCGTCACGATGGTTCTGATTCTCCAACGCCGGAGCGTCGATCCGGGATTTCGATGGGTTTCCGCACTCACCCTGTCTCTGGGGGCCTTTGTGATGTTCTGGGCCGTGGTCTGGATGGACCCCGGCCAGTACATCGAGTGGTTCTGGGATTGAGCTTTATGAATGCCCCCCGGACCCATCCCGTCGCTGTGGCCCTCGTGCTGATCAGTCTGATCTCCACGCTCGGATTCATCGCCTTGGATGCCGGGATGGCCCAGACGCCGTGGGACACGACCGACAGCGCGGGGCATGCGATGGGATTCAACGATCCCTTGTCGCTGGAACACTATCGGATCGCCCTCGCTCACTTCCGAGTCCAGACCCTGGTGTCACCGCAGTATGCCTACAGCCTGCTGTTGTTGGCGGCCCAGGGGGTGGCCTTGGTGGGAATCGAGCGGTCTGGGGGATGGGAGTCGCTGCGCTTCCGATGGTTCCTCGGTCTCCAGGGGCTCGTCTTTCCGGCGGGGTTGTTGTCCCTCGCCCTCGCCCTCCCGCTGGGGGTGATCTTGCAGATGCTCCGGGGAACGTTTGATCGGGAGGGGTTCATCGACATGCCCTTCGTCGCGGTGACCGCGCAGCCGATCTGGGTCTTGGTCTCCGCAATCTTGTGTTTCTGGGGCTGGCGCCGTTCGAGGCGGTGCCGTCGGCCTATCGCACCGCTCGCAGGGGAGCCCATGCCCGAGCCATGACCGACTTCTTCGACAACTGGGTGGTGCAGGTGCGGAAGGGGATCATCGAACTGTGCATCCTCCGGACCCTCGCGGTCCGGGAGCGCTACGGGTACGAGCTGGTCAAGGAACTGTCGGAGGTCCCTGGCCTGGGACTCACCGAGGGAACCCTGTATCCGCTGCTGTCGCGCCTCCGGGTCGCCGGATTGGTGAGCACCCGTTTGGAGGAATCGGCCAGCGGGCCCGCCCGCAAATACTACGCCCTCACCCCAGAGGGACGTCGGACATTGAAGACCATGAACGCCTACATCGAGACGATGCACCAGAGCGCACAGAACGTGGGAGGGGAGTCATGACCTCCTGGACGACCCCGGCCCGGGAATTCCTGGAGCAGCGGCTGACCGTGCATCGCGGCCGTCTCGCCGCGGACGGTGCGGAGGCGGAGGAGGTGATGGCCGATCTCCGCGAGCATGTGATGCAGGAGGCGGTGGCGCAGGGATTGACCGTGGTGACCGAGGCAGATGTCCGGCGGCTGCTGGCCCGTGTGGATCCGACGCTGTTGGAGGAATCGTCGTCGGGTGGTGGGGACACCCCAACGGCTCGTCTCCCCGACCCGGCGCCTCCCACCCTTCCCGCGGGTCCTTCCAATCCATCCCGATCCGCCCTCGCCAGATACGGTGTGGAGTTGCTGCTCGCGGTTTTGGGCGTGGTGCTGCCCATCGGCACGATCCTCTTCGAATGGACGTCGCGCCTCTCGGCGCAGGAGCTCCTCGACCCGATCCCAACGCCGTTCCATGGGATCCTGCTGCTGCTGGTGCCCGCGGTGTATGCCCTGGGCTTGTGGTTCCGTTCCCGAGCGCCCCGTCGCGTTCCGGCATTCTATCCCTGGTCGCTCGCCTTGGCGCTCGGTGTGTCGGGCGCGTATGCGGTGGCGTTCGCACCGATCTATCCCTGGTCGTTGGTGGGTGTCGTCGTGTTTGGGCTGGGGTTGATCCCATTGACCCCGCTCATCGCGTGGATTGTCGGATGGATCCTCTGGCGGGAGGCCCGCAAGGCGGCGGTGGCAGAACACCAGCCGTGGCCCCGTCGGGCGTGGGTGGTGTCCTGGGTGACGGCCCTGGCGTTGGGGGTCGCCGCGTTGCCGGACGTCCTCACCGAACACCTCATCCGGGTGGCCATCGACGCGGAATCCCCAGGAGAACGTTCCCAGTCGGTCCAACGTCTCCGGTCCTGGGGAGATCCGGATGTCCTTCTCCGGGCCTGCTACGGACGACGTCGGGCCCTGTGGGACGATCTCCTCGGTCGCCCGCAGTTGACTCCCGAGCGCGTCCAGACGGTCTACTTCCAGGTCACCGGACGTCCCTTCAATGCGGTCCGTCCCCCGCTCAACCAGCACTGGGGTGTGGGACGCCAGGTGCTGTCCGACTTCGAATGGGATGTCTCCCTCGGGGGCGAGGCCGTGGCGGGACAGGTCTCGGGGTTGTCCCTGCGGTCCTCCCGGCTGGATGGACAGGCGTCCGTGCCTGACGGGTGGGAGTATGTGGAGTGGACCCTCGAGTTCCAGAACGACCACGACGGTCGTCAAAGGGAGGCGCGGGCCGAGGTTCAATTGCCGCCGGGCGGTGTGGTCTCGCGGGTCACGCTGTGGGTGCATGGGGAGGCGCGGGAGGCGGCCTTCGCAGGACGGGGCGAGACCCGGGCCGCGTACCAGAGTGTGGCGGTGGCCCAGCAACGGGATCCGATTCTGGTTACGACCGCTGGGCCTGACCGTGTGCTGATGCAGTGTTTTCCGATCCAGCCGCGCGGGGGCACCATGAAGGTGCGACTGGGCATCACGGCTCCGCTACTGCCCGTGGGCGGTGGGGAGTTGCGATATGTCTGGCCGCGGTTCACGGAACGGAACTTCCGGATCGATCCTGGATTGGAGCATCACGTCTGGCTTGAGGGCGGCATGCCGGCCGCCCGGGTCCCCAGTGGTTGGCGTGCCGATGCCCAGCGACCTGAGGTCCTGCGGACCGTTCTTCCCCAATCGGTCGTCTCCGAGGGATTCACCCCCATCCCGTTCCAGGTTTCAGGGGAAAAGCCCACGAGTGCCTGGGCCTTGGACGACCGCTCCTCACCAGCCCGGTGGATTCGACAGACCCTGGTGGATGGCCCTTCGGTGTCCGAGGGACGTCTCGCGATCGTCCTGGATGGCGGGGTGGAGGGATCGGAAGCCTGGGAGTCCACGATGAAGGTCCTTGGAATCACTGCAGCCCGGGGGGATCTCCGGATCTATGTCGCGCACGACGGTGTGCATCGGGTCGCGGAGGTCCTCGAAGGACCCTTCCGTGCCGCCACGAACCAGATGGCGCGTTCGGTGGGCGCCTCGTTGGTGTTTGAAGGGGGGCAGGATCCGACCCCGGCTCTCGAGGCGGCCTGGCAGTGGGTCACGGAAACGCCCCGGGGGCGCGTGCTCTGGATCCATGGCCCCCTGCCAGTCCTGGTTGGAGATACGACGGCGTTGGTCCAGGCGATGG
>JBDLQQ010000207.1:0-5889 GCA_039800465.1 Verrucomicrobiota bacterium
TCCCCCGAGCCCGCTACTCCGGGTCCACCAACCGCCTCGATCTGGCCCGCTGGGTCGTGGATCCCGCGAACCCCCTGACCGCCCGGGTGGCCGTGAACCGGTTCTGGGGACTCTTCTTCCCCAACCCCCTTGTGAAGACCGCCAACGAGTTTGGGACCAACGGGGAGCCGCCGTCGCATCCCGAGCTGCTCGACTGGATGGCCCGGCAGTTCATCGATGACCATTGGGACGTGAAGGTCTTCCTCAAGCGGATCGTCACGAGCACCACCTACCGGCAGTCGTCGCACGTCGACGCCACCCGCCTCGCCCGGGATCCCGAGAACCGGCTCCTCGCCCGGGGACCACGGTTCCGGATGTCCGCCGAGATGCTCCGCGACAATGCCCTCGCGGTCAGCGGACTCCTGGTCCGTCGCATCGGTGGTCCCAGCGTCCGTCCCTACCAGCCGCCCGGGCTGTGGGAGGAGAAGATGTTCGCCGGGAACAAGTACGAGGTCGGCCAGGGGGAGGAACTGTTCCGGCGGAGCCTCTACACCCTGTGGAAACGCACGGTGCCGAATCCGACGCTGCAGACGTTCGACGCCCCGGATCGCGCGCTCTGCACGGTCCAGCGCCAATCGACCTGCACCCCGCTGCAGGCATTTGTCACGATGAACGACGTGACCTACCTCGAGGCGTCCCGGGTCTTCGCCCAGCGGATCCTGCGCGAATCGCCCGATGGTTCCGCGCGGACCCGGATTGATCGCGCGTTCCAGACTGCGCTGGCGCGGCCGGCGACCGACCGGGAACAGCAGGCGATGGGGCGGCTCGTGACGGATCTGAGCACGCTTTATGGGGACAATCCGAAGGCTGCGGAGGAACTGGCCCGGGTCGGACAGAGCCCCTCGATCGCATCCGCCCCGCCCGTCGAGCTGGCGGTCTGGACCGGTCTCGCCAGTGTGATCCTGAACCTCGATGAATGCGTGACCCGCGAGTGACCATGAACCCGCACGACACCCTCGCCCACCACCTCACCCGACGTCATTTCTTCGGCCGCAGCGCCCGTGGGATAGGCTCGGCCGCCCTGGCCTCGTTGCTGCAGCCCGCCTCGGTGGCGTTGGGGGCGACCGACACCCCGGGTGGCCTGGCTCCGATCCTGCATCGCCGTCCGAAGGCCAAGCGGGTCATCTACCTCTTCCAGTCGGGGGCGCCGTCGCATCTCGATCTGTTCGATCCGAAGCCCAGGCTGATCGAGATGAATGGCAAGCCGATGCCGGAGAGCCTCACCAAGGGCCAGCGGATCGCCCAGCTCATGGGCCAGCCGCTCAACTGTGTCGGCAGCCGCTTCCAGTTCCATCGCCACGGCCAATGCGGCACGGAGATCTCCGAGCTGCTGCCCCACATCGGATCGATCGCCGACGAGTTCACCCTGATCCGGTCGATGCACACCGAGGCGATCAACCACGATCCCGGGGTGACGCTGATGCAGACCGGACATCAGCAGGCGGGGCGTCCCGCCATGGGGGCCTGGATCTCCTACGGGCTGGGCAGCGAGAACGACCAGCTCCCGGCGTTCGTCGTGCTGGCATCGGGATTCGGACAGGACCAGCCCCTGCTCACGCGCTACTGGGGCAGCGGATTCCTCCCCAGCAGCCACCAGGGGGTCGAGTTCCGCTCCAGCGGCGAACCCATCCTCTTCGTCAACAATCCGCAGGGCATCACGTCGGAGATCCGTCGACGTCTCATCGACGGCACGCGGGATCTGAACACCGAGCATCTGCGGAACGTGGGCGATCCCGAGATCGCCACCCGGATTGCGTCGTTCGAGATGGCCTTCCGGATGCAGTCGAGCGTCCCGGAGCTGACCGATCTCTCGAAGGAACCGCGCTCGATGCTCGACATGTACGGGGCGGAGCCCGGGAAGCCGTCCTTCGCCAACAACTGTCTGCTGGCCCGTCGCCTCGCCGAGCGGGGGGTCCGGTTCATCCAGCTCTACCACCGGGGTTGGGACCATCACAACAACCTGCCTGCGGACATCGCCAAGACCGCCAAGGCGGTCGACCAGGCGTCGGCTGCGCTGGTCCGGGATCTCAAGCAGCGGGGCCTCCTGGAGGACACCCTCGTGATCTGGGGCGGCGAGTTTGGACGGACGCCGATGAACCAGGGGGACATGGCCAATGGCAACTACGGTCGCGATCACCACATGAAGGCGTTCTCGCTGTGGATGGCAGGCGGCGGGGTGCGCGGCGGCATGACCTATGGGACGACGGACGACTTCGGCTACAACACGGCCGAGAATCCGGTCCACGTGAACGATTTCCAGGCGACCCTCCTGCATCTCCTCGGGATCGAGCACACGCGGTTCACCTACCGGTTCCAGGGCCGGGACTACCGTCTCACCGACATCGGTGGCGACGTGATCCAGCCGATCCTGGCCTGACCGCGACAGGGATATCCGTCCTCACTGGATCCGCCACCGGCTGAAGAACAGGTCTGCATGGACCCCGCCGAAGGTGCAATTTTCTCCAAGGATGCCCTTCAGGATCTGGAATGGGTCTTTCTCCGGGAACCGTTGTGCCAGCGCGTCGCGTCGATTGGAGTCCGAGAGGAGGAGATGCGCCAACTCGCTTGGCTGTAGATCCAGCCCGATGCGTTCCGTTCCGCGCGCCTCGACGGCAAATCCAGACCAGCCCGAGAGATCGCAGGCGTGGTCGTACTGGGAGACGCCGGAGGAGCCTCCGGGAGGGGTGATTCCCAACCGGTCGAGAATCTCGTCGAGTCGGATCTCGAAATCGTAGACCAGCACGACTGCTGAGCGGGCGCACACTTTGGGGAGATCGTGTCGAAGCACGTCCGTCTTGGTGTAGAAGAGCGAGCCAGCGAAGGAGACGACATCGACCGGTCCCAAGGGGAGCCGGGGCAACTCGAAGGCCGAACCGTGGAGGTATGTGACACCGGGATGATTTCGAGCCCTGGCCAACATCTCCTGGCTCGGTTCGAGGCCGATCACCCGGTCGCAATGTCTTGCGAGGGCGATGGCCGAGCACCCTGTGCCGCAGCCGATGTCGAGTCCGACGCGGAACGACCTCTCTGCGGGAACCAGACGCTTCAGAATCAGGCCGTGGAGGGGAGGACGATAGGCCGCGTAATGGCGCGCGGAGATGTCGTCGTATCGTTCTGCCATGAGGCGTGGGTTGTCGCTGTCCAATCTTCGCCTCAGTGCCGCCTCAGGCGCAGGGTGTGGTCGATGCGGCGGGTCTGGCCGTAATCCAGCGGGGGCAGGTCGGTCACGGTCGGGGACTCGGTGTCCTCGAGAAGATTCCGGGCGAGTTCCTGGAGTTTTGTCCACCGGTCCCATTCCAGCTTCGGGGCATGGGCCAGCTGACGGAGCAGGCTCCGCCACTCGATGATGATCCGGTCGACGTCCCCCGTGCCCAGGACGGCCGTGGCGAAGCGGACCTTGGAGGCGGGATTACGGTGCACGGATCGGACCACGGATTCGGCCCCGCTCCCGTATTTCGGTGGGATGCCTCCCTCGAGATAGCCGGGGATGTTCTGGTTGCCGTAGGCCGCACGGCAGGCGACCGCGAGACGCCCCCCCCAGCGATCCTCCGCCTCGGCGAAGCGGAATCCTGCGTCCAGGTTGGCGAGGTCGTAGACCAGGTCCTCGAGGGGATAGCTGGTGTCCTCCAGCGCCGCCGCCACGGCGAGGCCGTCGCCGCCGTGGAAACAGCTGACGATGCGTCCCCGGTTTGTGGGACGTCCGGTCGGGTCGACGAGGGCCAGTCGTCGCCACAGGAGCGCGGTTCCGGTGCCGGCCGGGAGCTGTCGACAGGTCGCCACGAGAGAGCACCGGGCACAGTCCTCGGGGAAGACCTCGCGTTCCCTGGGCTTCCACAGCGGGACCCCGTGGGCGTCCACGGGGACCTTGGCCGTCTGCTCCGCGAGGCTGATCAGGGCCAGGATCTGCCACGGCTCCTCGATGAACCGGATCACGGGGAACCGCTGGCGTTGGAACGAACGTTCGACCAACGGGGCCACCAGGGTGCGCCAGGTCTCCAGTTGGGTCTGACGCCCATTCCAGCCGCTCTGCTTCTGGATCCATTTGGTGAGCGTGACCCCATCGTCGCCGAAGCGGTCGGCCACCTTGACCGCCCGGCCGTAGGTGCCGTCGGCCAGCGAGAGGAGTTCACCAAACCCCACCTTCGCCAGCGCGGTCGGTTCACTGAGCACCGGTCGCAGGAGGGGTGGTGGTGGCGGGGTGTCCTCCGACTTCGGCGCCTCGCTGGTCATCGCATGGCGGATGTCCCGGAGGGCTCGTTCCTCCCAGCGCGGATAGTCCTGCCACTCGCCCCGGGAGTTGATCATCTGACGCTGACGTCGCCGGACATGCCGCGCCCGTTCGGCATCGGTCTTGAGTCCACAGGGTACGTCGGGGTGTTTCAGTGAGGATTCCACCCCGAGGATGATCGGCTTCGTTGTGAACAGCCGTTCCTGGACCCGGACCGCCTCGGCGAAGGGATCGCGTCCCTGTTCGGCCGCCGAGTGCATGACGCCCAGGAGGGCGCCCCAGTCGACCAGTCCGCTGCGGGCCAGCGAGGCGGGGCGACCGTCGCGCAGGCGGAGTTCGTTGGGACCCACGAGCACGTAGCCGACCTCGTCGAGCCCCCGGCGACCGGCGCGTCCGTACATCTGGAGGATCTCGTCGCTGCCGATGGGGGTCTCGACGCCATCGCGTTTGTAGGTGTTCGCCGACACGGCGACGCTGCGGAGCGAGAAGTTGATCCCTGCGGCGAGTCCCATGGTGGCGACGACGACGCGGAGTTGTCCGGCCTTGGCGAGGGGTTCGATGACCCCAGCCCGGGCGGCGTAGGAGAGACCGCTGTGATGGTACGCGACCCGCGCCTTGAGCATCCGGGCGAGGTTCTCGCCGACGAGCAGCCGTTGGGGGTCGGTCAGGGTCAGGGGTTGGGGGTTGGGAAGATTCCGGGCGAGATCCCAGGCGATCTCCTCGGCACTGCGGCGTCGGGGCGCGAACAGGAGGATGGGGCCGAGGTTCTCGGCGAGGGCCTTGGCGCAGAACCGGGCCCAATGTCCGCGGACCTCACCTGGGATGTGCCAGCTCAGCTCGTGGACGAACACCTCCTCGAGGGGGACTGGGCGCACCTCGTGTCGGACCAGCACCGCCTGGCGCCCCAGGCGGTTGAGCCATTGGACGATGTGGTGCGGGTTGGCGACGGAGCCGCTGAGGAGGAGCAGCTGGGTGGACGGCGGTGCCAGCGCCATGGCCAGCTCGTAGTTCAGGCCCCGATCCTCGTCGCCCAGCATCTGGTACTCGTCGACGATGAGCAGTGTGGGGCCTTCGCCGCGGATGAGACGCTGCTTCTGGGTCTCGAGGGTGGCGACGATGACGGGGGCATCGAGGTTCTCCGAGAGATCGCCGGTGGCGATGCCGACGTTCCAACCCCGGGCGCGCCATTCCGCCAGCTTGTCATTGGCCAAGGCGCGGGTGGGCACCGTGTAGATGGCCTGTCCCTTGGGCTTGCCCTGGTTCGACCACAGCTCGAACACCAGGGTCTTGCCGGCACCGGTCGGGGCCTGCACGACGACGTCCTTGCCGGCCCGGAGGGCGGAGACGGCCTGCTGCTGCCACAGGTCGGGGATCTCCACGCCGCCGAGGCCCGACGGCCCGCGGTCATCCAGGGAATCGGCCAGCGACTGCATGCCCGGAGGGTATGGAGGTTTCGGCGGAGCGCGAGGAGCCGAACAAAGAAAAAGGCCCAGGAACAATCCTGGGCCCGTGGATCAGAGGAGTCAGTGGTTCGACGGAGTTTCTGGGCCTCGATCCGGGTTGGGCAGGGGCCGTTGGTGACTGTCACGTCCTGATTTCCAGTTGTCACATTTGGTGTGGGA
>JBDLQQ010000208.1:0-16332 GCA_039800465.1 Verrucomicrobiota bacterium
GCAGCAGCACACCGAGCACGGATCCTACCCCGAGCGCACTCATCCACTTGATGCGCCACTGGAGGCGCAGGGTGACCGGTTGGGTCAGCTGCCATCCCTGGGTCCCCAATTCCCGTTCCTCCGCCACGCAGGCAGCCCCCGTGGTGATGAGGGTCAAGGCCCCCAGCAATCCACCCAGGAGAGCCGGGTAGGTCAGACCCCAGAACGACGGATCCATCTGGGGATCCCGGGCGAGCCATCGGGCCACCATCCAGAGGATCCAGAGGCCGACCAGCATCTGGGACACCAACCACGGGACGACATGCAGACGGAGTTCCTTGCGGATCAGATGGGCCGTTGCCGAGCGACCGAACAGAATTCCCGCCAGGCCCTCGACCATTCCCCCCAGCGGATGGAGGAGCGCGGATCGTGAGTCACCGGAGACGTTCGAAACCTCAAGCCGCCGGAAGACCGACGCACTTCCGATGGCGGTGACGAGCAAGTAGACCGGTGCGATCGAGTAGAGGATCGGATCCATCCACCGCTCGAAGGATTCCTCCGGTTTGAACGCGCGGTCGGCACCGAGCAGGAGAACCCGGACGGTCATCGCGATCGCACCCGGAACCGCGAGGGTGAAGACCGCACCCGCCAGGGTGCTTCGAGACAGCAGGGTGAACAGCGGGGCCGAACAGAGCGCCACCGCCATGCATCCGACCAACCTGGCGCCCTGCGACGATTCGACCTGGAAACCCAAGCCGTTCGTCATAAGACCCTCGATACCGAGGAAATTGAGCCCTGCCACCGTCAGCAACCCGAAGAGAACCCCCAACTTCTCGATGTGGATCCGGGCCCGGGAGACCGGCTGACAGAGAAGTCCCGACAAGGTGCCCTCCCGGAACTCGGCTCCATAGGTATGGGCGCCCATCAGCAGACACCCCAGTCCGAAGAAGAGGAACGCGGGGACATCCAGATCGGGGGAATGCCCCAGGCCCAGAAGGCCCGGCAACACCCCTGCGAGAAAGAACCCGGGCATCTGGGATCGGATCTCGGCCAGGACGCGCCGAAGGACCGGTGGCGCCTCGGCAAGACGCCAGATGGTGAGCGGGATAATCAGGACCAGGCTCAGCAGAATCCGGACAAGCGTCGCCGCGTGCAGTGACGAATGCGGCAACGCATCCACGAACAGCTCCAGCAACGGGGGCAGCGGCAGCAGGAGCCAGGCGGGATGGAACCCGTTCCGATACCGGGGAAGGACGAGTGTCATGGTCGGGGCCCCCAGTTCACTTCACGGTGTTCAGGAAGATCTCCTCCAGGGTGAGTGACTCCTCCTCCACCCGGACCGGCCCATGGCTGCGAAGCCGCTCCAGCAGCGGACCGGCATCGGAGTCCACCACGAGTTCCAGACTCCGGCCGGAGTGACGCACGAATCGGGCCTCCCTGAAAATCGACGCAGAAGGGGCCTCCCCCTCGAACTCCGCCCGCAATCGCTGGAACCGGGCCCGGGCATCATCCGCACGCGCTGTCAGGATCGCCCGCCCCTGGTCCACCACCGTGAACCGGTCGATCAATCCCTCGAACTCGCTGATGAGATGCGTCGACACCAACACCGTCCGCTGTCCCGGGGCCGCATCCTGATACGCTCCGATGATGGTCTGGATGAACTCCCGTCGGACCAGCGGATCGAGTCCCGAGGTGGGTTCATCCAACACGAGGAGATCCGGTTCCGCGGCAATGGCCCCGATCAACGCCAACTGCGTCCGTTGCCCCTTGCTGAGTCCCGAGGTGGGGGCGTCGGGACTCAACCGGAACTGATCGAGCAGGGAGCGCTCGAGCCCGGAGTTCCATCGGCTTCGGAAGCTCGCCTGATAGTCCAACGCCTCCCGGACACTCATCCACGGATAGAACGCGACGAAGTCAGGCACATAGGCGAGACGCGCCTTCACCTCGGATTCCTGCCGGGACGGGTCCATCCCAAAGACCTTCACCGAGCCGCTGGCAGGACGCAGCAGGTTCAGCAGACACTTGATGGTGGTCGTCTTGCCGGCCCCGTTGCGTCCGAAGAAGCCGTAACACTCCCCCGGCTCTACGCAGAGGTTGAGCCCATGGAGGGCCTCGGAGCGTCCGTAGCGGTAGACGAGATCCTGGATGTCGATGGCAGGGGTACTCATGGCTCGGTGGGCGGGTGGATTCAGTCAGTGCCGGAAGTCGAGGAACGGAATCGGTAGAGCCGCTCGGCCAAGAGACGCTTCAGCTCGGCATCGGCGATCCGCAGGTGATGGGCCTGGACGATGAGTGCATCGATCTCGGCGTTCAGACGCCCTTCGCGCGCGGACCGGGTCAGCGGGGACGAACCGGTCGCCTTCAGGAAACATCCCGCCCCCTGTCGGGTCTCAATCACCCCCTCGGACTCCAACTCGGTGTAGGCCCGGGCAACGGTATTCCGGTTGACCCGTAGCTCCTCGGCCAGGTTGCGGACCGACGGGAGCGGTTCCCCAGGTAGCAGGGTCCCACCCGCCGCCGCCGACTTCACCTGCTGCACAATCTGCAGATAGACCGGAACACCCGACTCGAAATGGATCCGGATATGCATGCGTCTCTGAAAAAACACTGTCCCATGACACTAGGACAGTCAATCGTGAACTGGAATGGCTCCGGGACCTCCAGGATCCGGAGGCCAACGCGCAGGTCCTGCCGAGATCGATGTCGATGAACTGGACCCTGTGCGATCCAGACGGTGGTCGGAGGTTGGCCCCACCAGCGAGTGACCACCCGAGTGCCCTCAGGAGCGGAGTACCCCGCCGCCTAGTCCCAGGGCGATCGCTCCGGATTCCCAACGGTTCCACCCCAACTGAACTCGGAATTCCATTCCCGGAGCCCGGCGATCTCGATCTCCCGGTAACCCCGGGGCCTGCCATAGTCGTAGGTCACCTCGAAGACCACTGGTACGGGACCGGTCGGCTGTCGCTGCAGGTGGTCCAGGAGATCGTTGGAAAGAATCACCGCGACGTGTCCGGGAAAGTCGACGAACTCGAGGCGGACACCGGGCTGCTTGAATCCCTGGGGGACTCCTTCGGAGACCACCGGCTCGACCCGCCAGGACATCCGGAACTCCTTACGGAGCTTCCTACCCACAAAGGGACCGTACTCCGTGAGGAACAGCCCAAAAGCCGTCGTGTAGACGAGCATCGCCACCACAACCGCCCTTCCCCTGCTCCACCGAGGTCCCAGCCAACTCCTGAGACCCAGTGCAAGAAGGACGACCACGAGCATCCCACCCAAAAACCAGAACGGCCGCAGATCGAAGTAGGCAAGAACCATGCGTTTCGGGGCTAGGTTTTCTGCCCGACGCAGTCCACCTCGTTCTTGGCTGCGGCGACGGCGGGATGCGGGTGGAGCGGCATCGGGTGGGCATGGTCGAGCAGGTCCCGGCAGATTCCGAAGAACTCGTCGCGCGTCGTCGCCCGACGCACCCGATGGAGGAACGCCTCTGCCTCGGCCGGAGAGCCACCAACCCCCTGTCCTATGAAGTTCACGTAGCGCTTCATCTGCTCCACCTGCAGGCGCTCCCGAGACTCCGGCGGTTCCGTCACCCGCCACAGGTCCTCGATGTACGACAAGACCTCCCGTCCCGTCGGGTGGACCACCGGGTCGCCCCGGCGATGTGCCCGGATCTGGTCGAACAACCACGGGTTCCGGATGCAACCCCGACCGATCATGAGTCCCCGGACCCCGGTGCGATCGAGAACCTCCACAGCCCGTTCCGGCGTTCCGACATTCCCATTCGCCAGCACCGGAAACGGGAGCCGGGCCGCCGCACTGGCGATGAGGTCGTAATGCACTTCCCCGCGGTACATTTGGGTGACAGTCCTGCCGTGGATCGTCAGAAGGTCGAGGGAATGCCGGGCGAAGATCGGGAGGAGCGCCTCGAACTCACCCGGATCCGCGAACCCAAGGCGCGTCTTCACCGTGAAGGCGACCGAGACCGCATCGCGCAACGCCCCCAGCACCGCGTCGATCCGGGCCGGATCCCGCAGGAGTCCGCCTCCCGCGCACTTGCGGTACACGACGGGTGCAGGACACCCGAGGTTCAGGTCGATCGCCGCGATGGGATACTCCTGGAGCACCCGAGCCGCGTGGGCGAGGGCCACCGGGTCGTTGCCGATCAACTGGGCGATCGCCGGGCGTCCTGTCGGATTCTCCACCAGGCTCCTGAGGATCCATTTCTCCGGACGCCACGTCGCCGTCACGCGGAAGTACTCGGTCCAATAGACATCCGGCCCTCCCCGGGCATGGAGCAGCGTCCAAAACGGCAGGTCGGTGACGTCCTGCATCGGCGCCAGGGCCAACACCGGCTCGGGCGACCGGAGTCGCTCGAGAAACTGGCGATGCGGCGTCATCGGCTCAGAACGGCGGCTCGTCGACGTCGCCCTCCATCCCCGGCAACGGCGTCATCGGCCCATTCCCCCACGCTGGAGCCCCTCGGAGACGCCATTCCTCCATCAGCTCCTGCGGGATCTCCTGCAGGAATCGCGAGGGGGACTGGAGGGCGAGACTCCCCTGGAACATCCGAGTCAGCGGGTAGAGCAGGTAGAGCTCGTCCTTGCCCCGGGTCGCCGCGACGTAGAACAGGCGACGCTCCTCCTCGAGCGCATCCGCCGCATCCACCGCACGCTGCGTCGGGAAACAGCCGTCGCTCAGCATGATCACGAACACCGCACCAAACTCGAGACCCTTGGCCTGGTGCACCGTCGAGAGCCTCAACCGCTCCTCGTCGTCCCCCTCCTTGGCGGACTCATCGGCCTCGAGATTCGTCTGGAGCGCCAGCTGCGACAGGAAGTCCGACACGCTCTGGAACTGGGCCGCGTAGAGCGCGAGCTGCTCGAGTTCCTCGAGACGCCGCGGGGCACGGTCATAGTTGGCCTCGACGTATTCCTTGTAGGTGGCCTCGACCACATGGCGGATCAGATCAGCGGGTGACATCACCCGGGCCGGATTCTCGCCCTGGGCGAGGGTAGCGATGAACTGGGCCCAGGCGGCTGCCGCACGCTTCGGAACCACAGGTTGGAGCGCCGCCAGCACCGGAGCGACCGGTATCCGAGGCCCCTCCGGAACAGGAGGGGCGTCCTCCAATTCCCCATCGAGGTCCGACACCGGGGCGGATACCGGGGCCCGCACCACGACGGCGTCTCCGATCAACTCGCCACACCGGGACGTCCACTCCGTGATGAAGCGTTCCCAGAGCTTCTCCGCCCCCTTGCCCCCGATGCCCGGGAGCATTCGGGCGAGCCGCTTGAACGCCAGCTCGTCCCTGGGATTGGTGAGGAACTTCAGGTACGCCGCCACGTCCTTGATGTGCGCCTGCTCGAAGAACCGGATGCCGCTGGTGATCAGGAACGGGATGTTGCGTCGGGTGAGCTCGAGCTGGAGTTCGAGCGCGTGGAAATGCGAGCGGTAGAGGATGCAGATGTCGTCGAGCGGACGCCCCTCATCCCGGAGCTCCAGCACACGCTGGGCGATGAACACCGCCTGCTCCGAGGCGTCGTTGCACACCACGAGGGCCGGCTTGGAACCCGGCTTCCGAACCGCCTGCAGCACCTTCGGGAACTGGCGCACATTCGCCGCGATGGCCGCGTTGGCGAGCGCCAGGATCTCGGGCGTGCTGCGGTAGTTCGTCTCGATCCGGAACACCTGCGCATCCGAATACCGGCGGGGAAACTCGAGGATGTTCGCGAAGTTGGCTCCGCGCCACGAGTAGATGCTCTGCGCGTCATCGCCCACCGCCATGAGGTTCCGATGCGTCCCCGCCAGCAGGTCGAGCAGGTTCGCCTGGAGCACATTGGTGTCCTGGTACTCGTCGACGAGCACGTATTGGAACCGGCGTTGGTACCACTCCCGGAGATCAGCATGGTCCTGGAGCAGGCGGAGCCACAGGACCAGCAGGTCGTCGAAGTCCAGGAGCCCCGCCGCGCGTTTCCGGGCGGCGAACCGCTTCTGGATGTCGATGAGGGTGTCGGTCAGTTCCACGAAGCTGGCGTGATCCGTCTCGAGGACCTCCCGGAGGGTTCGCCCAGTATTGACCGTCTGGGAGTAGATCTCCGCGATCACCTCAGGCTTTGGGAACCGTGTCGCCTTCGGATCCACTCCCGCCTCGGGGATGCAGGCCGAGAGCAGGTCCTTGGCGTCCTCCCGGTCCGCGACGGTGAAGCCGTTCGGGAAGCCGATCCGGTCGGCATGCCGCCGCAGGATGCGCAGTCCGACCGAATGGAAGGTCCCCCCCCAGAGCCGGCTCAGGTCCTCGCCGATGAGGTCGTTGACCCGCTGCATCATCTCGCGGGCCGACTTGTTGGTGAAGGTCAGGAGCAGGATGCGCTCGGCGGGGACGCCATGCTCGAGCAGCCAAGCGACCCGATAGGTCAACGTACGCGTCTTACCCGCTCCGGCGCCGGCCAGCACGAGCGCGGGTCCGGGCGAGGCGGTGACGGCGGCCAGCTGCTGGGGATTCAGCTCCCCGGCGTAGTTGATCCGGAGACTGACAGAACCCGAGGTCGGCTGGAGCTGGTAGTCGCGAGGCACCGCCGCCAGCAAAACCCCAAAGCGGCCCGCGGTCCAATCCGGAGACGAACAGGAAGTCGGAAGAGCCCCTCTCCAGGCTGGCTCTTCAGAGATCTCGCGGGCCCAAGATCACACCATGGCCGCCGCCAGCTCTGTCCAGAGATGGGCGCTCATGCGCATCCCCGCCGCATAGGCATCGAGTGAGAACTTCTCGTTGGGCGAATGCGGGTTGTCGTCGGGCAACGCCATGCCGATCAGGAGCGAATCCGCCCCGAGGTGCTCCTTGAAGGCCGACACGATCGGGATGCTGCCTCCTTCGCGTGCCAGCAACGCCTCGCGACCGAACCCCGCCTCGATCGCCCGCAGTGCGGCCTGGGCCAGCGGTCCGGATGGGTCCACCAGATACGGCTTTCCACCATGCCCATGCTGGACCGTCAGCCGGACGGTCTTGGGACACAGTTTCTGAAGGTGCTTCTTCACCGCAGCGATGACCTTCTTGGGATCCTGGTCGGGCACCAGCCGCAGGGTGATCTTCGCGCTGGCCCAGGAGGGGATGATGGTCTTGCTGCCCTCGCCCTGGTAGCCGCTGGTCAGACCATTGATCTCGAAGGTCGGCCGTGCCGTCCGCTGTTCCTCCGGGGTGAATCCCTTCTCGCCGAAGAGCGCCGGGACCCCGAGAAACCGACGATACTTCTCGGCATTCGACGGCAGCTTCGCCATCTGACGCCGCTCATAGGCCGAGAGCTTCTGCACGTCGTCGTAGAGCCCAGGGACTGTGATGCGCCCCTTGGCGTCCCGCATCTGGCCGAGCAATTGGCAGAGGACCATCGCCGGGTTGTCGAGGCTGCCCCCGAAGATCCCCGAGTGCAGGTCGCGGTCGGGTCCATCCACCCGGATCTCGATCGCGGCGATCCCACGCAGTGCGTACGTGAGCGTCGGATGCTTGAGGCTGGGAATCCCGTTGTCGGAGATGACGACGGCGTCGCAGGCCAACTCCTTGGCGTGCTGGGGGAGGAACTTCAGGAGCGACTTGGAGCCGACCTCCTCCTCGCCTTCGATGAGCACGGTGATGTTGCAGGGCAACGGCTGGCCGGACTGCAACCAGGCCTCGATCGCGTTGATGTGGGCCAGGTGCTGCCCCTTGTTGTCGCTGATGCCCCGGGCGTAGACGTTCCGACCTTCCCGACGCGGCTCGAAGGGCGGGGAGGTCCAGAGCTCGAAGGGCTCCGGCGGCTGGACGTCATAGTGGCCGTAGACCAGGAAGGTGGGCTTCTTGGGGTCGGTGTTCGGCGTCCGAGCCACGACAATGGGGTGGGTGGGTGTCTCGTGGATGTCGACCGTCAGGCCCGCATGACGACACCGGTTGGCGATCCAGTGGGCGGCCTTCTGGAGATCCTCGGTGTGCTGGGATTGGGCGCTGACGCTCGGGATCCGGGCGTACTCAAGGAGATCCTCGACGTGGCGCTCGTCCTGGGAACGGAGGTACTCGATGGGGGTCTGGGAGCTCATGGCGATTAGACAGATGGGTTATTTGAAGAGCCTCAGCGGATTCAGGGGCCGGGCGGGTGCATTGGTCGCCTTCCGGGTCGCATTGGTCGAGCTGCTGTCTTCCCCGCCACCAAAGAGTCCCTTGAGCGCATTGCCCACTGCGGCCCCGGCCCCTCCCACGACACGTTCCACGGTCTTCTCCACCCGGCCGGCCCCTTGATTGACGAGATCCCCAAGCGGTCCGGGGAGACGGGTCAGTGCGAGGGCCACGCCCGCTGGATCGATGTCCGCCTTGGGCTTGCCGACGGTGCCCCGGATGGTCAGGAAGTCGGGGAGAGCCTCCCGCTTCTTGGTCAGCTCATCGGGAACCGAGACGGAGATGGGGATGTCGTAGCGGGAATCGTCGAGGACATCCTGGAGCTCGATGCGCCCCTTGCCGGACGCCAGATAGGTGGCGTTGCCCACCTCGAACGAGCGGATCTGGACCACGCCCTGGTCGACCTCTGCAGAGGCCGACACGAGGTCGACCGGCATCTTCGAGAGATTGGGGATCCGAAGCGCCCCCGACAGCGCCATCACGAGGGTTTCAATCAGCGGGTTCTGGGCGGCAGTGACCCGGTAGTTGAGGTTGGTACCGAGGAACTGACCGCTCCCCTTGAGCGTCTTTCGCAACTCCGGAACGGCAACCCCGGAGCCGGTAATCGACCACTTCGCGGACATCGTCCCCTCGGCTTCCATCAGAGAGCGGTCCACGAACGAATGGATCGCCGGAGCGACCGGGATACGCTCGAGCGATCCCATCGTCTCATATCGGTAGCCCTGGACGCCCAGATCGACCTTGGCGGAGGCCGACACCGGCGCACCATTGAGCGTCAGGGACAGCGGTTGGATTTGGATCTGGCTTCCCTCGGTCGAGACCTTGGTCACCCAGTTCGTGACAGCAATCTCCCGGAAGTGCACCCGGGCGATCTCGGACTCGAAGGTGAGACGCTGGACGGGAAGTTGGATGGGCTTGCCGAGGGTTGAAGACGGTTCCGGCAAGGCGGCCGGAGTGGTCTTGGGCGACTCCTTGGCGGCCGTCGTGCGCCCCCCCATGAAGAGGTCGTAGATCGGGTCCAGGTCGATTCCATCGCTGGTGATCTTCACCCGGCTCGGCTCCGCCTTCTTCGGGGAGAGGTCCACGAGGGCCGTGGCCTCGATGCGGTTCGATGCCCTTGCCGTCGACCCGAGATCCAGGACGAGCTTGTTGACCGTGACAGTCTGCCCGCGAAGGAGCCCGTCGAGGTCGACACCCAATGCCAATGGCGTGCGCGGAAGGACGCCTTCCGGATCCGTCACCAGGAGGCGGGTGATGCGGAGGGAGCTCTTCACGGAAGACTGCCCTGCGAGGTCGATGCCCAGCTTGCCGTTCCAGTCGAGGCTGACCGATTCCAGTCGCTTGGGCGCCAGGGCCAGAGAGACGAATGGCCCGATGGCCTTCTCGTTCAGGTTCACGCTCCGGATGTCCAGGGCGCCCCTCTGCAGTCCGAGGTCGTAGTCTCCGGTCACATCCAGACTCCCCCCGGGCGAGGAGCCCGACCGGAGGGATAGGGAACCCTTCCTGACAGCCACCTTGGTGCCCGAAAGAGAAACCATCGTCTCCAGCCCAACACGATACTCGGCCAAGGCAACCCCCTGGACCGACCCTGTGAGCCCCTCCAGAGCGACTGAAGCCGTCAGGTTGGTCTGGCCCGAGGCCACAGCCACCTGCCCCGTCCACCTCAGGACGCCGGCGTTCAATCGAACGCCCTCGACGGGCATGAGCCGGAGCAGTTCCGGGATCTGGGCCTCGACCGTGTTCTGGACGCTGACCTCCCCACTCCGCTGGTTGCCCCGGACCTCGCCCGAGGCCGTCGCCACGGTTCGACCCTGATGACGCAGGGTCGCAGCGAGGCGTTCGACCGCCAGCATCTGGAAATCCTCGAGGGATCCCTCAAGGCTCCACGAGGCGCCCACATCGCGGATCGCGACGCCCCCGACACCGAGGGCCACGCCTTCCACACCGCCCTGGGACTGGAGCCTCAGGCGGCGACCGTCCCGATCGGCGGTGAGCGCCGCCTTCAGGTCGACCCGGCCCGAAGGAAGATTGGTGCCCGCCACAGCCTGCCATGGGGCAAGATCGAATCCCGTGACCTCCATCGAGAAGGTCGCCTCCCGGAAGCCCGCCACCGAACCCGCCCACGAAAGGTTCATGGGACGATCGAGTCCGCCGCGGAGGATCGTCTGGGACTGCTCACGGACATTGAGATCCACCTTCTCGAGGAGCGCGGATTTCGCTGCGAGGTCGACCCGGAAGCGGTAGTCGAGCCCGAGGTCCAGCACTGGGGTGGTACCGCTGACGGTCTTGAGGCTGAACGTATCAACCCCGAGCTTGCCGAAAGAAGCCACCAACTGGCCCTGTCGGGTCACGTCGAGTCGACCGGAGGCCGAAACCCGGGTCTGGCCCGGATCCATCCCGAGGAGGACGGCCACGGGACCGAGAGCGACGCGGTCGATCCCAGAGAGGGCGTATTCGAGCCGGGCCTCCCGCTGGGCGAGATTGAAGGGGCCGCTCAGCACGAGCTCCCCGGCAGGGAGGGACTGCTTGGAGACCGCGATGCGGAATCGCTGGACTTCCTCGGGATTCACAGCGGCCTCGAGCCGCAACCCAAGGCCGGTCACCTCCTGGAACAGGCCGGCTCCCTGGACACCCGAAACCGTGAGATCCGCGTCCACCCGCCGGGGGCTCAACGACGGGTCGAGCTCGAGACCCAGGCTACCCGCGAGTCGCGCCGTGATCTGGTTTGTCCCTTGGGCCGTGTTCCGAAGCCCCATCTCGACCACGACCTTGCCCTGCTGACCGGTCACCCAGCGGTCGAGGCTCACCTGGAGCCCGGAGACCTCCGCCTCAGTCGTTCCGTCGACCCCCTGTCGGGTGTACCTCAAGGTCCCGTTCCGCAGGACGACCTTCGACAGGTCGAACTGGGTGGGTTTCGAAGGCCCTGCTGGCTGGGACGGCTTGGGAGAGCTGGAGAGTGCCGACAAGAGGGTGGACAGGTTGGAAGTGCCATCCGCCTTCTCGACGACCGTGATGCTCGGGCCCTCGACGGTGAGTTCCCGGATCGTAATGGTCCCACCCAGGATCGCACCCAGGTCGTATCGGATCTGCACGTCCCCTACGGCGACCAGAGTTTCGGCACCCTTGGGGGTCAGACGGAGTCCGCTGAGTCGAAGGGATGAGAGCGGGCTGAGGGAGATCCCGGTGACGGACAGCTCGCTGCCTAAGGTGGCACCGACCCGGGGCAGCACGAACGACCGGAGGAAGACGGAGCTCGTGACAAAGAAATAGAGAACGACGAGTGCCGCAAAACTCACGCCGACGAACAGGGGCCAGCGGGGCTTGGGCTTGTAGAGGGATTTGTCCATCTGGAATCAGTTTGACGCACCTTCGAGGAGACGCACGTAGTCCGCGATGCCCGAGGCGGGGGTGAACCCGGGCGTGAACCCCAGCTCGGATCGCACCCGCTGCATGTCGGCCTCGGTATGCGGCTGGTAGAAGCTGTAGGGGTTCTCGAAATAGTCCGGTTCAAACCGGGTCCCCAGCGCCCGGTTGAGCGCCTCGATCACCTCGTTGAACGAGAACGCGTGGCCCGAGCCGCAGTTGAAGATCCCGCTGCGCTTCGAGGCGGTCAGCGCATGGATGGTCAGGGCCACCACGTCCTTCACGTACACGAAGTCCCGCTTCTGCTCGCCGCCCCGGAACACACGGGGCCGCTTGCCCGATTTCATCTGGCGGTAGAGCTGGTAGACCATGCTCGCCGCCGCCCCCTTGTGGGTCTCCAGCGGTCCATAGACGTTGAAGTACCGGAGCCCGACGATCCGCCAGGTTGGGAAGCGACGCGCCTGCTCCCGGGCCAGGTTGTCGAGCTGCACCTTGCTGAAGGCGTACACATTCGCCGGCACCGGAGGCTGATCCTCGGTCTGGATCCCCGAGCAGATCCCATAGGTGGCCGCCGAACTCGCGTAGACCACCGGTGTCTGGTGGGGCTCGGCGAACCGCAGCAGCCGACGGAACCCCTCGATGTTGTCATGGGACTGCAGCGCCTGGTCATGGACCGTCGTGTCCGTGATCGAGGCCTCGTGGAAGATCGCATCGAACACCAGATCCCGGAACTGGGCCGACCAGTCCAGACGGGACACATCCGCGGTCACGAAATCCCCGCGGAAGCCCCGGAGGTTCCGGAAATCACCCGAACGGAAGTCATCGACCACCACGATCCGGGCATCCGGGAACCGGGACTGGAGCTCAAGGGTCAGGTTGGAACCGATGAATCCAGCACCACCGGTGACGAGGATATTGTTCACGAGACCGGGAGGTTAAGCACACACGTCACCATCGCAAGCGCGATGGCCATGCACAACGGGTCCGGAACGGGTCCAGACCCCTCGACGCAAGACCCTGCCTCAGCGCCGCAGGCGCACGAGTTCCTCGGCGATCTGGACCGCATTGAGGGCGGCACCCTTGAGGAGCTGGTCGCCCGAGATCCAGAAGCAGAGACCATTCTCGAGGGCCACATCCTGCCGGACCCGCCCCACGGCGCAGTCGTACTTCCCGGAGGTGTCCAGGGGCATCGGATACCGCTTGGCCGACGGCTCGTCGACGATCTGGAGTCCCGGGGCCTTGGCGAGGACCGCCTTGGCGGCCTCGACGCTCACAGGCTTGGAGAACTCCGCGCTGACCGCGACGGAATGCGCCCGGTAGACCGGGACGCGGACGCAGGTGACCGAGGCCCGGAATCCGGGGTGGTGCATGATCTTGCGACCCTCGACCTGCATCTTCATCTCCTCCTTGGTGTAGCCGTTGTCGAGGAAGACATCGACGTGGGGGAGGACGTTGAAGGCGATCTGGTGTGGGTAGACCTCCCGGGTCACCGGCTGGCCGGTGGCGATCTGCTGGACCTGGTTCTGCAGCTCCTCGATCGCCTTGGCGCCAGTCCCGGAGACGGCCTGATAGCTCGAGGCGAACACCCGGGTCACCCCAAACGCCTGATGCAGCGGGAACAGGGCCATCAGGGTGATGATCGTCGTGCAGTTCGGGTTGGCGATGATGCCCCGGTGGGTGGGGATGTCCTGCGGGTTGATCTCCGGCACCACCAGCGGGACGGTGTCGTCCTGGCGGAAGGCGCTGGAGTTGTCGACCACGACGCATCCCGCGGCGGCCGCGACGGGGGCGAATTCCTTGGAGATGCTGCCGCCGGCGCTGAAGAGGGCGATGTCGATGCCTTGGAACGAGTCCCGGGTCAGCTCGGTGATGGCGTGGTCCTTGCCGCGGAAGGGCAGCGTCTTGCCCACGGACCGGGCAGAAGCCAGCAGGGTCAGTTTCCCCACCGGAAAATTCCGCTTCTCCAGGGTCTCCACCATTTCAACGCCGACCGCGCCGGTCGCGCCCACCACTGCCACATGCGGTTTCCAGTCCATAACGAGCCCGCAAGCCTATGGAGCACCGGCGGAGTGTCTAGACCCTATTTCCGTCCTATCCCGGGCAGATCAGGACTGACAGGGCTTTGGTCCCTCGCGGCCCCATCTCGGTCCCTCGGTTGCGCTTCACGCCACCCGCGACGGGGTCGGGTCCGCCAACACATCAATGAACCCGATCACCCGACATCTCCACCCACCCTTCGCGATCCAGATGGGGACTGGGGGAGCAGCTGGGAGTGGAGTGCTAAGGGTTCAAACAAGCCTGGCCAAATCCGGCTGCAGTTCCTTGCAGATAAGATCGGAACGCATCGGAGTGCGATCCCTCCTTCGAGGGGAGATCCCGCGCCCGGTTCGCAGGGCACTGCTCCCCCACCGGTACCCGATCTGATCATCTGGTCATGGGCCTCATCCTCTGTCCTTTGTCAAGGATCACGCGGAAGCGTTACGATCACCCGAAAACCCAGATCATTTCTCCGCGTGTTCCGATCGATCGACAACCGGTAGTTGTAGCGCAGGTCACGAAGGATTGTGTCGAAAGAACCACCACGCGCCACGGCACTATCCCCTTTACCCCAGGGGTTTTTTCTCTCTGACGCATCACCGGGATACCATGCTAGATCGTCGGCACACCATTCCCAGACATTCCCGCTCAAGTCGTACAAACCCCAAGGGAAAGACCATGATGTTCTCACAGGCTGAAGCCCGGGTTCGGGAGTATGTCTTCCAACGAACCCATAAAACCACCAGGTCGCTCCCGGGGCAATTTCCGGGACTACATCGGAGGACCCGTGCATCGCCGCGTATTGCCACTCGGCTTCCGTCGGCAACCGATAGACCGTTAACTCCCGATACAACCATCCATCCCTCTGATCCCTCGCGGTCAATTTTCTGCAGAAATCTTCGGCATCGCCCCGACTCACGTTGGTCACGGGAAGGTTCCGACCCTTGACCTCTGACGGATTGGATCCCACTACCGCCTCGTACTCCGCTTGGGTCACTTCATGGTCCAGCATCCAGAAGCCCTTAGTCAGTATCACTTTGTGCCGGGGCCTCTCGTTGTTTTCGCAGGTTTCCCCCGGCACCGAGTCACAACCCATGTAGAAGCTGCCAGGAGGGACCCAGACAAACTTTCCTCCCGAAGGCGACGGACGCCTGAACTCCTTCCCCACCTCAGGCAGCCTCGGTTTCGCACGCTTCGACACCACAGCCGGCGGAGTCGGCACGAGTCCCGGCCTTATAGGCTCTTGGCGAGGATTCGAATTCCGACTTTGGGCTTGGGCAACGGTTGCTCCAAGACAGATTCCGAGGAGGGCACAAATCACACGCATAATAGTCGAATAACCATGTCGAGGAAGGGATGTCAAGACTCCGGTTACTGCCCACCGATAGGCTTACAAAACATCTCCCTGTAACTCCCGGATTTGAGCTGTGGCGTGGGGCTTCGATCTTATGCGTCCCCTCTCGATCCCGAGACCTCCCGACCACTCCATCACCCACACGATGTGCTGACGCGTCGGAGGAATCCGGCTGCACTACTGGGTCACTCGCCCCTCGGAAATAAGGGACCCAACGGAGTGCGTCACTCGAGGGGCGCTCCCGCGCCCGGTTCGCAGGGCACTGCTCCCCCACCAGGCGCAGGCCCTAGTGAGGATTGTATTAACCCTCAGCTCTCAGCTCTCACCTCTCAGCTCTCAACTTCCCCGCCCCCTACTTGGGCTGGGCCGCCTTAACCTCGAGGTGCAGGTCGCGGAGCTGACGACCGGTCACCGTCGAGGGGGAGGCGGTCATGAGGTCGACACCCTTCGCCGTCTTCGGGAAGGCGATGACGTCGCGGATGCTCTGGGTGCCACAGAGGATGGCGATCATGCGGTCGAACCCGAGCGCGATGCCTCCGTGCGGCGGCGCGCCGTATTGGAACGCCTCGAGCATGTAGCCGAACCGCAGCTGGGTCTCCTCGGCGGGGATCGCCAGGATGTCCTGGAAGATCGTCCGCTGGACCTCCGGCTGATGGATCCGGATCGAGCCGCCACCCAATTCCACGCCATTGACCACGATGTCGTAGTGCTGGCCCCGGACCTTCTTGGGATCGCTCGTGAGCAGCGGGATGTCCTCGGTCACCGGCGCGGTGAACGGATGGTGGCTGGAATACCAGCGGTTCATCTCCTTGTCGTAGCTGAGGAGCGGGAAGTCGACGACCCAGAGGAAGTCGAACCGGTTCGGATCGATGACCAGCTTACCCTGCGCCTTCAGCACCTCGGCGCAGTACAGGCGGATCTTGCCGAGGATCTCACAGGCATTCAGCCACTGGTCGGCGGCGAAGAGGATCAGGTCCCCTTCCTCGATCCCGAGCTTCGTGACGAGGGCCGCCTTCTCGGCCTCGGTGAAGAACTTCACGATCGGCGACTTCCACTCGCCATTCTCGACCTTGATGAACGCGAGCCCCTTGGCGCCGAAGCTCTTGGCGTATTCGGTCATGGTCTCGATCTGACCCTGGGTCGCGCCGGCGAGTCCCTTCGCGTTGAGGGCCTTGACCACGCCGCCGTTGGCGACGGCACCGGCGAAGACCTTGAAGGACGAGGTGCGGAAGTCGTCGGTGAAGTCCACCAGCTCCATGCCGAACCGGGTATCCGGCTTGTCGATGCCCCACCGGTTCAGGGCTTCCTCGAAGGGAATCCGCTTGAACGGCGTCGGGATCTCCATCCCCAGCGCCGTCTTCCAGACGCGCTTCAGCAGCCCCTCGATCAAGGCGTAGATGTCCTCCCGGTCGATGAAGGACATCTCGATGTCGACCTGGGTGAACTCCGGCTGGCGGTCGGC
>JBDLQQ010000209.1:0-3315 GCA_039800465.1 Verrucomicrobiota bacterium
CAACCGCGCCGAAGACAAATGCTGCGGCCCCCAGGCCGTCATGGACGCCCGCAGCGTCAGCGCCAGCCTTGGCATTCCGTACTACCTCATCGACGAATCGGCCGAATTCCAGAAACGCGTCATCGGCTACTTCGCCGAGGAATACCGCGCCGGACGCACCCCGAACCCCTGCGTGATGTGCAACCAGCACCTCAAGTTCGGCACCCTTCTGGACCGTGCCCGCCAACTCGGCTGCGACCTCGTCGCCACCGGCCACTTCGCCCGCGTCGAACGCACCCCTGAAGGCCGGACCCTCCTGCTCCGCGGACGCGATCCACGGAAAGACCAGAGCTACTTCCTCTTCTCACTCCGCCAGCCCCAATTGGCCCGGGTCCTCTTCCCCTTGGGAGAAAAGACCAAGTCCGACACCCGCGACGTCGCCCGCGAATGCGGTCTGCGCACCGCCGACAAAGAGGAATCGATGGAGATCTGCTTCGTTCCCGACAACGACTACGGGCGATTCCTCGAGCAATCCCGACTCGTCCAACGGCATCCCGGAGAGATCGTGGACACCCAAGGACGTGTCCTCGGGAAGCACGACGGTATCGAGTTCTACACCATCGGTCAGCGCAAAGGCCTCGGCATCTCCTCCGCCCAACCGCTGTATGTGCTCGAACTGGATCCTGCCAATAATCGCGTCATCGTCGGCGACGAATCCCAACTCAATCGCTCCACCTTCACCGTGGACCACTGCAACTGGATTCCCTGGGACTCGCCCCCGGCCTCCTTCGAGTGCACGGCCAAGATCCGCTACAACCATCCCGGCGCCGCCGGCACCGTCGAACCGGGACCCGACGGAACGGCACGGGTCCGCCTGCATGCACCGGCCAGGGCGGTCACCCCGGGTCAGGCCTGCGTCTTCTATGACGGAGATCGGGTCTTGGGAGGAGGCTGGATCCGCCGCGAACCCCGAGGCGAGGTCGCCTGAACCGCCAGGGCACCAGCAGCCGGTGCCCCAAGTCCCACCCGGTCACAACACCGGCACCGAGCGGATCCGATAGAAGGCATTCCCTCCGGAGGGGGCGGCTCCGCGGAATTCCCGCGCCTCCAACGGATCCGAGACCGCAGTCCAGACGGCCGCATCCGGAGCGGTCGCCTGTTCGACCACGAACCGCTGGGCCTGCCCGCGCTCCCCGGTCACCCCGTCCCGAACCTTCGCCACCGAACCGTCCCAAATGATCACCACCTCGGCCCCATCCCGTCGGATCGAACGGATCTTGGGCAGCGGCTGGTAGGCGATCACACCGCGCAGAGGAAAACCCAAGGTCCCCGGCAACCAGGGCGCCGCCGTCCAAGGCGAGAGCATCTGGTCACCACTGGCCCAACTGGTGCGATAACGGACGTACTCCGTGCCATCGTTGTCCACCCAATAGCCGTAGGCCAGCATGCCATGGATGTCCGGATTCACTCCGGACACACCGGACACCGTCCGGGAGGTTTCCCCAGCCGGCTGCATGAAGAGGAGCACCGGCCGGCCCGCGCGAATTTCGGCCTTGAGGTCCGCATACGAAAACCCGCGTCCCCCGGAGAGCGTCGGATTGAAATCGGTCAACTGACAAAAACTCACCGCATCGCCCCCACGATAGCGCGTCCAAGACACCAGTCCCGAGGGGATGTCGGAGGCGGCGGGGATTTCCGGCTCCAAGCCCGGACGCGCCAAACGACGGTCCCCCGCCTTGTTCCAATGCACGTACGAAAACCCATCGATGTTTCCCCGGCACTCGCCCCCGAGATCGGCCCACTTGTTCTGGCTCAGCCCGATGAAATCTCCCAGGCAATCCGGCGCGTGTTCCTTGCGACCCGCCGTGAGGTAGGGATCGGTGAACACGCTCTCGTAGGCGAAATAATAATCGTCCTCGTGCCCCGGCAGATCGGCCGGTCGCCCATCGCGGCCAGCCTTCGACGCCCAGAGCGAGAAGATACCCTGATTGCCCTGACTCGAACGGCTGTTGAGTGGCGCGATCCCGCCCCCGGTCGGCCCCGTGTAGAAATCGGCGAACCCATTCCGATCCCAGAAACCCATCAGGTTGCCCGTGGCGGTCCCGAAACAGCCCACATGCCACTCGTAATCCGGGACATCATCGATTCGGACGTCCTCCAATTGGGCCTGCGCCTCGATCGCCGCCCACCCTACTGCAAGCCCCAGAATCCATCCGCTCCAACCACGAAGACACCGCAACGCACTACGCATCCAGCCACCTTCGCTGCCCTTGCTGCGCTGTCCAGACTATCCCCGCCACAGATGGGTTTCTGCCACACACAGCATCAGGACCGATCCCCCACTTACGGTACGCAGGCGGAGCGGGATCGGTCCGAAGTCCGCTCTGGAAGCGAACACCCGCATCTCTGGCGCAACGCGCCAAGGTTGATCCTCCCCAGAGCTTCCCTGCGGCGCAGGACCGATCCCGCGGAGCCCATCAGCATGCTTGCACCCGAACAGCCCCGACCGTTGACTCCCCGGGCGCCGGTCAGACCGGCCCGACACCGTGAAGTCCAACCCGCCTGGAAAAACAGGCTACTTTGTGCTCGAAGGCACCAACGCCTTCGCCGCCTCCTACTACTTCAACTACCTCATGTTCCTGCTGCAGCGGGACCATGGGTTCTCCAATCTCGACAACCTCGCACTCGGAGCGGTCCACGGATTCCTGTATGTCGGCGCCTCCTGGTTCGCCGGACGCTTCGGCCAACGCCACGGCTACTTCACCAGCCTTCGCATCGGGTTCGGAGGCATGGGAGCAGGAGTCGCCCTCGGCTGGCTCCTGCCCGGAACCACCGGCCAGGTCATCGCCCTGCTCCTCTGGACTCTGGCCATGTGCTTCACCTGGCCCATGCTTGAAGCCCTCGCCTCCGAGCGTGAACCCGAGGACCGCCTGCCCCACCGCATCGGACTCTACAACGTCATCTGGGCCGCCACCGCCGGGTTGGCCTACTTCCTCGGAGGCACCCTCTTCGAGCACCTCGGCAAGAACAGCCTCTACTGGCTGCCTCTGGCCATCCACAGCCTGCAATGGATCAGCCTCGGGTGGCTCGAACGCCGCCATGCCCACATCGCGCCGCAGGGCACCCACCCGACACGACCCGAGACCGTCCGCAACTCCGGCCCGATCCCCAAACGCGACGACCGCGTCACCCGCGCCTTCCAGAAGCTTGCCTGGATGGGCAACCCCTTCGCCTACATGGCCATGAACACCCTCATCGCCGTGGTCCCCAGCATTGCCGAACACGCCGGCCTCGGCATCGAAGAAGGCGGTCGACGGATGTCCGCCTGGTTCATCG
>JBDLQQ010000210.1:0-8681 GCA_039800465.1 Verrucomicrobiota bacterium
GACGCCGTTGGACCAGTTCTTGTGCCAGGTGAGGCTCCAGAGGAGTTCGTTGGGGGTGGTGTTCGCGTGACCATCGGCGAACACCAGGTTGATGGATCCCGGTAGGCGACTCCCTTTAGGAAGGCTCTTGGGAACACCCTGGAGTCCGCTGCCGTGTCGGGCGAGGACGATCCGGGCCATCCCGGCATTGGCTCCGGCATCCCCCTCGCGGAGGTTGGCTGCGGGACGATCCTTCTCCTGCGGCCAGGCATCCACCCACATCGAGTCGCAGAAGACCGGTGTTGTGGAGGGTGACGTGATGTCCGATTCCGCCCGGAACGCATTCTGCACCTTGGGATAGAGACCGGCGCCGTCCGGCCAGTCCCCGGCGTACATCCAGCCGTTGAGGGCATAGCTTCCGGTCCACCGCGGTTCCTTGGTGCCTGGCCGCAGCTCGCCGCCCCAGACCCAGGCCGTGTTGGCGGAACCGGTCGGCTTCTTGGGCGAATAGGGGGCGAGCGGACACAGGCGTACGGCATCGACCGAGGAGTACAGATTGACCAGGGCACGCATCCAGAGATCCCCGGTGAGGGTGTAGGGAAGGATCCTCCCGGAGTCGTTCACGTACATGAAGTTGGCCATCCCGATCTGCTTGAGATTGCCGACGCACTTCATGGAGGACGCCTTGCTCTTCGCCCGGGCGAGTCCAGGCAGCAGCATCCCGGCGAGAATCGCGATGATGGCGATCACCACCAGCAGCTCGATCAGCGTGAAGGCAGGGCGGCCTCTGGAAGCACTATTGGGGCGACTTGGAACGGGAATCATTGTGTGTCTGCGGTAGTGGGTTTGCCGTTGGCCAACTCTCAACTTCACCAGCTCATCTCCGCCAAGGTGGGTAGTTCGCGGTCGCGGGTGGAGAGGATCGGATCCATGACAGGCCAGGGGATCGCGAGTTGCGGGTCATCCCATCGGACACCCCGCGCGAGTTCGGGGACGTAGAAGTCCGACATGAGGTAGGCCATCTCCACATCGTCGGTCAGGCACTGGAACCCATGCGCAAAACCGGCCGGTACGTAGACCTGGCTGCCGTTCTCGGGGGTCAGGTCAAAGGCTTCCCATCGGCCGAAGGTCTGGGAATTGCGTCGGACATCGACCACGACGTCCCAGACCCGACCCCGGGTGCATCGGATCAGCTTGATCTCCGGATGGGGTTCCGCCTGCCAGTGCAGTCCCCGCAACATGCCCCGCTGGAGCGTCCGGGTGGCATTGGCCTGGGGCCATCGGGTGTTGAGACCCCGTTCGGCGAACTCCCGCTCGCAATAGGTCCGGGCGAACCAGCCCCGCTCGTCCCCGCGTCGCTCGGGATCGATCCGGAAGACACCGGAAAGCTGGCTGGGGTGGAAATGCATCGGGGTCAGACGATCCGGACCTCGGGCAGCGGGACGATGAAGCGGCCGCCCCGATCCCTGAAGGCCTGCTGCTGACGGAGGATCTCCTCGGCGAAGTTCCAGGTGAGCAGCAGCGCGTAGTCCGGACGTCGGGCCGCGAGTTCTTCAGCGGGCATGATGGGCAGGTGGGTTCCGGGTGTGAGGCGTCCCTGCTTGGCGGTGCTCCGGTCCGCCACGAAGTCGAGACTCTCCTTCCCGAGTCCGTAGTAGTTGAGAAGCGTGCTGCCCTTTGCGGAGGCCCCGTAGGCTGCGATCGATTTCCCCTCGGAGCGGAGTCGGTGCACGAGGGACAGGAGGTCCTCCCGGATCCGGCGAACCCGGTCGCCAAACTGGTCATACCAACCGGGCTGATCCATGCCCTTGGCCTGTTCCTCCGCGAGCAGTCCTCCCACGGATGCAGCCACCGGATGTGCGCCCCGATGCGCCGCGTAGATCCGGAGAGAACCGCCGTGGATGGCAAGTCGCTCCACATCGATGAGCTCGAGTCCATGCCGGGCGAAGAGCGGCTGCAGGGCGAGCATCGTGAAGTAGAACACGTGCTCATGGTAAACGGTGTCGAACTCCACATGGTCGATCAGGTCGCCGGCGTAGGGGAATTCGAGGGCGATCCGTCCGGTGGGCTTGAGCAGGGCCGCCAGTCCTGCCACGAACCCGTTGGTGTCCGGCACGTGGGCGAACACGTTGTTGCCGAGGATCAGGTCGGCGGAACTCCCCTCGGTCGCCAGCTCCCGTCCGAGTGCCGCATCGAAGAACCGGTTCAACGTCGGGATGCCTTTTTCCGTGGCGACCCGGGCGATGTTCGCGGCGGGCTCGATCCCCAGGCAGGGGATCCCGGCGGCGACGAAATTCCGGAGCAGGTAGCCGTCATTGCTGGCGATCTCGACCACGAGGCTGGAGGCATCGAGGCCGAACCGCTGCCGGTGCGACTCGCAGGCCGTGGTCGCGTGACGGAGCAGGGCATCGCTGAAGGACGAGAAGTAGAGGTAGTCGCTGAAGAGGTCGACGGGTGGGACGATATCCGTGATCTGCAGGAGGTGGCAGCGGTGGCAGACCGCGACCCGCAGCGGGAAGCGGGGCTCGGGTTTCCCGAGGTCCTCCGGCCTCAGCAGGTTGTTGGCGAGGGGCTGGAGCCCGAGATCGAGGAAGACGTGCCCTTGGGAACAGCCGCAGGATCGGCAGGCAAACGAGGTCATAGGCGCCACCGGAGATCGTCGGTGAGGCGGCCAGACTCCAGATGCGCCCTCAGGGTGTGAAGCCGAATCCATTGGGATTTCCGGAAGTCCCGGTCCACGAATCCCATGCGGAGGAGGCCCTCCTTCAATCCTGCAATCGCCCCGTCCAGCGTCATCCGGGGCTGGTGGTTCGGGGCCAGTTCCCGGAAGCGGGCGAAGTCGACCCGGTAGCTCCGCCGATCGGGCGCCGCCTGGGTGTTGACCGAGACCTTCACGGAGGGGAAGGCCGATGCCACGGCATGGGCGAGGTCTCGGACCTGGTGGTTCCATCCATCCGATCCCGCGTTGACCACCACGAAGGCACCGCCGTCGGAGGGCCGCCGCGTGGCCGCCCATTCGATCGCCCGGGCCATGTCCGTGACATGGATCAGCGGGCGCCACGGGGTGCCGTCGCTCAGGATGTGGATCTCCCCCGAGGCGATGGCGCTGGCGACGAAGTCGTTCAGGACGAGGTCGAGCCGGAGGCGATCGCTCCAGCCACAGGCGGTGGCGAAGCGGAGGCAGGTCACCAGGAACCGGTCGTCAGCGAGGCCAGCCAGATCCTTCTCCGAGGCCACCTTGCTCCGGGCATAGGCGGTCAGCGGGTCGAGCGAGGACTCCTCCGTCCGGGGCGCGGCGTCGGCGAACCCATACACGCTGCAGCTCGAGGCGAAGACGAAGGCCTTCACTCCCCGTTGCTTCGACTCCCGGGCGAGCCGGATGCCGGCTGCATGGTTGATCGCCGCCGTCTGCGCCTCGAACTGTTTGCCCATCGGATCGTTCGAGATCGCCGCGAGGTTCACCACCACATCCACCCCGTCCAGCATCGCGTCGGAGACATCCCGAATGTCAGCCACATGCTGGAGGTCGAGGACCCGTTCAGGGAATGCGACGACCCCCGTGAGGCAGTGGCCGAAGAAGGCGGCATCGAGACCGATCAGTGTCGCACCGGGAATCGCCTGCCGCAGGTGCTGGGCGACCGTGGGACCGATGTAGCCGAGATTGCCGGTGATCAGGATGCGCATGTCTGGATGGAGACCGTAGGAATCCGCCGCACGCGTCGCAATCGCTCAACGTCGGTTTCCGAAGAGAGAACGTCGGAGACGCATGCTCCTCAACGACCCCGGGCCCGTTCGATCCCGTCGCAGACGTGACGGGCGAATGGGATGGAACAGGTCCAGGCGGGAGACACGGCATTGAGGACGTGGAACGAGTTCGAATCCCCCTCCAGGACGAAGTCCATCTCGAGGCGTCGGGTCTGGATGTCCATCAATTGTGCCCGGATGCCGGGACGTCCCCACTTCAGGAAGTTCTCCGGGAGGGTTCCCTCGAGCAGTCGGCTGGCGAGCTGGACCAGATGGCGGCGGGAATACTTCTGGAACTCCTCCCAGGCCAGCCTTCGGAAATCGAATCCGGCGCCCCAGAACAGGCCGAGATCCCGCCATGCGATTTCCAGGAACTCCGAGGCGTGGAAGCCCGAGAGTCCCTCGTACTGCTCCCGCCAGAAGGCGGGGATGGCGGTCGGCCCGATCTTGGACTTCCCATCGACGGTCACCGTGAAGTGGACGCCGAGGAAGGGGTTCCTGAGATCGGGGACCGGGTAGATGTTCGTCTTCAGGCTCCCGGGGAGTTCCTGGGAATAGAGGTAGAGGCCCTTGAAGGGCAGGATCCGGAACCGCTTCGAGAACCCGAAATCCAGCGCGACACGATCGGCATACAGTCCGGCGCAGTTGACCACGTATCCCGCGGAGAAGGTGGCGTCCCCGGCTTGGATGCGGTCGCCGTTGCGACCGAGGTAGGGGTGGTGGAACAGGATTCGGATCCCTTCTTCGGCGGCGTCCTTTCGGAACGACCCGATCACCTCGAGGGGATCTGCTGTGGCGGTGTTGGGCGACCACAGGGCCTGCTGGACGGTCCGGACCCGCGGTTCGATGGCTCTCGCCTCCTGGGCGGTGATGAGCTGCAGCTCGACTCCGTTGCGGAGGCCACGACGCTGTAGTTCCGCGAGCTGTGGAAGATCGGCCTCGGTCTGGGCGACGACGAGTTTGCCGCACGGGTTGAACCGGAGCCTCCGCTCCTGGATGTAGTGCCGGAGCGCCTCATTGCCCTCCCGGCAGAACCGGGCCTTGAGAGAATCGGCGGAGTAATAGAACCCGGCATGGAGCACGCCGGAGTTCCGGCCGCTTGCATGGCGGCCGGGCTCGGGCTCCTTGTCTATGAGGGTGATGGTTGCCTGCGGGTGCCGAGCCCGGAGCTCGCGTGCCACGCTGAGCCCGATCACCCCACCGCCGATCACCAGATAGTCTGTCGTCATGCCCGCGCCTCGGCTCTCAGTTCCTCCCAGCGACCGCGTCGGCTGCTGCGGAGGATGGCCTCGCAGAGGGCGACCTCGTGGTGTCCTTCCCGGGCTGTGGCGAACAGGACCGGTGTCCTGCGTCCGCTGGCGATGTGCTCGTAGACCGCCCTGTAGTGCATCTTGTGGCTGTCGGGGAATCCCTCGGGATGGCCTCCGGGATAGTCGGTGAAGCCCACCACGTCCTCCTGGAACCCGGCCGTGCCGCGCTGGAGGATCTGGTTGGGTTCGTCACGACGGCCGAGGATGAGGTGGTTTGGATTCTGGAACTCCCACTGGACGCTCCCCTCGGTCCCATAGATCCCGATGTAGAGGCTGCATTTCCATCCGGCGGCCACCTGGGAGACGGAGGCGTTGGCATGGACGCGGTCGACGTGTCCGTGGGAGGCCTTCCCGAAGCGCAGCAGGACACTCCCGAAATCCTCGGTGTCGACGGCATACGGGATCCCCTTCTTCCCGGCGGCCTTGGTGAAGGTCTGCACCTCGCCGCGCGGCCGGTAGCGGGTGGCGTGAGCGGTCCCGAGGTGGGCGAACACCGCCTCTGCCCGGGCGCCCAGGATGAACGAAACCGCATCGATCCAGTGGGTTCCAATGTCCCCGATGGCGCGCAGTTTCCCGCCCTCGCTGGCCAGCAGACGCCAGTTGTAGTCGGTGTCCTTCAGGAGCCAGTCCTGGAAGAAGTGGCCCTGGACGTGGAGGATCCGGCCCAGGGCACCGCGTTGGACGAGGGCCCGCATCTGGAGCACGGCCGGGAAGAAGCGGCACATGTAGTTCACCGCGAAGACCGGCGCTCCGGGCCGTTCCACGGCCTTCACCACCCGGGCGGTCTCCCGGGTGTCCATTCCCAATGGTTTCTCGCAGACCACGTGCTTGCCGGCCTTCAACGCCGCGAGGGCCTGTTCGACGTGGGCCTTGTTGGGCGACGTGATGTGGACGACGTCGACGTTTGGCGACTGGACGAGTCCCCGGTAGTCGTAATCCCCATGCACCTCGGGGATGCCCCACCGGTTCGCGGTCTCGGTGGCGGATCGGGTGGAGCCGCAGAGAGCGGTCACTTGGACACCCAAGCGCCGGAGGGCTTCGATGTGAACGGGTCCGATGAAGCCTGTGCCAATGACGCCGGCGCGAAGGGAGTGGAGGGGAAGCGGCATGGAGAAAGTCGGGTCGAGGGTCGCCGTGGAGGATGGGTCCATGGGGTGCCAGATCCTCGGTTCGTGCGTCCCCTACCTTGGGAAGAGCATCTGAACCGTGAACCGGAGCTGCCAATCCGGACCGTATTGCGGGGTCTCGACGTTGTAGAACGCTCCGAGGGATCGTTTCATCAGGGATCACAGGACCAAAACCCAGGGGGAGTTGCCAAGGATGCGTTCACCAAACCGTGGTCGCCTCTCAAAGTGGGAAGCCTGACTGGGATCCCGGGCTTGTCCCGACATTGAAGTCGCCGATGCTTCGGCGCGTGCGGGAGACATGGTTCCATTTCGATTCCGGCGTCCGATCACCTGAAGTGAACATGGCGGTGGACGAGGCGCTCCTGGAGGCGTCCGCCGCCCTCGGGTCGCCCGTCCTCAGGACCTATGGCTGGTCCCTGCCTGCTGCGACGTTCGGGTATTTCCAGCGGCACATGGAAATCGCCTCCCTGACGTCGTTGCGCCCCCTGATCCGGCGGCCGACCGGTGGTGGCCTCGTGCCGCACGACGCGGACTGGACCTACAGCGTCGTGGTTCCTCCGGACCATGCCCGATACCGGATCTCCGCCGAGACCAGCTACCGGCTCCAGCATGAATGGCTCCAGAGGGCCTTCGCCGCGCTGGGTGTCCGGACGGACCTCGCCCCATGCTGCGATGCCCGGGGACCGGGGCAGTGTTTCATCGGGGCGGAGAAACACGACCTGTTGCATCGCGGCTTCAAGATCGCCGGTGCGGCTCAACGTCGGAATCGGCTCGGACTGCTGATCCAGGGCAGTGTGCAGCCGAAGGGCTTGGAGGTGTCCCGGGCGGATTGGGAATCCGGACTCCGCGAGGTCTGCCCGGATGTCGACTGGAGTCCCCTCGTCATGACGCCGTCCCTCGAGGAACGGATCCGTTTGTTGGCGTCAGAAAAATACGGCGCCGAATCCTACAATCGTCGCCGTTGAAGGGCCGACGTCTTGCGTCCGACGGGGGTGCTCAGGGTGCCCGGAGGGGCAGGACCCAGGCGGCCGCCTCGCGATCGTTCCGGACCAGCAGGCGATCCCCGGCGAGGGCGATGGGGTTCCAGGTCTTGGCGTCGAAGACCGGCAACGATCCTAGCTCGTTCGGACCAGTCCGTGTGGGCTGGAGCAGGACGAGTTTCCCGGATTCCGACATCAGCAGATAGGTGTCCCCCACCCAGAGTCCCTGTCCGTGGCCGTACCGGCCCTCCTTCCAGAGCTGGGAGCCCTCCTTCAGGTCGAGTCCCACGAGGATGCCATCATCGAGTCCATACACCACATCGCCGCGTCGGACCGGATTGGAGAACTTCGCCTTGAGCCGCTTGGTCTTCCAGATGCTGACCGGGGGCTGGCCCGGTCCGGGGATCTCCAGGAGTTCTGCCCCGACGTTGTAGCCCGCGGTGATGAGGACGCGGTTGGACGAGACGAGGATCGGGTTGGCCACGAGAGGCATGCCCTCGCCGAACGGATGATCCCAGAGCACATGTCCATCGGCCGGGTCATGCGCAGTGAGCGAGCGCCCTCCGAAGATCAGGAACAGGGATTGGCCGGCGAGGTCGACCCGGAAGGGTGAGGCGTAATTGATTCCTGAATCCCCGCCGGACCAGGCCACTTCGCCGGAGTCGGCCCGGTAGGCGATGAGGCCCTTGCCGCCACCGCCGGCCTGGACGACCACCAGTCGTCCATCGCTCCACGGCGATCCCGAGTAGCCCCACTCCGGCACCTTTCGTCCCGCGTCGTTCGTGAGGTTCCGGCTCCAGACTTTTTGTCCGGTCTCGAGTTCGAGGCAGTTGAGGATGCCGGTTCCGCCCAGGGTGTAGACGCGATTGGAGACGACGGTCGGGGTGGCCCTTGGTCCTTCGCCGGCGATGGTGGTGTTGTAGCGCGCGGTGTTGGTATGGGCCCACAGAGGTCGCCCCGTCTCCAGATCATAGGCCGTCACGAGTTCGTCGGCTCCCTGTTGCTCCTGGGTCAGCGCGCGATTGCCGACGATCGCGAACCCGGACCATGCGGATCCGACGGGGCGACGCCAGAGGAGGCGTGGTGTTTGGGCAGACCAATTGGTGGCGAGCAGGGGCTCCGCGAGCTGCCCGTCCCGAGCGGCGCCGAGGAACTGTGGGAAATCCGATCGAACCGCCCGGGTGGTGCCTGGAACATTGGGTTGCGGGGTGGGTACGGGGGCCAGGCTGGGGGAGGACCATCGGAATGCGATGATGGGCACGAAATCCCCGGAAACGCCCTGGATCCTGAACAGGGCCACGATGAAGCCGGCACAGAGCGTCATCCAACCCAGACCCTTCCATCGGGTCTTCCATCGCAACCCGGATCCCAGCATCCACCAGATCAGAAGTGCCGGAAGGGTGATGCTCACGGTTCCGAGCGTGAACAGGTTCCGATACTGGAACGGCATCGCGTCCTGCATTTGGGCGACCACGATCACCGTGAGGGCGATTCCCAGGATGATCCACGCCGGCCAGATTCGGAGGGACGGGGGCCGATCC
>JBDLQQ010000211.1:0-4625 GCA_039800465.1 Verrucomicrobiota bacterium
CTCTCGGGCGGTGAGAAACGTCGGGTCGCCCTGTGTCGGGCCATCATCTCCCGCCCGGATCTGCTGATCCTCGATGAACCGACCAACCACCTCGACAACGAGTCGATCGAATGGTTGGCGGACTACCTCGAGTACTATCCGTCGGCCTTCCTGCTGGTCACACACGACCGCTATTTCCTCGAGCGGTGCATCAACCGGATGGTGGAGCTGGCGGACGGGACCTTCTGGTCCCACTCGGGAACCTACGCGGACTACCTTGAGGCGAAGGCCTCACGTCAGGCCACGGCGGAGCTGGTGGAGCACAAGCGTCAGGTGGCCCTCAAACGGGAGTGGGAATGGTATCGGACCGGTCCAAGGGCGCAGCGCACCAAGTCCAAGATCCGCATGGCCGCCCATGAGCAGGCGGTGGAGGAGAAGGCGCCCGAGTTCGAACGGGATGTCGACCTCGTGATCCCGCCTCCGCCGCCGCTGGGCAACCGGGTGGCGGAACTGGCCAACGTGGGCATGGAGTTTGGAGGACGACAGCTGTTCTCGGGTGTGAGTCTGAAGTTCGCCGGGGGGCAGCGGATCGGCATCACCGGCCGCAACGGCCTCGGCAAGACCACTCTCCTGAAGATCCTGCTGGGCGAGCTAAAACCCACCGAGGGCGAGGCGCGGGTGGGACCACTCACGCGGTTCAACTATGTGGACCAGGCCCGGCTGCAGCTGGATCCGGAGGCGACCGTGCTCGACGCGGTGGGGGACGGCACCGAGTTTGTGGTCTTCGGGGAGGGGCGTCTCTCGCTGCGTGCCTACCTGAAGCGGTTCTTGTTCAACGACGACCGCCTCGTCGCCCGGGTGAAGCACCTGAGCGGCGGAGAGCGGAGTCGTCTTCTGCTCGCCCGCATCCTGAAGCGGGGCGGCAACTTCCTGATCCTTGACGAGCCGACGAACGACCTCGACCTCCCCACCCTGAGGGTCCTCGAGGAGGCGCTTCTGCAGTTTCCAGGCGTGGTCCTGATGGTCAGTCACGACCGCTACTTCCTGAACCGTGTGAGCACCGACATCCTCGCCTTCGAGGGTGGGGGACGGGTCGTGTTCAGCTCTGGCAACTACGACTACTACCTCGAGAAGCGGCGGCGCCAGGAGGCCCCGGTTCGACCTGCGGCGCCGACTCCTGAGGCGAAGGTCGCCAAGCCTGTGGCCCCGAAGTCCCGAAGATTGACCTTCAAGGAGCAGAAGGAGCTGGAGGGCATGGAGGGGGTGATCCTGGTAGCGGAGACCCGGGTGACCGAGCTTGAGAGACGCTTCGCCGATCCCGATTTCCACCGGAAGCACGGCACTCAGACCGTGGATCTCACCCGCGAGCTCGAAGCGGCCCGGGCGGAGACGGCCCGTCTGTTTGCCCGATGGGAGGAACTCGAGGCGGTCCGCCAGGCCTCGTCGTGACCCTTCCCGGGTATTGCTCCGGGTGGGTGCGGCCTGGGTCGTATTGAGACGCTGCTGTTTCTGCCCTTCTCTAGGTGTCTGGTTTGGACCATGCTCCTGACGAATCATCATGGGTGCTCAATGGAAACAGGCGGGCCGTGAGGCTGCCGCCCACAAGAAGGGTCAGGTCGTCGGCAAGATGGTCCGCGAGATCATGATCGCGGCCAAGCTGGGTGGGGCAGACCCGGACCTGAACGCACGGCTCTTCGTGGCCGTGGACAAGGCCAAGAAGGCCAGCGTGACCCGCGACACCATTGATCGCGCCATCAAGAAGGGTGCGGGCCTGCTCGACGAGAAGGTCGAGTACGAGTCGGTGGTCTACGAGGGATTCGCCCCGCACAAGGTGCCGGTGGTTGTGGAGTGCCTGACCGACAACCGGAACCGCACCGCTCCCGACATCCGACATCTCTTTGGAAAGGGCGGCCAGATGGGCCAGCCCGGGTCGATGGGGTTCTTCTTCGAGCACATGGGTGTTGTCGAAGCCACCCATTCCGATGCTGGACGGGACCCCGAGGCCGACGCCATCGAGGCTGGGGCCCAGAACGTCGAGAAGATGGAGGGTAACGAGGCTCCTGAGTCGGGGCAGGCAGCCCGGTTCTTCACCGACCTCAAGGAGCTCGCCCACGTCAGCAAGTGGCTCAAGGAGGCGGGCTGGACGATTCTTGCCAGCGAGATGCGGTATCTCGCCAAGAATCCGGTCGAGCTTGGGGAGAAGGAACGCGCCCAGGTCGTGGAGTTCCTGCAGACCCTCGACGATCATGATGATGTCCACCACGTCTTCGCGGGACTGAAGTAGCCCGGCATCTTGGTCGGGCTTTGTGGGCAACAAAAAAGGGAGCCGGTGTTCCGGCTCCCTTTTTGTTTCCGAGGAGGTGTCGGTGCGTTACTTGGCCTTCTCGATGCCGAGCAGTTCCACGTCGAAGACAAGTGCCGTGTTGGGGCCGATCTTGGGAGGGGCACCGTTCTCGCCGTAGGCGAGCTTGGCGGGGATGACGATCTGCCACTTGTCACCCTCCTTCATCAGCTGCAGGGCCTCGGTCCAGCCCGGGATCACGCCATCGACGGGGAACGAGACGGGCTCGC
Organism: Verrucomicrobiota bacterium; assembly: GCA_039800465.1. Classification (GTDB taxonomy): domain Bacteria; phylum Verrucomicrobiota; class Verrucomicrobiia; order Limisphaerales; family UBA9464; genus UBA9464. The sequence continues at coordinate 2,551 of JBDLQQ010000211.1, forward strand.
CACGATCCACGGAGCTGTCGAACACGGAGCCGTCGGGAAGGGTGCCGTGGTAGTGGACCTTGACGGTGTCACGCGGCCCGGGGGACTTGCCGGAGGCGTTGCCGGCCTTGACGACCTTGTACTGAAGGCCCGAGGCGGTGGCCTTGACGCCTTCCTTCTTTGCGTTGGCGGCAAGGAAATCCTCGGACGCCTTGACGTTCTTGGCCCCCTCCGCCTGCATCTTGGCCTGCTGCTTGGCCATCATCTGGGTGCGGAACTCGTTCATCACGTCCCGGATCTCCGCCTCCGTCAGACCCGGCTTGCCCGCGAGGGCGTCGGCCAGGCCAGCGGCAAGGGCCTTCGGATCCACGTCCACTCCCTGATCGCGCATGCTGGTGCCCATCTGGGTTCCGATGGCGTAGCTGAGCTTGAGCTTCGGATCCTTGAGGTCCGGGGCGTTCTGGGCGTTGAGGGTGCCGGCGAGCGCGATGGCTGCCGCAAGGTGGCGAACGGAGATGAGGTTCATGAATGGGAAGCGCCTGTCATGTTGGGGCGCGGGATGGGACCCTTGCAGGTTGAGAGGGCGGGTCAATGGATGAGTTCGTGACGGACGGATTGTGTCACCCGGCTGGGGCCGCTCCATCTGGACTCTCCATCCTCCTCGTTTCCGTCCATGCTGGCGCCGATGTGTGGGCGTTTCTCACTGACCAGCCGAGGCAGGACCCGGATTGCAGAGGTGGAGGGGCAGGTGGTCGAGATCGAACATCCCGGCCCCCGCTACAATGTCGCCCCGGGCCAGTCGACGGTCGTGATTCGACGAGGTGAAGGGGGCATCCAAGGGGTGTTCCTCCGCTGGGGGTTGATCCCATCGTGGTCGAAGGATCCCAAGATCGCGTTCCAGTGCGTCAATGCGAGGGGCGAGACGGTGGCCACCCGGCCCGCGTTCCGGGAGGCGTTCCGACGTCGTCGCTGTGCCATCCCGGTGGATGGGTTCTTCGAGTGGGAACGATCGGGGGAACGACCGCTGCCGTGGCGATTCCTGCGGCCGGATCGTTCCGTGTTCCTTCTGGCAGGGCTCTGGGAGACGTGGAGGCCACCCGGGGAGGAAGTGGATCTGGAGACCTTCACGGTGGTCACGACGGGCGCCAACGCCGACATGGAGCCCATCCATGACCGGATGCCGGTGCTGTTGGGTTCAGGAGGGCTCAGGATCTGGTTGGACCCGACCAGCAACCCGGACTCCCTCCGATCTGTGATGCAACCGTCGCCGTCGGCGACGTTGTTCCGTCATCGGGTGTCGACGATCGTCAACAGTGCCCGGAACGAGGATCCCGCCTGCGTCGAGCCGTTCAATGAACACACCTCCGCCCAGGGATTTCTCCCGCTGGGCTGAGAGGCTGGATCCGTTCAAGGTGTGAACGTCTCGACGAAGAGGAACTTGCCGTCCTTGACGGTCATGATGACGGCGCCCTTGGACGCGTTGCGTTGGGCATCGAGGGTGGTCTTCCCGGTGACCCCGGGGAAGTCCTTCGTGGTGGCAAGGGCTTCCTTGATCTTGATGGGATCGGTGGATCCGGCCCTGCGGATGGCATCGACCAGGACCTTTGCCGAGTCGTAGCCGAGTGCGGCCATGGCGTCTGGGATGCTCCCGTTGAAGCGGGCCTGGAAGGCCTTGGTGAAGGCGTTGCTCTCGGGACTGGATACCTGTGGGGAGTAGTGGGTGGAGTAGAAGGTGTTCTCCAGCGCGGCGCCGGCGATCTCGATGAGCTGTGGCGACTCCCAGCCGTCCCCGCCAAAGATCGGCACCGTGAGCCCGAGCTGACGGGCCTGGGCAACGATCAGGCCGGCCTCGGTGTAGTAGCCTGGGACGAAGATCGCATCCGGCTCGGTCGCCTTGATCGCGGTGAGTGCCGCCCGGAAGTCCTTGTCCTTCGTCTGGTACTTCTGCTCGGCGGTGATCGTCCCCCCGGCGGCGAGGAATGGCTTGGTGAAGAATTCCGCCAGCCCGACCGAGTAGGGGGCGGATACGTCGGAGAGCACGGCGACCTTCTTCGCCTTCAGGGTCCGCTGGGCGAACTTGGCGAGCAGTTCCCCCT
>JBDLQQ010000212.1:0-5831 GCA_039800465.1 Verrucomicrobiota bacterium
CCGTTGCCCATCGAGGCCCAGATGTCCGCCGCCTTCGGTCTCTGCGTGGGCGATGCCGATGGGGACGGTGTGGAGGACCTGTTCCTGGCTCAGAACTTCTTCGGGTCGCAGCCGGAGACTCCGCGTCTGGATGGCGGTCGCGGCTTGTGGCTCCAGGGCGATGGGCGCGGCGGCTTCCGGGCGGTGGAGGGACAGGTGACCGGCGTCCAGGTCCATGGCGAGCAGCGGGGCGCCGCGTTGGCGGACTTTGACGAGGACGGTCGGGTCGACCTCGCGGTCGCCCAGAATGGCGGGCCCACGATGCTGTTCCGGAACCAGGGTGCGCGTCCGGGAATCCGGGTACGGCTCGAGGGTTTGTCGTCGAACCGCGATGCGATCGGGGCCCAGGTGGCCCTGGTCTACGCCGACGGCCGAGGTCCCGTCCGGGAGCTGCAGGCGGGGTCGGGCTACTGGTCCGAGGCCGGGGCAACGCTGGTGCTCGGCGTCCGGTCGACACCGAAGACGGTCTGGGTGCGCTGGCCCGGGGGCCAGGTCACCGAGACTCCCATCGATCTGGAGACGGGTTCCCGGACCATTCGGGTTTCCCGTCCAGCGAACGCGGGATCCCAGGGCGGCTGAGCCATCGCGTGGATCGGGAGCGCGGGTTCTGGCGACGCCCCAGGGTTTCCCCCTTTCTTCTTTTCCTCCGTGTCTCCGCGTCTCCGCGTGCCTCTCCCCTGGATTCCCCGCTGCGCGTGCCCCTTCCAGCATTGCCTCGGTCGTGTTGGTGCCTAGGCTCGTGATGAGGTCCGACCCGAATGAGCACCGAATCCCAGATCGCCGCGTTCCGAGACACCTTTTCCCGGCTCCGCGAGTCCATCGGGAGGGTCCTGGTGGGACAGCAGGAGATCGTCGATGGCGTCCTGACCGCCATCTTCTCGGGCGGCCATGTGCTGCTCGAAGGGGTCCCGGGCCTTGGGAAGACCCTGCTGGTCCGGACCCTTTCGGAGACGCTGGAACTGGGCTTCAGCCGGATCCAGTTCACCCCCGACCTCATGCCGGCCGACATCCTCGGCACCAACCTGGTGATGGAGGGCGAGGACGGACGGCGACGGTTCGAGTTCCAGAAGGGGCCGGTCTTTGCCCACCTGCTGCTGGCCGACGAGATCAACCGCGCGACCCCGAAGACCCAGTCGGCGCTGCTGGAGGCGATGCAGGAGGGTCAGGTCACCGCCGGGGGCGAGGTCCGGCCGCTGCCGCGTCCGTTCTTCGTCCTCGCGACCCAGAACCCGATCGACCAGGAGGGAACCTATCCGCTTCCCGAGGCCCAGCTGGACCGGTTCTTCTTCAAGCTGCTGGTCCGCTATCCCTCGAAGGACGACCTCACCGAGATCCTCAATCGCACCACGGAGGGGTCCTCCTCGGTGGCCGAACGGGTCCTGGACCGCACGACCCTGGTGTCGCTCCAGACCCTGGTCCGCGGCGTGCCGATCGCCTCGCACGTGAAGGACTACGCGGTGCGTCTGGTGTTGGCGACGCATCCCGGTACCGCCACCGCTGCGGCGGTCGCAACCCGGTATCTCCGGTTCGGCAGTAGTCCCCGGGGTGCCCAGGTGCTGGTCCTCGCAGCGAAGGTCCGGGCCCTGACGCAGGGGCGCTTCAATGTGGGGTTCGACGACATCGCCTCGGTCGCACCCGCCGCGCTGCGCCATCGCCTGATCGGCAACTTCGAGGCCGAGGCCGAGGGCATGGATGCCGACCGCATCCTCGCCCAGATTCTGTCGGAGGTGCCCCGCGACGTCGCGGTGGCGGCATGAGTCCAGCCCCTGTCCCGATGGCCACCCGGAACAGCAGGAAACCCCAACGGCCGGCTTCCAAGAAGCCGAAGCCGTCAGCAGCGCCGGAGGTCCGCGTGTGGATCTCCAATCGGCAACGGGACCGGAAGGTCGATACCCGGTCGCTGCGGGCGCTGGTCGAGGAGGTCCAGTCCGAGGCGGGGCAGTCGGCGGAACTGGGCATCCACCTGGTGGGGGCGCGCCGTTCGGCGGCGCTGAACGAGCAGTTCCTGGGACACGAGGGGCCGACCGACATCATCACCTTCGACCAGGGCAGCTCCCGGGAACGGGTGTGTGGGGAGCTCTTCATCTGCGTGGCGGAGGCCGTGCGGCAGGCCCGTGAGTTCGGAACCACCTGGTCCGAGGAGGTCCGTCGCTATGTCATCCATGGCATCCTGCACCTGCGGGGGTTCGATGATCTCGAGCCCGGGGCGCGTCGACTCATGAAGCGGGAGGAGAACCGGCTTGTGAAGCGGTTCGGCTGAACCGGGGGGACATCATGGGCGCCGCACCGCTGGAACAGGCCGAGGGGGTGATCGTCCGGATGCATCCGTTCTCCGACACCAGCCTGATCCTCCACTGGATCACCGCGGAGCACGGTCGGTTCGGAACCCTGGCCAAGGGGATCCGGAAGCCCAAATCCGGGCACGCGGCCCCCGTGGACCTGCTGTTCGCCGGCACCCTTGGCTTCGTGCGGTCGAGCCGCTCCCATCTCCACACGTTCCGGGAATTCGTCCCGGTCGAACGTCATGAACGGCTCCGCACGGACTATGGGAAGCTCGTGCAGGTGGCGTACGCGGTGGCGTTGCTGGAGCGTGCGACGGAGGAGGACACGCCCATCCCGGAATTCTATGCTCTGTTCCGATCCTGGCTGTCCGCCCTGTCGGCCCAGCCGGGACAACCCCGCATGGTCCTCGCCTTCGAGGCCCGGTTGCTGGTGGAGATGGGACTCGATCCGAGGGGAGCCGAGTCGGTCGGGCGGAGCGGTGTGGGCGATGTGTTGGGCCAGCTGATCGAGGCGGATTGGGCGGAGCTTCCCGGTCTCTCTCCGTCTCGGACCGCAGCGCGGAACCTGGTCTCGATCCTCCAACGGCAGCTGGTGGAGGCCCTGGGGACGGTGCCGCGGTCGCGTGCCGACGCGCTCTCGTCGGACGGGGCAAGCGGGTTGGGATCCTGATGGGTCCGTCCCGGCGCGGATCGTGCCCGGGTGCTTGGCATCCCCGGTGACGCCGTCTCAGCGGGCTTGCTGGGGCACCGTGAGTTCGAACTCGAGCCGGGTCTTGGTTCCCCGCTGCTCGTCGATGATCTCCATGTCCTTGAGCATCCAGACGCCGTCGACCTTCTTGAACGAGCCCACGCTGAACTGCTTGAGGAGTTCACCGCGGGCGTCATACGCATCGGCCTGGATCAGTCCCCGGAACTCGAGATCGATCCAGGACACCACGCGGGAGTAGGGCTTGCCCGAGGGATTGCGGCTCTCGAGAACCCGGCAGGAACGGCCCTTCACCATGTGGGGGTGGTCCTTCGGGGCGGGGATGAGCCGCTGCTGGGGCCAGTGGAGGAACTCGAGGCCGAGGTCGATGAGGCTGAAGTCCGATCCGGCGAAGGACCGTCCCGTCTCGGTGGGGGCGACCGGTGAGGCCTGGGCTCCCTTCGGACTCTGGAGCCGATATTCCGGCGCGGTGTCGGACCGATGCAGGATCTCGACGGCCTCCGACGTCCCCATGTCCGAGGAACCCGCCAGATACCGCGTCGACCACCGGTCGGTGTCGGGTTGAGGTGCGATGGTCTCGATGACGACGGGGACACGTTGGCGTTTTCCGGACGCATTGCGGATCTCGAGCGTGGCCCGGTTGGTGGTCGTCGAGGCGGGCCGCAGCGACCGGACCTCGAGGGCCAGGGCCTGTCCGTCGGCCTGTTCCCGTGGCGTCGCCGCGGTTTCCGCACCGAGGCTGACCAAGCCCGTCAGGGTGAAATGAAGGACTGCCAGGAGACCTCGGTATCGGTTCATCGGGAAGGAGTCTTGAAGACGATCTGGGGTCTCTCACCCCGGCGTCCGGTGATCACCAGTCCGACCGGGTTGGTCGTGGACCCACAGCCACAGTGGGTGGCCTTCCGGAAATCCAATCGCCGGGGACGGAGCAGCCGCCACGCCATGAGGGTCGCGGTGACCCCCACGACGCCCAAGGCTGCGATCTGCTGCCAGTCCATGGGCGGAGCGTAGTCGTTCGCTCCGGCAGAGGGCAAAGGCGAGTTGAGAGCGAAGATCGGAGGTTCCAGTGGATCCCCCAGCAGGGTTGGGAGCGGAGCCTGGGGAGGGTGGGCGCTGTCCGTACCCCGTGCTGCAGGGCACTGCAGCACCCACCCTCCTGGATTCCGCCTTTGCTCCGGGCTCCGGTCACAGGCCGGCATCCAGCACACCCGTGACTACGGGAACCCCCACGGTCTGCCACCGGCTCGAGGTCACGCCGTTGCTGGTCGTGGTCACGAGCTTCCAGCTTGTCGAATAGAGCATGGACCCGTCCTTGGAGGACAGTGCCTGGAAGGCGATCGTCGATCCCGGGCTCCCGTTGGTCGCGCTGAGGTCCGTGATGACGAGGTTGATCTGCAGGTTGCCGTCGATCGTCGTGACCACCCCGTTCTTGATCCGGAACGCGGTGCCCTTGGCCGTCGCGACACCCGTGATCGGTCCGGTGCCACTGACCGTCATGGAGGTGATCGAGGTCATCTTGATCTCCACCATGCTCCCGTCTTCCTGGGGAAGGATCACATAGGCCTGGCCCTTGGGGTTGCTCCCGGACTTGGTGTAGCGAAGCGCCACGCTGAAGGCCTTGTTGGCGGTCGTCCCGCGATAGGTGCCTGCCGCGGTGCTGTCGTACTTGAGGGTGCCACCCCCGATGATGGAGGAGCTCGGCGTCGGGATGACCACTGAGACCACGCAGGTCTTCTCCACATCCACCTGGTCGTCGTTGTTGTAGTTCCCGATGCCTTCGACCCGGACCAGATAGCTCTGCGCCCCGTATTGTCCCGTGCTCAGGGTGACCCACGCCGCCGCGGTCCCGGTGTCCGGGGTGCCCGCCACACGCGCGACCGGGACGTTGTCCGCCAGGACCTTCCCGGTCTCGACATCCACGAACCGCACGAGAGCGCCCACGATCGGGACCTGGGTCGGATCCTGGATGCTGGCAGCCAACTGGACCTGCGCCGTGGTCTGGCTTGAACCCGAGGTCACGGCATAGGTCTGGCCGATGTACCGAAGCAGGGCATCGCGGGACCCGATCTCACCCGTCGCCGTGTTCGTGGTGACCGCATAGTTCCCCCCGTTGTTGCCGTCATTCACCGTGTAGGCCGTCACGCGGAGGGTGCGGATTCCGACGTTCGGCGAGTCATAGGCCTGAACCAATCCCGTCACGGTATCCGGAGAGATCAGTCCGGTCACCGTGGGAACCCCCGGCGAGTTCGTCGTGCCGTCATAGGTCTTGTTCGCCGACACCGCACTGATCAGGAGCGGCGCCCTGGTGATCGACCCCAAGGCCGTGTTCGTGGTGACCGCGTAGTTTCCTCCATTGTTGCCGTCGTTCACCGTGTAGGCACTCACACTCAGGGTGCGGGGACCGGCATTCACGGAATCGAACACCTGCATAAGGCCTGTCACCGTGTCCGTCCCCTGCAGGCCGCTCACCGTCGGTATGCCGGCCGAGGTCGTCGTCTTGTCGTAGACCTTCGTGCTCGTCACCGCCGAGATCGTCAACGGGCGAACGGTGATGGTGCCAGTCGCCGTGGTCAGGGAGACCGTGTAGTTCCCCCCGGCGTTGCCATCATTCACAAGGTAGGCAGTCACGCTCAGGGTATGTGGTCCGACATTCACCGAGTCGAACACCTGCACCAGGCCCGTCACCGTGTCCGTCCCCTGCAGTCCGCTCACCGTTGGCACGCCCACCGAGCTCGTGGTCTTGTCGTAGACCTTCGTGCTCGTCACCGCCGAGATCGTCAGAGATTGGACGGTGATGTCCGCCG
>JBDLQQ010000213.1:0-2580 GCA_039800465.1 Verrucomicrobiota bacterium
GTGCCTCCTCTTCACCGGCGGAAAGGCCGCCGACTGGCCGCAATTCCTCGGGCCAGAACGGAACGGATCCACAACGGAACGGATCACTTCCTGGCCATCGACCGGTCCGCGCCGGATCTGGAAACAAGCAGTCGGATCCGGCTACAGCGGTCCGATCATCCGCGGGAGCCAGGTCATCGTCTTCGATCGCGAGGGCGACCAGGAGCGGGTTCGAAGTCTCGATCTGGCAACCGGCAATGCCCGGTGGACCCATCAGGCGCCGACGGCCTATGTCGACGGGTTTGGATTCGACGATGGCCCTCGGGGCACCCCGGCCGCCACGACGAACCAGGTCATCACCTTCGGGGCTGAAGGCCGACTGACCTGTCTGGACCTCGCTGATGGAAAGAAGGTGTGGTCGGTCGAAGCCGGACGAGACCTCGGGGCCGACAAGGGGTTCTTTGGCCCCGCCTGCTCCCCGCTGATCGTCGGGCCACGGATCTTCCTGAATCTCGGAAACCGGGAGGGTGGCGGGATCGCCGCATTCGACCTCGCCACTGGGAAACTGCTCTGGAGGGCCACCGATCACGAGGCCGGATACGCCTCGCCTGTTCCAGGCCCCGGAGTGGAGGAGATCGCGTTCTTCACGCGAGAGGGTCTCGTGCTGACCCGGGCTGACGGCAAGGTCGGACCCGTCCACCGGTGGCGCTCTCGTCAACATGCCTCCGTCAATGCCGCAAGCCCGCTCGTCAACGGCCCGGAGATCTTCCTCACCACGAGCTACGACACCGGAGCCGTCCTGCTGCGTCGGACAGGGGACAAGGTCGAGGTGGTCTGGTCGGGGGACCAATCCCTCTCTGCACATTACGCCACCCCGGTTCTTCACCACGGGTTCCTCTATGGGTTCCACGGGCGCCAGGAGCACGGGCCGGAGTTCCGCTGCGTGGCGTGGGAGACCGGGAAGGTCCGCTGGTCGGAACCCTCGCTGGGAGCCGGAACAGTTCTGCTGGCCGGGGAGGATCTGGTGCTCCTGCTGGAATCCGGGGAACTCGTCGTGGCCGCCGCCAGCTCCGACCGGTTCCAGATCCGCTCCCGGGTCCAGATCCTCGGCAAGGGAACCCGGGCACCGTTTGCGCTCGGTTCCGGTCGCCTCATCGCACGGGATCCCCGGGTCCTCGTCTGCCTCGGGGAATGAATCGCCCCACGACGGCCCCCGCGTCCAACACCTCGTCCTCCGAATGGGTGTCGCGATTCGGGGCATCCATGCGCTGCCCATGGACCGGGCATCCTCGCCAGCCCTCACCCACAGGCATCGAACGCCTCTGGGGATGTGAAGGAAACGAAGTCCGTCTCCCGGATCAGCCTGCAAACGGCGGTTGGAAGGCTTGCCGAGAGTTTGAAGGTTCATCCCACCTCAGAAGACCCCTCAAGAGGGTGGAATGTTTACCGAAATCGAAAATCCTCTGGCCCAGCGATACTTCCACTACTCACAACAAAAGACCCTGACCCGACCTCACCTCCGGAGGACCACACGGGAGGCACCCGACTCAATCGGGTATTCCGACTCGAATCCGTCCGGCCACCGAACCCACAGGGTTTTCGGAGCCGACGTGGCACCTAGGATCTGGATCGGGGAATCACACGACCAATGGCCTCCCCCGGCGCGGACCAGTCGCTTCGGTCCGAGACGGCCCTCCGCCGACCGGAGCCGCATCACGGCACCGATCGCATCAGGGTTCCCCATCGTGCCCTGCAGGACGACCGTCAGCCCCTTCCCCGGGGCCCGGTTGAGGAACAACCCCGCAGGCCCGTCGTTCTGACCGACCACCACATCAGCGCGGCCGTCCTCGTCGATGTCCCCGACGGCGAGCCCACGTCCCTCCCCCCGCATCTCGAATCCCGACCCGCTGCCGTCGAACACGGCAAACCCACCCTTTCGGTCATTCATCAGCACCAGCGCCTCCCCATTCATGGCCGGCGGAAGGTCCGACCGCAGATGCCGCTGGTTCTGGACCACGCCCAGGTCCTCCCAGCCGTCCGCATCCCAGTCCGCCACCGCCAGTCCCCACGTCGGGGCGAACTGGACCCGAGGCGGCAGGGGGCGGGCCTCGAACCGATTTCCACGATTCAGCAGGAGCAGGGAGTCGACCCGACGCACCTCACGCGACCACACGATGGGCCCCGACTCATCGAGCACGGCCTTCCAGGCCCCCTCGGCGAACGCCCGGTGACTCCCACTGCGGACCGCCATCCCCGGGAAGGCCTCGCCGAGGTATTCGAGACTCCTCAGCGGCACCCACTCCTTGCGCGCCTCCTCCCATCCCAACTCCATCAACTCCAGCACCCCGTCCTGGTCCGGATCGAAGGCCTGCAACCGCACGGGAAGCGTCGAGTTGTAGTCCGAGTTCAGACCGGGACCACCCACGACGAGGTCCAGACGCCCATCGGCGTCGACATCCACCGGCACGACGCTGTTCCACAGACCTGACAGTTCGGACAACCCCCATCGGAAGGATTCCTCCGCGAGTTTGCCTTTCTGATTGAGGAACAGCCGGATGCCGCCCCACCACTCCACCACCACGAGATCCTGCCAGCCATCGT
>JBDLQQ010000214.1:0-2912 GCA_039800465.1 Verrucomicrobiota bacterium
GTATTGGACGGTAAGATGCTCCGGAACCACTTCGGGGTGATCAGCATGGCCCGACATGCCGATGGGGACCCGGAGGCCATGGCGCTCTACGACCACAAGGAAGGTCCAGGACGGTGCGAACAGACCGCCCCCCAGCAGATGGTCCAATCCATCCCTGCACTCGATGGAAAGCTCATCACCGCCGCTGCACTCCACCGCCAGGGAACTCGGGCCCGGCAGATCGTCGAGAAGGGCGGCACCACGACCCAGGAGAGTCGCTTCTACGTCAGCAGCCTGGGGGCTCAGGAGCGAACAGCCCCCCAATGGATGGAACTCATCCTCGGGCATTGGGCTGGAGTGGAGAACCGCAACCACTGGCGACGCGACGCTCTCTTCGGAGAGGACCGCTCCCGGAGCCGCAACCCAACCCTTCTGGCCAATTTGGCCCTGATCCGAACGTCGTTGCTCCGAATCCTCCCACGCTGCTTCCCAAATCAGTCTGTCCCAACCATCCGAGAGCAACTCCAAGCCAACCCAAGCCTCGCCTTCAGAATCCCATCGGCATAATCCCTTCCAAAACAAAGGACCCTGGAGGCCGGGTGGGGCCATCGCGGCATCCACCGACACGAGGCCTGTGTCCGCCCCGAGGCTTGCCTGCTGGTGGGGTTCTCCTGAACGTACCGGGACGCCGTGCCCAGCATGTCTTCCGAAGCCGCCCCTGTGGATTCGCCGAGTCGTCGTCGACTTCCTCCCCTGTTGCGACGCGCCTGGTACGGATTGAACCAGGCGTTCCGACGCCGCATCGCCCACATCGGGGTCACGCCCGACCAGTTCACCGTGATGCGGACCCTGCAGGAGGGGGATCCCAAGGGGATGACCCAGCGGGATCTGACGGAGGCGATGTCGAGCGATCCCAACACCGTGGCCTCGCTCCTCGAGCGGATGGAGGCGGCCGGATGGGTCTCGCGACGACGCCATGAGTCCGATCGACGGGCCTATCGCATCCGACTGCTCGCGGCGGGTTCGGCCAAATACGACGAGGTCCGCTCGCTGGCCATCGATCTCCAGGCGGAGGTCCTTTCGGTCCTCCCGGAGGCGCACCGGGAACAGTTCCTGATCCAATTGGAGGCGGTGTCCAGCGCTTGTCGTGACGCGGCCGAGGCGGGAGCGAGACCGCTGCCATGAATGCGGAGCCTCCCCCGGTCCTGGCCGGCTTCGAACCGGTGACCCCTCCCGTGGCGCGTCACCGGTCGATCGCCATGCTGGCGATCCTGCTGGTGGTGCCGCTGTTTCTGGGGAGCTGGGGTTCAGACCGGGCCGGTGGGGGCGACGGAGGCGCTCCGCAGGCGGCGCTCCCGGGAAGCATCGGCGGGCTGCTGTGGATCTGTGGACTCAACCTCGCGATCTTCCTCGTCGTCGGGGCAGGCATCGTTGCCCTGGGGCGTCCTTCCCGTCGGGAGCTCTTTGCGGCGGCCCCTTTCAACGGCAAGACCTGGGCGCTCGGGTTCCTCTATTCGATCCTGCTTCGGCTTGGGGTGGGCGTCGTGCTGGCGGTGTCGCTCGCGCTCTGGACCGGTCTGATGCCCCGGTCGGGTCCGGTGGAGGAGGTGGTGGAGTCGATCCGGCCGCGGATCGAGACCATGATCGATCCGACGGTCTTGCGGGACCCGGTCTACCTGCTTCTGGTGACGACGTTGGTCAGCTTCGTCGTGGCGGGATTGCGCGAGGAACTCTGGCGGGCGGCGGTCTTCGCGGCCTTCCGTCGCTGCTGGCCCCGGTGGATGTCCCGTCGGGTCGGTCGGGTGGGCATTGTTCTGGTGACGGCCTTGTCCTTTGGCGTGGGACATCTGCCGCAGGGCTGGGGCGGGGTGGCGTTGACCGGAGTGCTGGGCGTCGGCCTGGGTTGGATCCTGTTGGCCCACCGGTCGCTCTGGGTGGCGGTGGTGGCGCACGGATTCTTCGATGCGACCTCGCTGCTGCTGCTGCGGTTGCTGGACGCGGCGGATGGTCTCGAGCGGTTGCTGGGCAAGCCCCCAGCCCCTTGAGACGGTCCCTGAAAAGACAAACACCCGATCCGCAGGGCGGATCGGGCGGGTGTGGTGCGGATTGGGCTCAGGCCTTCTTCGCCTTGCGAGACCGTCGATGCCAGATACCGAAGGCGAGCAGTCCGCCGGAGGCGATCGCCGCCCATTCCTCGGGCTCCGGGACGGCGGAGAAGGAGGCCTGTGGCATGTTGTAGGTGGTGGCACTTCCTGACGGATCCAGCACCAATTGGAAGCCCTTGTCTGGCACCCCAGTGATCTGCCAAGCAGTCCCACCCTGAGTGCTGTCGTCTGCATTAAAGTTAAAGTAAAACTTCGTTGGATCTACTGGGGAGCTGCTCGCCCAAGACAGCGACGTCAAGTCGTCCTGAGTTGGAAGGATGGTGGTGCTCCCAGCGGTAATGCTGAATTGGGACAACTGAATCCAAAGTGTTGAGAACGATGAGCTGTATTGGTGAAGCACGCCATCGGTCGCGGCGCTGACGGAAGTGTCAATGGCAACCCTCGCAGAAGCGGTGGCTCCACCGCCTGACCATGTGACATCGTAATATACTGTCTGACCTGACAACGACCCTGCAGCGATCAGAGAGACTGCAGACGAGATGAGAACTGACTGTATTTGCTTGTTCATCGATTAGCCTACCTCCCGCTTAAATCTAAGCTCGGGAAAGATTGTGAGTCGAGTGGGAATTGAAAGTCGTGAAGGCGAACTCCGGGAGGTAGCTGTTGGGTTTTTGATAGAGGATTGATCCTCCCAGTCAGGAGTCGGGGTGTGCCGGACTAAGGATTTAGATGCCTGCCCCATGCACCACCACCTGCCGTGCATGCGGCGTCTTCCGGTGCTCCCAGACGTAGATGCCCTGCCAGGTTCCGAGGGCCAGTTCACCGTCC
>JBDLQQ010000215.1:0-2868 GCA_039800465.1 Verrucomicrobiota bacterium
AAACGTGTTCCCGACCTCGGCCACGGCCACGATCGGGGTGCCGTCCGCCGCGGAACAGAAGTAGAAGCTGACCGGATTGAAGATGTATCCGAGGACCCGGGGCAGGGTGACGAGTCGGATCCGGGCGTCCGCCGGAAGCGGGACTCCCTGGCTCGTGAGCCAGGCGATCAGGGACTCCTTCAGGGTCGGACGCGGATTCGAGGGCGGGAACGACAGATGATCGGAGTCCCGGAATCCATACACGGCCCGACGATTGTGCCCGAACAGCCGAAGCGTCCGGTCGCACAGATCCAGCTCATCGAGGTCGAGCTGGATCATGAAGATCCCGTACTCGAATCGGTGTTTCCTCGGGGACAGCCGATGGTGCATCACCCGACACTCGTAGAGACACGAGTGGAGCGGGTGCGCGGAGCAACCATTCTGACGCTGGAGTTCCATCGGAAACTGTGCGGGGAAGGGACAGGCGGACGAACAAAAGTGTCATGGGTCGGGGATTTGGCGACATGGATATTGAGAAAACTTTCCGAGCGATCGGATGTGTGTTGCCTCCGAGTGTGCCTGCCGGCGGAGGGAGCCTTCCGGGCTGGGTCACGCCCGGATTTTCCTGTCGATTCCAACGGGGCCATCCCCAACCTGTTCCATCATGCCCACAGTCCTCGCCATCCTGACCCTGATCGGGGTTGTCGCCATCCTGATCCGCCTCTGGCTCCAGGGGAGAGGTGCTGGGGCGCCGGGAGGTCTGGGCCTCGATCAGATCCTGAGGGAGGAGTTCCGCCAGGCCCGTGCCGAGGCGGCCGAACAGGCCCGTCAGCTGCGATCCGAGATCGCGGAGTCCCAGTCGAAGGCCAACGAATCCCTCATCCGGACCCTGGGTCTACTCGGTGAGAATCAGAAGGCCCTGCTGGAGCAGTTGACCCAATCCACCCGGTCCGCTGCCGCCGATACCCGAGGCGAGGTCGAGAAGCTGGTCGGCCGCACCAATGCCGCGCTCGAGGAGATCCGGACCGGGACCGAGTCGCGCCTCGATGCCCTGCGTCAGGCGCTCCGGCAGGAGGCCCAGAACAGCCAGGAGATCCAGGACCGCCGCGCTGCCGAGACGCTCAAAGCGGTTCAGGACCTGACCGCCTCCAACCGCAAGGAACTCGACCTCCAGCGGGAACGGCTCCAGACCGCCCTCAACGACGTCGTCACCGCCCTGAAGGGGCTCGAGAAGGTCCACCAGGAGGAGCAGCTGAAGGCGCGGGAGGGGTTGGATCGGAAGTTCCAGCAGATCCAGGAGAGCAACGAGAAGAAGCTCGAGGAGATGCGTCGGACCGTCGACGAGAAGCTCCATGAGACCCTCGAGAAACGGCTCGGGGAATCCTTCAAGCTCGTCAGCGAACGCCTCGAGGCCGTCCAGCGCGGCCTCGGAGAGATGCAGTCGCTCGCCACCGACGTCGGGGGTCTCAAGCGCGTGCTGACCAACGTCAAGGAGCGGGGCACCTGGGGCGAGTACCAGCTCGGGGCCATCCTCGAGCAGATCCTCACGCCGGAGCAGTACGGTCGGAACGTGCATGTGAAGGACGACAGCGAGGTCGTCGAGTTCGCGGTGCGCCTGCCCGGACGGGACACGGGGCAGGGGAAGCCGGTCTGGCTGCCGATCGACTCCAAGTTCCCCAAGGAGGACTACGAGCGGCTGGTCGTGGCCGCCGGAGCGGCCGACAAGGACGGGGTGGAACAGGCGGTCGGGGGTCTTCTCTCTCGGGTCGAATCCATGGCCCGCGACATCCAGAGGAAATACATCGCACCGCCCTCGACCACCGACTTCGGGATCCTCTTCCTGCCGACCGAAGGGTTGTATGCCGAGGTGCTCCGACAGCCCGGGTTCCATGACTCGCTGCAGCAGAAGTATCGGGTGCTGGTCGCAGGGCCCACGACGCTGTCGGCCATCCTCAACAGCCTGCGCGTGGGCTTCCAGACCCTGGCCATCGAGAAGCGGGCCCACGAGGTCTGGACCGTGCTGGGGGCGGTGAAGACCGAGTTCGGCAAGTTCGGCGAGGTCCTCGACAAGGTGAAGCGTCAGCTGGCGACCGCCTCCAACACGATCGACCAGACCGCGGTGCGCACCCGGGCGATGGAACGGCGCCTGAGGTCGGTCGAACAGCTGCCCGGCGCCGAGGCTGAGGCCGTGTTGGAGCTGCCTCCAGCGGGGGAGGACGAGGAGTTGAGAGCTGAGAGCTGAGGGTTAATACTCGCTGCACGTTGTCCAAGACGTTCTAGGCTACCTGCATGGACCGCATTCTTGTCATCTCGCTCGCCGGCATCGGCGATACTTTGATGGCGACGCCGATCCTGCATGAGCTGCGGCTGGGTTGCCCGAAGGCCGAGATCGATGTGCTCGTGATGTGGCCCGGGGCGAAGTCCCTCCTGGAGCACAACCCGCATCCCACCGAGGTCCTCCAGCATTCCTTCATCAAGGCCTCCAAGCTGTCCTCGTTGCGTCTGCTCTGGAGGCTGCGCCGCCGTCGATACGACCTCTCGTTGAACCTCCATCCCCAGGGGCGGCGTGAATACCGCTACATTGCGGCCGCTGTCGGGGCCCGACAGCGGTTGACCCACCGGTACGAGAACCACGAGCCGTTCGACGACCGGCTCATGACCGGGTCGATCCCGCAGGACTACGCCGTGCATGCCGCCGAGAACAACCGTCGCCTGCTGGACCTCGCCGGCATCCCGCGTCGGCTGCCGCGTCCGGCGTACGAGCTGTACTTGTCGGCGCCCGAGACCCAGTGGGCCGGGCAGTGGCTGGAGCGCAACGAGCTCTCCGGACGGCGCTGGCTCGGGCTCCATGTCGGCTCCGGCGGCACCAAGAATCTCGCGTTGAGACGC
>JBDLQQ010000216.1:0-5678 GCA_039800465.1 Verrucomicrobiota bacterium
TTCCCACCCTCAACGGCTTCCAGCTGCGCGACCTCGGCCCGGCTGCCATTCCTGAGGCCAGCGCACAGGGCCTCTGGATCCTCCTGGGAGGTGCGGGAGTGGTCTCGCTTCGACGCCGCCCCGGCAGGCATTCAACGCCCTGATCTCCGAATGGACCGGGCAACAGAGGACGCAACTGGGTGCATCCCCGGAATGGGTGCCCCCCGTCCTCATCTCGATCAGCCAGACGTCACCCACCCGTGAAAGCAGACGGGGTCCTCGGACGTCCCAGACGAACCTGTCTCACCCCCCAGGTTCGCGAGACCCTCGCGGATGAGATGGGGCCCCTGCGAAGTGGGGCCCTACCGAACCACCTCTTGCACCTCTCGGACAAACGCCTCGGGGTCGGCGGGTGAGACCACCACCGTCCGCCGCGGTAGCCGCAGGACCACCGCTCGACGGGGATCGGTGACGAAGGCCCGGTACATCCCCAACGTCCGGTTCCGGAACAGCCCGGTGAACGAAAACACCCCCCCATTCCCGAGCAACCGCAGGCTTCCCCGCATGGCCTCCGGATCCCGACGAACCTCCTCCAACCCGTCCAAGCCAACCCGGGTGGTCCACAGAAGCCGATGGATCTGCAGTCCGCCCGGCCCAACGGTATAGCCCCGGACCTGGAACAGTGCAGACGTCACGACCATCACAAGGGGCAGGAGGCCAACACCCCACGGTCCGCGCTCAAGGAAGAGGATCCACGTCGAGATCCCTGCCATCAGCAGACTGACGCTGACCGAGATGCCGATCAGGGAGCGGCTCCAAGGGGCGGCGTGCATGAAGTGCCTCAATGGTTGAACACGAACTCCGGCGAGTTCAGGAGCGCCCAGAGGAGGTTTTGAACAGGACCCGGTCGTGAAGACCACTGTGATTCCGAGCGTGGTCTCATCGGGAACTCGGATCCCAAAGTTCCAGCCGGTCGAAATAGTCACGGTAATAACCCCGATCCCGAGCCAGCAGTCGGTCGGCGAGGTGCTGCGCATGCGCGGCGATCAGAAAATCGGGAACGACCCTGCCCCGCTTGCCGCCCCGCTGGAGATAGGCGCGGAACATCTCTCCGGCGGAAATCGCAACAGGCTGGGTCGAAGACACGAAACGAAGCCGCCAATCCGAGAGAAAGGAATCCACGTCACCGGGAGGAATCACCGGGAGGATCTCCGAGAGCGCCGTCTCGGAAATGATGAGGACCCCTTCGTTCGCGGCTCGCCGAAGTGCAACCAGCGACGACGGCGCATGACGCGGATCGTCCAGCAACACGTCGAGCAGCACCGACGTATCAACAGCCGTCACCATCGCGCATCACCCCGAGATACTCGTCCGCGGAGCGGCCGAAGGGGAGTCGGCCGCGACCCAACCATTTGGCGAAGGGATCCGACTCCGATTTCTTCCATACCAGGAGCAGCCCGCCATCCGCCTGCAACTCCACGGCCTCACCAGCCTTCCATCCAAGGGACTCGCAGGCCTCCCGGGGTACGATCAGCAGTCCGTCTGGGCTCACCTTCACCGTCATGCTTGGACCGTATCCGCGGCGGGAATCCCAACCAAAACAAAATGCAGGTCGCGACCCCGTCTGCTGGCGAGGCGAGACCCCACGACTGGTCCGACAGCCTCAATGGTTGAACACGAACTCCGGCGAGTTCAGGAACGCCCAGAGCAGGTCCTCGGACGCCGTCTCGCGCGTGGCTCCCGGGGCCTCGAAAGCCTTCAGGGCGATCGACAACTCGGAGGCCGAGGGCTTCCGACCCAACGCAGCCAGATAGAGGCCTGTCACGATCTCCCGGGGAGGACGCTCCCCCGCCGTCAACTGTCGGACCCGACCCTTCGGATCGCTCAGCTTCGACTGGACCGTCTGGGAATTCATCAGGTGCAGCGACTGCACGACGCTCAACTGCAGATCCCGCTCACACGGACAGTCGCTGCTGGAGTTCGGGCGGCCGAAGGCGTCGAGGAAATGCGACCCGATCTTGTAGCTCCACGCCTGCATCGCCCGGGAGCCCTCGGGCATCGCCGAGAGCGCATCGGACACCCCAGTGACATCCCGCACCGCATCCATGAGCACCTCCGCCGGGAGACGCCGCCGGTACCCGCGCGAGAACCGACGGGTGTCGGTGAGGTTCGTCTCGTTCGGCACCGTGCTGAGCTGGTACAGACGCGACTCCAGGATCACCCGGATGAGGTGCTTGAAGTCATAGCCATGCGATGCGAAGTCCGCCGCCAACGCCTCCAGCAGCTCCGGCTGGACACAGGGGTTCGACGTGCGGAAGTCGTCGACCGGGTGGACGAGTCCACGACCGAAGAAGTTGGCCCAGACACGGTTCACTGCCGCCTTGGCGAAGAAGGGGTTCTTGGGATCCAGCAGCCATCCCGCGAGCCGATCCCGAGGGTCTCCCGCACCTTTTGCGAGGTCGGGTCCGTCCGGCGGACGCGGGGTCATGACCGCTCCGGTGACCGGATGCCGCACCTCGCCGCCCGCTGCGTAGTAGAAGCTCTCGATCCCCGCTGAGATCGGCGGCGACAGGCCCGCCCCCTTCTGCTTCACCGGACCGAAGAAGGCCGCGAGCTGGTAGAAGTCCTCCTGGCCCCACTTCTCATTGGGATGATGGTGGCACTTGGCGCACTCGAGTCGGGTGCCCAGGAACAGCTGGCTGAACATCGTGGTCAACTCGGCCGGCTCGCGCCGATCCCGGTAGACCACCGCCGGACCGTTCCTGTGGTTGGAACCCTCGGCCTGGAGGACGTCCCGGACAAAGGCGTCGTAGGGCCGGTTGTCCCGGAACTGCTCCCGGAGCCACTGATCGAGGGTGAAGACGCTCTTTACCCCCACGCGATCGGGGTTCGGACGCAGCAGGTCGGCCCACTTGTTGGCCCAGTAGTCCCCATAGGCCGGATGGTCCAGGAGCCGTGTGATCCACCGGGACCGTTTGTCGGGCGCCGGATCGGCGAGGAACTCGCGGACCTCCTCGGGCGTGGGCAGGAGTCCCACGGCATCAAGCTTCGAACGCCGGAGGAACTCGGCATCGGTGCAGAGGTCGGAGGGCAGCAGACCCAACCGCTGGAACCGGCCATAGGCGTGGTCGTCGATGAAGTTGTTCCGTGGCAGCGCGGCATAGCGCTCCGGCGGGAACACCGTCTCCGACGGCACCAGCACCTGTGCTGCCGCGACACGACCCATGTACCGGGCCACCACGACCGCCTCGCCTCCCAGGGCACCCACGGTCGCCCGCCCCGGACCATCGATCCGCACCGTCTCGGGATCATTCGACTCCAATGCGGTCAGGGCGGTGACATCCCGACGGCTGCCGTCGGAATACCGGGCCATCACCAGGAAGGTCTGGCTCGCCCCGCGCCGATAGCGGCGCTCGGAAGGGAAGATCGTCACTTCCTCGAGAACGGGTTCGGACGGCGCTGCGAACGGCATGCCGGCACGGATCCATCGCTCGAGCAGTTGATGGGTCTCGGATCCCACCGCGAACCGCCGTCCTCCCTCATGAGGGACGAGCCCAAGGGCCTTGCGCAGCAGCAGGCTCTGGTCGGGCGCCGCGGGGAACACGCGACGTTGTCGGCCCTCCCGGACGATCTCCTCGTGATCCGCCCTGGGGTCATACGAGAACACCGTCAGCTTGAATCCATTCTGCCCCTCGGGCTTTGAGTGACACCCGCCCGACAGGCATCCCGCCTGGCTGAGGGCTGGAAGGACATCCCGGACGAAGCCCGGCACAGGACGGTCGGCCAGAGAATCCCGGACCGTCACCGGCACCTCCACCTCCCGCCCCGCGGCCCGGACCGTCACGGAGCCCTGTCCCGGATGCACCGCCACGATCCGACCCGTGGGCTCGATCCGCACCGGAGAACCGCGGCCCACCGAGAAGCGCGCACGGGGGGTCGCATCGACCTCGAACCCATCCCGAAGCGTCGCCGTGACCACGACGCCCTGCGACGCCGCATCGCCCGTGAGCACGATCTCGGCAGGTTCGACCTGGACCGAGACGACGTTTGACGATTTCAACGCCCCCTGGTTCGCCGACGCCTTGGCCCGGGGTGGTTTCGAGGAGCCGCGCCCGAGCGACAGTCCCACGGAAGCGGACGGACGGTTGGAGACCCCGCTCCACGATCCGAGGAGCTTGCCCTCGCGATCCCAGACCCGGACGGAGCCGTCCTGTCCCCCGACGGCGATGCGGGCGCCGTTGGTGGAGGCGCTGAGGCAGACCGCACCTCCAGCGAGATCCCCCAGGTGCTTTTCGTCGGCCGTGGCCGAGCTCTGCTCCCCGGAATGGGATTTCAGCTGGGTGTAGCGGTGCACCGCACCCGACTCCGACGCGGTGAAGACGGTGGAACTGTCCGCGGGCCACGCGACTCCCGGGACACCAGAGGCGGGGTTGCCGAGCGTGACCAGCTTCTCACGCGTGGCGATGTCCCAGACCTTGATCTGCCGATCCGCCCCACCGCTCACCACCTGCGTCGCGTTCGTGTTGAACGCCGCCGCAAAGACCTGGGCCGTGTGGCCCTCCAGAGAGGCGACCTCCTCGCGGGTCGCGGGATTCCACACCCGGACCCGATGGTCTCCGCCGGCGGTGACCAGACGCGATCCATCGGCGCTGAACTCGAGATCGAAGACGGCATCGGCATGGGCCTTCCACGAGACCGGCCTCCGTGACGGATCCTGCCAGGCGATCAACCGGACCCGGCCAGCGCGGCCCTCGACCCCATCGGCCACCGCCAAGGTCCCTCCATCGGGCGCGAAGGCGAGGGCCTGGATGCGTCCCACCAGACCGTTCGTCCACTCGCCGTGCGGGTTTCCGGTATCCGCGTCCCAGAACCGGATCCGACGGAACCCCCCGGTCGCGACGATCTTCCCATCGGGACTCCAGGTCACCGACTGGATCCCCTCGGGATGCGCCTCCGGCTGGACGAACACCGGCCCGTTGGTGCGGGTGAGGTCGTGGAGGGTGAGCAACGCCCCCTGCCCAACGGCGACCCGATCGCCCTGCGGCGAGAGTGCGACGCCGAGTGCGGGTGCAAGTCCCGGCGGCAAGGGGGAGAGGGTGACGGGTTCCGGGGCATCCTCCTCGTCGAGCGCCGCCTGGTCCCACGGCATGCCGGAGCGGATCCAGTCCCGGAGCAGCCGAAGTTGCTCCGGATCCAGCTGCTTCTTGGGCGGCATGTGGGGATCGGCCCCTGGCTGAACCAGAGTGAGCAACCGGCTCTGGTCGGGCTTTCCGGGAACGCCCGCAGGTCCCTCGTCGCCCCCCTGCAGGACGGCCTCCCTCGACGACAACGAGAGCCCACCCTTGCGCTTGGCGTCGCCGTGACAGGCGAAGCATTCCTGCTGGAGGACCTTGAGAGCCGCACGGGTACGGGCCGAAGAACCCGGAGTCCCTGCCAGCGCACCCAACGCCCCCAGACACACCCACGCGAGGGCTGCGACCAGCAGCACGTCACGACGGGATTCCGATGGCCGGGAACGCATGCGGCCTACTTCCGGAAGATGGGGTGGGGAAGGCCCATCGGATCTCGGTTCAGGCAAGGAGGGCCTTGACCACGTTGGCGGGTTCCACGCCGGTCAGACGCTGGTCGAGTCCCTGGTACTTGAAGGTGAACTTCGAATGGTCGATGCCCATGCAATGGAGGATCGTCGCGTTGAGGTC
>JBDLQQ010000217.1:0-3493 GCA_039800465.1 Verrucomicrobiota bacterium
ACCGTGATGTCCTTCAGGACCTCGAGGCGGCCGTACGACTTGCGGAGATGCTCGATGCGGATCATGGGCGGGCCTCCTTCCGGGGTTTCCGACGACGCCCGGTGCGCCGTTCCAGATATCCCAGTCCCTGCATGAGGATCCAGGCGATCACGAAGTACAGCAGGGCGACCATCACCAGCGGGAAGAAGGCATCGAAGGTGCGGCTCCGGATGATGTCGCTCGCCTTGGTGAGGTCCTGGACCGCGATGTAGCCCACGATCGAGGTCATCTTCACGAGGGAGATGAACTCGCCTTTGTAGACCGGGAGGATCCGCTGGAGGGTCTGGGGCAGCAGGATGAAGCGGAAGGTCTGGAAGCGGGTGAAGCCCATGGCGATGCCCGCCTCGGACTGGCCGCGGTCGAGGCCCTCGATGCCCGATCGGAAGATCTCGGCGGCGTAGGCGGCGAAGTTGAGCCCGAAGGCCAGGATCGCGACCAGCACCGGGTGGATGTCGACCGAGGCGAACACCACGTAGAAGATCATCATGAGCACGACCAGCACGGGCGTGCCCCGGAGCAGCGCGATGTAGACCTTGGCGAGGCCGCTCAGCAGGACGTTGTGGGTCATGCGCATCCAGCAGACCAGACTGCCGAGGAGCGTCCCTAAGACCGCCGCGCCCAGGGAGATCAACACGGTCGTCTTGAGTCCCTCCCAGAGCAGGAGATAGCGGCGTTCGCGGAGGACATTGCTCTCGAAGCTCTCCCGGACCCGGTCCAGGAACGGCTTCGAGACGGTCGTCTCACCGGTCCTGGGTCCCCCAGCGCCCTTGAGCCTGTAGGCCCGGGTCGTCTCCTCGTGGTATGGATCCGTGAAGTCGATCTGCTGCTTCCGTTCATCGGTCACGAAGATGGAGGCCACGATCAGATCGACCTTCCCCGAGGCCAGTGCCGGGATCAGCGCGGCGAAGTCCATGTTGGAGAACTCCACCCTCCGTCCCGACCCGGCGGCGAACCGGCGGACGAGTTCGATCTCGAAACCCACCAGTTCCCCGTTCTGGACCCCGACAAATGGCATGCCGCCGTCCGTCATGCCGACCCGAATCACCCCGTTGGTCCCCGCGGCCGGCAACGGCGGCATGCGGAAGTCCCCCTTCTCGACCCAACGTTCCATCATCTGCCGGTAGATCCCCGTCGTCCGGAGATCGGACAGGAACCGGTTGAACCCATTCCGGAGATCGCCGCCATCCTTGCGGACTCCCGCCGCGATCGGGAATCCGAAGAGGGCGTCGCCCACCGTCTCGAAGCTGTCGTCCTGACGCATCAGTTCCCGCAGCGCGCTGGAGTCCGACAACGCCACGTCGACCTTGCCTGCCTTCACCGCCAGGGCGATGTCCCCGATGCTGGAGAACTCCAGCAGCGTCGCCTCGGGAAGGTGCTTGGACACCCAGGTGCTGTGGGCCGAACCCAGGAGGGTCCCGATCCTGCCCCTGCGGAACTGCTCGATGCCGGTCTCCCGGGGGGTCGCGGCGGCCGCCGGGCCCTCCCGACGTACCAGGGCGCTGATGGGGGTCCGGATGTAGGGCCTGGAATAGGCAATGAGCTTCCTGCGCTCCTCCGTGACGTTGAAGTTGGAGAGGGCGATGTCGACCTTGCCCGCCTGGAGGGCTGGGATCAGGGCCTCGAAGTTCATGCCGACGATCTCGAGCCGGCGGCCCAGGCGCTGGGCCAGGAGGCCGGCCAGTTCGATGTCCATGCCCACGATCCGACCGTTGGCGACGAAGGTGTAGGGCTCCATGTCGGGCGAGGTCCCCAACCGGAGGACGCCCCGGGGGCCCTGGGTGGGCGGCTCGGGCATCGGTGGGACGGTCGAGTACTTCGACTCCACCCACTTGGACCAGAGCGACTTCAAGGCCCCTTCCTTCTCAAGCTCGTCGAGGGCGTGGTCGATCTCCGCGGTCAGTGCCGTGCTGTCCTTCCGCAGCGCGCCGGCGATCTCCAGGGCGGCCACGGGCTCGTCGAGGATCTCGAGGTCGGGGTTCCGGCCGACGATGTTCAGCAGGACGCTCTGGTCGTAGACGAAGGCATCAATCTTGTGGGCCTGGAGGGCCAGTGCGGCATCTGCGGCGCTGAGCAGGGCGTCGAACCGGGCCTTCGCGAACCGTCGCCGGGCGGCGAGATCCCCCGCCGAGCCCGAGAGCACCCCGATGGCCTTGTCGGAGAGCGCATCGAGCGTCCGACCCCTTCCTGGACCCGGACCCGCCGCGGCACCCGTCGTGGGCCGGCCGCCGGGACTGGGAATGTGACGCATCACACGTTGCCCCGGGCCTTCGACCTTCGGGACGAGCATCACCTGGGCATTGGCGAAATAGGGTTCCGAGAATGCGACCGACTTGCGCCGTTCCTCCGTGGCGTTCATGCCCGTCACGATCAGGTCGATCTTGCCGGACTGCAGGGCCGGGATGAGGGCCATGAACTTCATGTTCGAGAACTCGACCGGGCGTCCCAAGGCCATGCCGATGCGACGCGCCAGCTCGCCATCATGGCCGCCGACCTCGCCCTTCTCATCGACGAACGTCAAGGGCTCCCGGGTCGCACTGACGCCGATCCGGAGCGGCACGCCGTTCGTCGGGAGCCGAATCGATGGGACCTCATAGGGGCTCAGATCCGGCTTGAACCATCGGCGGTGCATCGCCTCCAACGTGCCGTCCCTGCGCAGGTCGGCGATGATCCGGTTCACCTGCTGGAGGAGTTCCGTGTCCCCCTTCCGGAGGGCGACGGCGGTGTCCTCGTTGTCGAGCGCCTCGTCGAGGACGACCAGGTCGGCGTTGCGCTTGGCGATCTGGAACCCCGCCGGGTACGCCAGCACCACGGCCTCGAGCTGGCCCGACTTGATGGCGGTGACGGCGTCCATGACGTCGTCGAACACCTGCACATGGGCCCTGGGGAACCGGTTCCTGACGATCTCCTCCCCGATGGAACCGGTCATGACCCCGATCCGCGACTCGGCCGCGTCCGAGACCTTCTCCAGCGCCTTCGACCGGGCCCGGCAGCCGGATCCCCCTCCCATCAGGGCCAGCAGCAGGATCACCCCGAGGAGGGCTTGGGTCAGGGTGGTGGGGATCATGCAGCGTGTTGGGGAGGCAAGACGGAAGAGGGCCACAGGGGTGGGCCGATCGGCACCCGCCTCCGGGACTCAAGGCTAGGGGCCGCCGTCGGAAGCCACAACGGGGGATTTCCCACGGCTGCGGAGTGACCACCCCACGCCTGGACGCGCCCCACGAGGGGAACTCCCGAGAACGACACCCGGTCTTTGGGGAGACCCTGGATGCCTCACGGGAGGCACCCGGTTCAATTCCCTCCCGTGCCGATCCGGTAGAAGCCCACCCGGGAGGCCGGCAGGGCGAACTTCGCCTGGTATCGCTGTCCTCCGAGACTCGAGACGCTCGCCCCGGCCAGCGGCGTCCACTTCGCGGCATCCGCAGACAGCGAGTCCGGACTCTGGAAGACCACGTGG
>JBDLQQ010000218.1:0-18696 GCA_039800465.1 Verrucomicrobiota bacterium
AATCCCCGGAGGATCGCACGGGTGACGGGATCGGTCTGGGGCAGCTCCTGGGCCTTGCCGCCGAACGTGATGTGGAGGCGGTCAGCCGAACCGGGGTTCAGTTGGCCGAGCAGGCGACCGAGCTTCTCACCCAGCGCGATGTAGGGCTTCACCAGCTCATAGGTCTTGGCATCGACACCCGGGAGGTTCACGGCGTTGCGGACCTCACCCGTGAGCAGGAACGCCGAGATGATCTCGGCGACCTCGAGACCGCATTTCTCCTGGGCCTCCTCGGTGCTCGCACCGAGGTGCGGGGTGAGGATGACGTTCGGGAGCGTGCGGAACGGATGGTCGGCCGGGAGCGGTTCCACCGAGAAGACGTCGAGCGCCGCACCCGCGACACGCCCGGACTGCAGGGCGGCGACGAGATCGGGTTCGTTGACGATCTCTCCGCGCGCGCAGTTGACCAGCCGGACGCCCGGCTTCATGCGGGAGATCGACTCGCTGTTGATCATGCCCCGGGTCTCCGGGGTGACCGGCATGTGGACCGTGATGAAGTCGGCCTCGCGATAGACGCCATCCGGATCCATCGCGAGCTCGAGTCCCAGCTGACGGGCCCGGGCCTCGGTCAGGAACGGATCGTAGGCGACCACCCGCATGCCAAAAGCGAGGGCGCGGCGGGCGACCTCGGTCCCGATCCGGCCGGCACCGAGGATGCCCAGGGTCTTGCCGCAGACCTCGGTGCCCTGGAACGCCTTCCGGTCCCACTTGCCGGCAGCCATGGTGGCATGGGCCCCCGGGATCTTCCGGGCGAGTGCCCCCAGCATGAAGAAGGTCAGCTCCGCGGTGGTGATCGTGTTGCCCGCCGGGGTGTTCATCACCACGACCCCACGCTGGGTCGCGGCCTCCACGTCGACGTTGTCGATCCCGACACCGGCGCGGCCGACCACCTTCAGTCGGGTCGCGGCCTCCAGGACCTTCTTCGAGACCTTGGTCTCGGAGCGGACGACGAGGGCATCGGCCTGGGCAACGACCGGCAGCAGCTCCGCCTCGGTCAGCCGCTTCGGGAGGACGGTCACCGTGAACTCCGGACGGGCCTGGAAATACGCAATGCCCCGGGGCGAGATCGGATCGCAGACAAGCACGTTCATAAAACGAGCCGCGACGCTACGTTCCCAGACCCGGGAGTGGCAAGGAGAGGTCGAATCAGAACGGCCAGCTGATGCCGAGGGAGGTCATCACCGTCTGTCCCAGATCCAGGGTCGCCCGACGTCCCCCACCCCCATACTGGGCGCCGCCCAGCGACAGGAACTGCGACGAGACATAGAGGTCGGCATTGTAGACGACCCGGTAGAGGACGGTCGCTGACGCATATCCGCCGAAGACGCAGACCAGGTTGTCCTGCCCCCCGTTGTTGACCACCGTGGTGCCATCGGAGAACCGGAACGTCTCGTTGTAGGAATAACCGCCCGACAACACCCCGAGGGCCGGACCGATGCTACCGCTGAGGGCCCACTGCTTGCCGAAGCGCCAGAAGAGGTTGGGCCCAAGGCGGAACGCGTGGAGGTCGACATCCAACCCCCGCGAGCCGGACAGGAATCCGCTCAGCACCTCGTCGGGCCGGGCCTTGGCGATGTCCGGGATGACAGGTCCGATGCCGGAGTTCCCGCCCTGGTAGGGGGCGCTGGGCAGCGAGATCCCGCCCACGTCGAAGGCCTGGACCTCCCGCAGGAACTGCGCTGGGAGGGTGGAGTTGTCCCGAAGCTCCATCGGCACCCAGGAGTATCCGAACTCCCAGCCCAGCCGGACCTGACGCCAGTCGTGGAGACTCCCGCCATAGGCGAGCTCCAGCCCGGGCATCGGACCGGAATCGACCGTGACCTGGTCCCGAGCCGAGAATCCCCGGGTGCTCCGATAGACCAGCTGTCCCGTCGCCGGATCATACTGGGAGGCGTCCTGATATCCCCAGAACGAGGTCACCCCACCCGCGTTGCCAGTGCCATCCACGCGCACGTAGCCATCGTCGTACTGGTGGTTCTGCCCCGGCACCCCGACCTGCCCCGGGTCCCCGGTCCGTCGCGGCACCACCCCATCGATGGACAGCTGCGCCTGAACGTTCAGGGTGACCTGGACCCCCAGCCGGAAATTGCGGGTCCAGTCGTCCTGGACCCAGAACGACTGCGCCACGGTTGGGACCGTCGAGAGCAGCATCGCCAGGATCGGCGGGGCGGCCTGCGCTGGAGTCCGGAGGATGGAGGAGGACCGTCGCATGGTTCAGGGCCAGGTCACCTCGAGGACCTCGTAGAAACGGGACGCTGCATCGGCCGGGGGGATCGGGGTGAGCGGCGGGCCCCAGTCGAGCCACTGGATCCGGTTGGCGGTGGCTCTCATCACAGGCAGCGCGATCTGGCCCCGCGACCCGAGACCCGAGCCGAAGCGCACCGTGTAGCGCCGTCCAGGTTGCGCCGGGAACTCGAGCCCCACGGTGCCGTCGGGATTCCGGACCACCCGATCGATCGGAACCAGGACCGTCTCGGGCTGGAATCCTCCGGGGACCGGCACCTCGATGCCGGACAGCTCGGGATCCGGCCCGGGGATGCGCGAGGGATTGAATGTCTGGAGCCAGAGGTCCCGCGCTTCCCCCGGCAGCAGGGGCTCGTCGAGCGTCACAAACGGCACCACGCCATTCGTTCCCTGCGCGTTGTGGAGTCCGTTGGCACCGCCGCGCACCATCACCCGCACCGCCTCGACCGCAGTCGCCCCGACGTTCTCCACCCGGACGCGCTGCTGCATCAGGCCGGTCTGCCGGTTGAACGCGCTGGGCGCGAGGGTCGTGACCTGGAAGCGGCCCGGTCCGGGCTCGACCACGGTCACCCGGGTGGTGGCCTCGGGGATCCAGCCGGGCGAGGTCGCAAAATCCGGAACCCCTGCCCGGGCCGTCCATGAGAACACCCCGGCCGCCGGTGGTTGGAAGCGCACCTGGACCGCACGCCCTTCACCCACGCCGAGGGGACCGAGCAGCACCACCCAATCCGGCGATTGCCGGTCGAGGACGAGGCCGGAGGGGTCGACGCCCTGGAGGACGAATCCCGCGGGCCACGAGTTGGTCAGGCGCACCTCCTCCGCCGGATCCGGCCCCCGGTTGGTCACCGTGATGATGCAGGCCAGGAGATCCCCCGGAAGGCTCCCCATGGGGACGGAGCGGAACCCGACCCGGAGGTCCGCCACGCCGGCCAGGAGGCGGGTCGTGTAGTTCGTCGAAAAGAACGCCGTGCTGGCCGACTGGATCCAGACGTTCTGCTGGATCGACCCCCGGGTGTTCGGGCGGAAGGTGTACCGGAGATCCGCCACCTGGTTGTTGGTGAGGATGGGGATCTCGAAGTACAGCGTATTGGTGAGCCCGTTGGCACTGACCTGGTTGGTGGCGAATCCGAGGGCGTTGGTGGCCGACTGGAAGGTCCCCGCGCCTTCGACGAATGCGGTGACCTGGAAGGTCCCGAGCACGAAGGGACTCAGGTTGGTGACGACCAGCTGGAAGGCGACATCGGATCCGACCTTCGCCGGATCGGGCCGCGCGAGAAGTTCCATGCCGTACTGGGGGATCTGGGAACGCAGGCCGGAGAGACTCCCCAGGAGGAGGAGCAGCCCCAAAAGCCGATGGATCCAAGACCGTCGCATGAACGTCCCGTCAGCAAACGCGATGGGACGAGACCGTGCCACACCTTTCCCGCCCCAAGGATGGGACCGCGGTCCGGGCACCGTCCTCAATCCTGAACCTCGGCGGTCACCATGATCTGCACCGCGGCATCGAGGGGCATTTCGCTGATGCCAACCGCGAGCCGGGCATGGGCACCGCGGTCCAGCAGGACGGCATTGAAGAGGTCGGACGCGCCGTTGAGGACCTGCGGGTGTCCCCGGAAGCCGGGCGCGCAGTGGACGAAGCCTTCCACCCGGACCAGACGTCGGAGGCGTTCGAGGTCACCCGTGGCGGCCTTGATCTGGGCGAGGGCGTTCAGCGCACACAGCCTCGCCGCCTCATACCCCTGCTCCACGGTCAGCTCCGCACCGAGACGCCCCTGGAACGCCATGACGCCGTCGCGCCACGGGAGCTGTCCTGAGGTGAAGACGAGCGAGCCCGTGCGGACCCATGGCTGGTAGGCGGCCACGGCAGCGGGGGCTGGGGGAAGGATCCACCCCAGATGACGGAGACGTTCTTCGGTGTTCATGACGAAACCCGGCTTCAAGAGCGCGGGGCCGTCAAGATGGGTTTCATTTCCATCCCTCTGGAAAACCCACGCCACCACGACTCGATATCGGGCATGGCACGGCTTGCACAAGCCATGGTGCTCTGTCACAACCTCCGCCCGGTCTGCTCCCGCAGTCCACGCACCGGTAGCTCAATTGGATAGAGCTTCTGACTTCGGATCAGAAGGTTGCAGGTTCAAGTCCTGCCCGGTGCACCATTCCCCAAAGCCCCAAAACCCCTCAAGCGCGAGTCCACCAGGCGTGGAGGAGCCGAAGGACCAGGGCCAACAGAACCAAGCCAGCTGGCACCAGAGTCAGGAGGACCGAGAACACGACTCCGAGGACGAAGCTGATCTCGCCAAACACCCCCGCTCGTTCCCGCCAGACCTTCCTGACGACCCACTCGGTGAGCCATCCACCGGTGTAGCAGACATTGGCGGCGATGCCGTAGGCGATGACCCCGAAGACCGCGAGGATGGGGGGATCCGGCAGGCCCAGCGGCTCGTTGAAGATCTCCGAAGCGATCGCGGCCAAG
Source organism: Verrucomicrobiota bacterium (assembly GCA_039800465.1). GTDB lineage: Bacteria > Verrucomicrobiota > Verrucomicrobiia > Limisphaerales > UBA9464 > UBA9464. The sequence continues at coordinate 4,760 of JBDLQQ010000218.1, forward strand.
ACGAGGATCACGCCGCTGGACAGAACCCCAACCGAACCCACGATCAGGTTGTAGGGAAGCCGTCTCAGCTCCCACCAGCAGAAGATCTCCCAGAACGAGTCAACCCCTGACGGCCGAATCCCTCCGGTGATCATCGTGATCACCCTTTGCCAAGGCGCATCCATTGGGAGCGAGGCTAGATCGGCACCCATGGCGGCAACAGCCCATTCCTGGGAGCCCGGGTGAGCAGTCCGATCGGAATGCCCCTCGTCCACCGACTTTTGTTTACGGGTGTAAGCTTATCGGTAATCCCGTCGATTCCCGGTTGTGCGTGACGCAACACGGCGCGCACTCGGGCGTTCTCCAACCCGGCCCGATCCGACCCCTTTGATCCCGCGGCCAACTCGGCTCATGGAGCGGAAGGGGTGCGGAAACCCTCAACCAGTTCCCAGCACATGAATCTCAGAACCCATCTGCATCTCATCCTCTTCGCAGCGGTGGCCACCGCCACCCTCATGGCCAAACCCCTCCCCTTCAAGCCGAGGGCCTTCACCAAGCCCAAGTTGGATGCTCCTTCCCTCCAGTTCCCTGGACCGTCGGACGACGACACCATCGTCATTACCGTCTGCGCCGGTTCCAGCGGGGCACCGGGTGGGTTCCTGCTGCAGTGGCAGACGGCCGAGCAACTCGACCTCGGACCGGACGGCGTCGCCGGGACGGCGGACGACGGGAAGTGGTACGACATCAACGACCCCAGATCGCAGCACGGCATGTTCCCGGGCGCGAATCCGCAGTGGAGCCTCGGCTCCGGTGCCTGCGTGACCCTGACCATCGGTGGGACCGTAGACCCGCTTCCGACCCAACAGGCAGGCCTCGAATCGACCCTCAAGTGCGGGACAGCCTATGTGTTCCGGGTGAATGCCATCGCGGACTGCGACAACAACCGCAGCGAGTTCAGCTCGACCCGGTCGACGACCACGATCCCCTGCAAGATCGTCGACGACTGTCGCTTCTGCACCCGGAGCCAGGGCTTCTTCTCGAACGGGGCCTCGAGCCTCGCGGCACTGCTGACCTGCTTCGGGGGCGACGGCGGAACGGGGCCGACGGCGATCCTCGCGAACTCCGGCCCCATCGCCACCCTCGGTGGGGGTACCTACACGTACCAATGGTTCCTCACCCAGGACTACATCGACATCGATCCGAACCCGCTCAAGCAACAGTGGGTCGACACCGGTCTCATGGCCTTCCGGAAGGCACTCGGTGGCAATGGCCCATCGGGCCCGTTCTCGACGAGCGCCGGCAATTCCGCATCGATGGGAACCGGCGGCACCCTCGCGAGCCAGGTCGCCGCCTTGACGATCAATCTCTCCGCCTGCGGGGACCCGGCCTATGGCAAGGCCTTCCTCTGCAGCTTTGCTGCCGGACAGACGCTGAAGGTGGGAGGCACCCCGATCTCCGAGGAGACGGCGGCGGCGCTGAACGGCCAGACGGTTGCGGATGTGCTGGCGGCGGCCAATGCCTACCTGGGCAACGGTGGAACCGTGCCCTACGGACTCGGATCCGCCGCAGCCCTCAACGAGCTCATTGATGAACTCAACCTGGCGTTCGACGGCAAGGACTGGGATGGCGACGGGATCGCCGACCATGAGTGTGGCGGCAAGAGCGAGTTCGGCATGACCCACATCTGCTGCACGCTGGAATCCCCCGGAGACCCGTGCACGAAGAGCCAGGGGTATTTCTCGTCGGGCGCCGCGAGCCTCGAGGCCGAGCTGGCCTGCTTCGGAGGGGATGGCGGGACCGGGACCAGTGCGGTGACGGCTCCGGGCGGGCCGCTGATCACGATCGGCGGGGGAACCTTCACCTACACGTGGGAGCTCACCCAGGTCTATGTCGACATCGACAAGAGCCTGAAGTTCCGCTGGGTTGACACGGGCCTGATTGCCCTGCGGGCAGCCATTGGTGGCGGGGGAACGTCCGGAGTCTTCACAAGCTCGGAGGTGAACCCCACCACGATGGGGACCGGCGGGGGGCTCGCCAGCCAGACCGCGGCGCTCACGCTCAACGTCTCCGCGTGTGGCGATCCCTCCTATGGTGCGTTGAAACTGTGTCGGTTCGTGGCAGGCGACACGCTCAAGGACGGCGGAACCCCGATCTCGGCCGCCACCGCCACGGCGCTCAACAGCCAGACGGTCGTCGCCATCCTCAAGGCGACCAATCTGTATCTCGGCAGTGGAGGCACGGTGCCCTTCGGGCTCGCCAGCGCGTCCGAACTCAACGCGCTGATCGACAACCTCAACCTCGCCTACGACAACCCGTACGACAGCGATGGCGACGGCTCCTTGGACCGCGACTGCGGCGGGGCCAGCACGTTCGCCACGAATCATCTCTGCCTGTAGGTCCGGTCTTCGGCAGGCGGATGTTGGTTCCGCCTCACGCCCAACACGCCAGGCGCCCCGCCCTCCCGGGCGGGGCGCTTCTGCAGAGGCCCCCGGCAGCCCTGAACGGGTGGAGGATTTCGTGCCCTGCGAAACGCATCCGCTTGACCTGAAACAAGGGTCCGATGCCTCCTTTGCGAGTCATCGGTACGGGGTCGAACCAAAATGAAATGGTTTTTAACCTTGCACCCAAGAACGCCTTTTCTAAGCTCCGCGCTCTTTAACGAGGAGAAACTGAGGTCTGCTATGCGTCGTCCGAAGGGGATCAAGACAAAGAAGTCCGTTGCCAAGCGCTTCAAAATCAGCGCCAAGGGCAAGGTGTTCGCCCGCCACTCTGGCATGCGTCACCTGCTGTCCGGCAAGAGTGCCAAACGTCGTCGTCGTCTCGGCGAGGACAAGGAGCTTCATCCCTCCGACGTCTACAAGATCAAGGCCTGCCTCCCGTTCTCGCACTGATCCGTCCGTCCGCGAACCCATCACTGATTTCCGACCATGCGCGTCACCAACGCTCCCGCCTCCCGCAAACGTCGTAAACGGATGCTCAAGCTCGCCAAGGGCTACCGCCTGAAGCGCAGCAAGCTGTATCGTTACGCCTCCGATGCCGTCGACCACGGCCTGCAGTACGCCTACCGCGACCGCAAGACCAAGAAGCGGACCTACCGCAATCTCTGGCAGATCCGCATCAACGCTGCCGCTCGTGCCGCGGGCATCACCTACAGCCGCTTCATGGAAGGCCTCAAGGCCGCCCAGTGCGGTCTCGACCGCAAGGTCATCGCCGACCTCGCGGCCACCGACAGCCCGGCCTTCGCCAAGCTCGTCGAGCTGGCCCAGGGCGGATTGAAGGCCAAGGCCGCCAAGGCCTGAGGATCCAGTGACATCCGGTTTCGACCGGAAAGACGGGGCGGATCACCTGGGGTGACCGCCCTTTTTCATTTCCTCGGACCTCTCCCGGACGAAGGGCGAGGCCAGGACCTCCCTGCCCCCCTCGGCCAACTCCTCCCCCACATCGCCCAGGCGACGGGCCTGACGCCGGATCTGACGCCAGGAGTGCCGGGTCAGTCCGAGGAGCCCCCCGGGAGTCAGGACCATCTGGGCGGTGCTCGTGAGGGTCAGCATCGGATTGAACGGGCTCATCCGACGCATCGTCTGCCAGACCGCCTCGGGCGGATGCGCCGCCTCCTCCACGACGAAGTCCAGGAGATGCACGCACAGCAGGCATCCCACCATCGAGATCGCGATGACCACGTGGTAGTCCCAGATCGTCTGCCCCAGGAACACCCCGAGCCGATCCGGGAGCAGTCGAAGGAGGAATCCCCCCAGCACAGGCCCCATCGCGGTCATGAGGCTCGTGAGGGCGAGAAAGGCGGCGACGTACGGGGCCTTGTTGGCGGGCGCCAACTTGAGCATGAGGTTGAACTGGCAAAGCTGGAACCCGGCCGTCGTGGCACCCACGACCAGATAGGCCACGGCGAGGTGCCAGAAGAACCGTTCCCCCGCGATGCTCCAGAACACGAGTCCCGACAGCGCCCAGACGATCGACGTCACATAGAGCACCGGCTTGCTGCCGAACCGATCGCACAGGAATCCCCAGCCCCGCAGTGTGAGGATACCACCGACGCCGGCCAGTGCCGTCAGCAGTCCAACCTCCCCCATCGACCGGTGGAGTCCCTCGAGGAGGAAGACCGTGTAGAAGGGCTGGCCGAGGTTCAGGAGAAAACCCCAGCAACCCACGAACGCCACGAGCTTCAGGTAGTTGGTGTCGCGCAACGGCTCGGCGATCTCACGCCAGTCGGGCGGCACGGTCTCCCGGCGCGAGACCGACACGGGGAAGGTCATGCGCCTCAGGAAGAAATACCCAACCAGCCGACCCAACCCCGCCGCCGCGAAGATCCATCCGAAGGTGCCCAGGGAATTCCCTCCCCGCTCGGCCGCCGCGCTGGCCGCCAGGACCACGACCAGGGTCCAGAAGCCGAAGATGAGGTTGCGTCGCCCGAAGTAGGTCCCGCTGAGCCGTGGCGGGACGAGTTGCGCGATGGCGGCCGACCAGGCGACGGAGGTGATGCTGTTGGCGAGCGTCGCGACGGTCAGGAGCGCGGCAAAGGCCACGCCCCGGCGGGATGGCTGAAGGAACGGCAGCAGGCCCACCAGGCCCCAGGGCGCCGCATTCACGAGGAATCCGATCCCCATGATGTGGAGGAGCGACAGGCGTCGCCTCAGGGCCGTCGCCAGGATCGGCTGCAGGAGATTGCACACGTGCGGCAGCGCCGCCATCAACCCGACCGCGGCGGGACCCCATCCCAGCGCCGCCACCGCGAAGGCGATGACGAATGGGAAACTCGGCATCGTGAGGTTCAGCATCGGCACGCTGAAGCACGCCTCGATCGTGGCCGACTTCAGCGACAACAGCAGCTCACGCCGGCCCAGTCTCGGTTCCATCAGTTCGGGATCCCCGCGGGATCAACGGCGGACACGTCAGGAGGCGGACTTCCCGGTCCAGGACCACGGCGCATCACCCGACCGGCTGCAGCGACCAGACACGTCGCCCCCCGACAATTGTGTGCCGGACCCGTCCACGCAGGCGCCATCCATCGAACGGATTGTTCGACGACTTGCTGGCGGTGTCGTCCCGTGACGAGGTCCATGCCTCATCCAGATCGAACAGCGTCAGGTCCCCGACCCCACCGACCCGGATCTCACCGCGCCCATCCTGGAACCGCAGGAGCTTCGCCGGCTCCGAGGTGAGCTTGGCGAGCGTCCCCACCAGGGAGAGGCGCCCCGTATGCACCAGCGCCATGAGCGACAGGGCCAACTCCGTCTCGAGTCCCACGATCCCGAATGGGGCATAGTCGAACTCCACATCCTTCTCGGATTGCGAATGGGGCGCGTGGTCGCTGCTGATGATCGTGAGGGTGCCGTCGACCAGCCCCTCGAGGATCGCCTCCCGGTCGCGGGCGGAACGCAACGGGGGGTTCATCTTGAAGTCGGTGTGGTAGTTCGGCCACTCGGGCAACGGGCTCCCATGGAAGAACCGCGAGGCCTGACCGGCCCCATCCTCCCTCCAGAACTCCTCGCTGCCGGCGATGCAGGCGTCGGTCAGGGTGAAGTGGTGGGGGCAGGCCTCCCCGGAGATCGGAACCCCCCGTCCGCGCGCCTCCCGCAGCAGGCGGACGCTGCCCGCGGAGCTGAGGTGCTGACAATGGATGAGGGTGCCGGTCTGCTCCGCCAACAGGATGTTCCGTGCGACGATGACCTCCTCACCCGCCGCCGGCCATCCAGCCAGGCCGAGGATGGTCGAATACTTGCCCTCGTGCATGACCCCCTTGGTCACCAGGCCGTAGTCCTGGCAGTGGTCCATGATCGGCAGGTTGAACATGCGGGCATACTCGCAGGCCCGTCGCATCAGGTCGTTGTTCTGGATGCAGTGCCCGTCATCCGTCAGGGCGACAATACCCGCCTTGTGGAGTGATCCGATCGGGGCGAGCTCCTCCCCGGCGATGCCCTTGGTGAGGGCCCCGGTGATCTCGACCCGGCACTGGGCCTTCGCCGCGCTGTCCTGGATCAGGGCCACCGTGCCCGCGTTGTCGATGGCGGGCGAGGTGTTGGGCATGCAGACGACGGTCGTGAACCCACCCCGGACGGCGCATCGGGAACCGCTCTGCACGTCCTCCTTCTTGGTCTGGCCGGGCTCGCGGAAATGCACATGGACATCGATGAGTCCAGGCGCCACGACGAGTCCCCGGGCATCCAGGACGTCGGCGCCGGCCGGGCACCGGGACCGCAGGTCTGGCCCCACGGCAGCCACCTTGCCATCGACGAGGAGGACATCCGCCACGGCATCCCATCCGGAGGCCGGATCCACCACGCGTCCACCCGAGACCAACATCGGAGTCATTGTGAGGACACGCTAGGGCAAAGCCCCTGGGCGGGAAAGCCCGCGATACGGACATCACCGCGTCCGGACTCCCCGCAAGGGGGCCAGGACCCGTGCAGAAGACTCAGCGGAGCGCTGTCCCCGGCGGGGTCGATGTCCCCCCGTCCTTCTGGGCGCGCTCGATGAAGACGTCGACCTGCTGCCCGACGTAGATCGGGAAGGTCGGACGATCGAACTCGTAGATGACCTGCAGGACGCGGGTGTCGACCCGTTCGAAGCTGTCGCCGGTGAGGCTGCGCTTGGGGACGACATAGGGTTCGACCCGGACAAACCGCAGGGGGACGGTCCAGTCGGAACGTCCCTTGATCGCACCGACTGCGGAGGTCCCGGGGGTGAAGTCGATGGCGGTCTGCTCGTCGATGTCGGCCCGGACCTGGAGCCGGTCGTCCCCACCGGTGTTGAGCAGCAGCAGGGGTTCCTCGGTCGTGCTGGCCAAGGCGAACTCCCCGGGGCGGACATTGACCTGGAGGACGTGGCCATCACTCGGAGCGCGGACCGTGAGGAGGTCGAGGGTGGTCTGGGCGAGGTCGCGCTGGGCGGTCGCGGCCTCCACCTGGCTCTCGGCCGAGACCAGTTCCGCCTTGGCGCGCTCGGCGGCGAACAGCCTCCGGTTGATCTCCTCCTCGGTGATGACTCCCTCCTGACGCAGCTTCCGGCCCCGCTGGAGCTGGTCCTCGGCATCCCGGAGCAGGACACCCCGGGTGAGGGCCGCCGCCTTCAGGGAATCGAGCTCGGCCTCCTTCGTGGCCAGGAGGGCCCGGGACTCCCGGTCGTTCAGCTGGAACAGCGGGGCCCCTGCGGCGATGCTGTCCCCGACCTTCACGAACACCTTCGCCACCACGCCGGGTTTCTGGGAGGCTATCCGGACATTCTCTCCCCTGGCCTCGATCAGGCCGGAGGCAGCAAGGCTCGCGGCGTAGGGAGACCGGGCCGGGGGCGACACCGGGCCGGGGGCGGAGGGTTTGTTGCTGACACGGCGGACGAGGACGACGGCGAGGACGATGCCGACAAGGGCCAGGTAGAAACTGATGCTCCGGAAGATCATGAGGGGTCGGCTAGTGGGGCTGGGCGGCGAACTGGTGGACGGCGGCACCGGAGAGGACCTCCTCGACACGCCCATCCTCCATCCGGGTGATGCGATCGGCGAACCCGTAGGTCCGTGGGTCGTGGGTGACGAGGACGACGCAACGTCCCCCCGTCCGGGCACCGCCAGCCAGGAGGCCCATGATGTCGTGACCCGTCCGGGAGTCGAGAGCGCTTGTCGGCTCGTCGCACAGGATGAGCTGCGGTTCGTGCACGATCGCCCGGGCGATGGCGACCCGCTGCTGCTGGCCGCCAGACAGCTCGGTGGGTTTCCGCCGGAGACGATCCCCGAGGCCGACACGCTCCAGCATTCCCGCCGCACGATCCTCCGCCTCACGACGCCGCACCCCCTGGAGCAGCAGCGGGATGCTGACGTTCTCCACGAGGCTGAGGGTCGGGATGAGGTTGAACTGCTGGAAGATGAAGCCGATGTGGGCACCCCGGAATTCGGTTAGCTGGCGATCCGAGAAGGCCGCCAGGGACTGGCCCAGGACGCGGATGTCGCCGGCGTCGGAACGTAGGGTGCCGGCGATGATCGAGAGGAGCGTGGTCTTGCCGCAGCCGCTGGGTCCGACCACCAGGTGGAGTTCCCCGTGATCGGCCTCGAACCGGACGCCGGCCAGGGCGATAGTCTGGTTGTCCTTGGGACCGAAGGACTTGCTGACCCCGTCAACCCGGACGGCGGGAGCGCGGGAAACAATGGAGCCTGGAGTGTTCATTCCGGAGGGCCAGCCACGTCGATGTCAGCCGCGGAACACGATCGCCGGGTCCAGTCGGGACACCTTGCGGATGCCGAGCAGTGCGGCGATCAGGCAGATCGTCAACACAGCGAGGCCCGTCAACACGAGGCTGCGGTAGTCGATCAGGAACGGGGGCTGCTCGAACGGGAGGACGACGAGCCCGAAGATGGCCGTGAGGCCCACGCCCAGACCGTATCCGACCAACCCGACGGTGAAGGCCTGGAGGAGGAGAAGACGGGCCAGCAGCCCATTGCTGGCCCCCATCGCCTTGAGCGCGCCGAGATGGCGGAGGTTTTCGAGGACGAACGAGAAGAAGGTCTGGGCGGATATCACCACGCCGACGATGAACCCCAGCGCGATGGTGGTGAGGAAGGAGGCCGGGATGCCGGTGTTGGCCCAGATGAAATCGGTCGTCGCCTGCGACAACCCCGCGCTGGTGTAGGCGCGCAGTCCGGTCTCACGCTCGATCCGCGCCGCAACCTCCTCCACGACCTGACCCGGAAGCGGCTCGACCAGGATGATCGACAGCATCTTCCGCATCCGGGGCGAGTACTCGAGGGCCTTGTCGTAGGTCGTGAACACGTACGGGTAGCCGAAGAAGTGCTTCTCCGTCTTGCAGATGCCCACCACGCGGGCCTCGCGGTCGTTGATCTCGAAGGCGTCGCCCACCCTCAGCGGCCGATCCAACCCCTCGTTCAGTCGGACCGTGGCCAGAGTGTCGATGACGACGGCATTGGGGAGGCGCAGGCGCTCGAGTTCCCCCTCCAGCATCACCGGGGGACGTCCAAAGAGGGTGGCCGCATCGAGTCCCACGAGCTGAATGGGCTTCTCGGCCCCGTTCTCGGCACGGCCCTTGATGATGGAGAGGAAGAGGGGTTCCGCGAAATCGACCCCCGCCACCGAACGGACCCGGTTCACATCGGTGTCCTTCAGCGGCTTGGTCTCGTTGGCGGTCACCACCCGGGCCTCCACCACCCAGATGGAGGCCCGGATGTTGCGCATGTGGGAGGTGGTCCAGCTCAACAGGCCTCGGAACACCCCGTTCTGCTGGGTCATCAGGAGCGATGCGAACGCGACCCCGCCGACCAGCATGATGTACTTGCCCCGGTCCGCCATGAGCATCTTGAGCGCGATATGATACATGGCGGAATCGACCCAAAGCCTCCGGGTCGGGCATTCATGTGAGGAACCGGATTCCTACTTGGCAGCGGCGTAGAGGGCCGACACCGCATTCCAGTCGACCACGTTCCAGAACGCCTTCAGGTAGTCGGCGCGCTTGTTCTGGTACTTGAGGTAGTAGGCGTGTTCCCAGACATCGACGCCCAGGATGGGCTTGCCCTCGATGCCCGAGATGGCCTTGCCCATGAGCGGGGTGTCCTGGTTCGGGGTCGACGCGATCTCGAGCTTGCCGCCGTTGACGAGCAGCCAGGCCCAGCCGGATCCGAAGCGTCCGATGCCCGCCGCCTCGAACTTGGCCTTGAAGTCGTCGAAGCTGCCGAAGGCCGACTGGATCGCCGCGGCGAGATCACCGGTCGGGGTCCCGCCCTTGCCGGGTCCCATGAGGTTCCAGAAGAAGGTGTGGTTCCAGTGGCCACCGCCGTTGTTGCGGACCGGGCCGCGGATGGCGTCGGGGACCGAGGGGAGGTCGGCCAGGAGGGCCTCGATGGATTTCCCCTCGAGCGCGGTACCAGCGATGGCCTTGTTCAGGTTGTCGACGTAGGCTTTGTGATGGCGTCCATGATGGATCTCCATCGTCAGGGCGTCGATGTGCGGTTCCAGGGCCTCCTTGGGATAGGGGAGCGGGGCGAGTTCAAATGGCATGGTCGTGCTTCGGTTTGTGGTTCAAGGGCCCCGGGGACGGATCGAACGTCCGATCCGTTCCGAGAAGCCGGCGGGAGCCTAGACGCGATGACGCAAAGCTCAACGCACAAAGCAGGTTCCGCCCCCATCGGGCATCGGCGCAAGACACCGACAACGATCGCAACGATCCGCCAATGCCATCGATTGCGGATCCCGCCGTCCCTTCCTACCCTCCCTCCGTTGTCGGCGTTCCCCATCCCACCCCGGCCCCCGTCTCCGGGGGCGATGACCCTCTCGCCCTTGAGCCGGGTCCGGGCCGGGTGTGTGGTCATCGTCCGCAGGCTGACGGCCAGTGACGACACCAACCAGCGGCTCCGGGAGATGGGTTTCGGCGAGGAACAGCGGGTCAAGGTGATCACCCTCCAGAACAACGTGCTCTGTCAGGTCTGCAACGCCCGTCTCGGGCTGAGCGCGAAGCTGGCGGAACAGATCCTGGTCGAGACCCTGCCCTCCCCCTCTTCCCTCCCATTCCCGCGCCCGGGGGCATGACCCGCGGCAGAGGTCCGACAACCGCGATACGGCCGCCTCACCCATTCACACCCCACCTGAATGAATCCACCCAGCACCCCGGTGTCCCTGAGCACCCTCCTTCCCGGAGCCAAGGCTGTGGTCAGGGAGGTGCGCATCCCCGTCCAGCACCGGGCCCGCCTGCTGGAGATGGGACTGCTCGTCGGAACGATCGTGGAGATCGTGCGGTTCGCACCGCTGGGCGACCCCATCGAACTCAAGGTCCGTGGCTACCACCTGTCGCTCCGACGCCACGAGGCCGACCAGATCCTGGTGACACCCGCCTGACCCCTGTGCCCTCCTCCCCGATCCAGATCGTCCTCACGGGCAATCCGAACTGCGGCAAGACCACGCTGTTCAACGCCCTCACCGGACTCCGGGCGAAGGTGGGCAACTACGCCGGGGTGACCGTGGAACGCAAGGAAGGGGCACTTCTTGGAGCGGATCCCGGCCATCCGGTGACGGTCCTCGACCTTCCCGGCACCTACAGCCTCAGCCCGCAGTCCCTCGACGAGCAGATCGCCCGGGACGTGCTGTTCCATCGGCTTCCCGAGGTGGCCCCGCCGGACCTCGTGGTGGTGGTCGTGGATGCCTCCAACCTCCAGCGCAACCTCTACTACGCGACCCAGGTCATCGAGCTGGGACACCCGACCGTGCTCGCACTGAACATGGTCGACGTGGCCACGGAGAACGGACTCGAGATCGACCAGAAGGGCCTGTCGGCCGCGCTGGGGATCCCGGTGTTCCCGCTCGTGGCCAGCCAGGGTGAAGGCGTCGAGAACCTCCGCCGTGCCCTCCGGGAGTTCGCGGCCCGGCCCGGGATCAGGTCGGTGATCCCACGGGAGTTCAATGAGCTTCCTGAGACCTTCGGACGCGAGGCCCAGGCGCTGGAGCGCCAGCTCGAGACGCTGTTCCCCAATCGGCAACGTCTCGCAGCCGCCGAGGCCCTCCTCCTCCTGAGCGACGACCTGGTGCTCGAGAGCCACCGCAACCTATACCCCGCATCCGTGGTGGAGGCCGTGACTGCGGCACGACAGCGCCTCGAGCAGGCCGGGGTGGATTGGCGGAGCGCCGCCATCGAAGCCCGGTATGCCCGGGTCTTCGCCATCACCGAACACGTCACCACCCAGACCCTCTCCACCGAGGAGTCGCTGTCGGATCGGCTGGACCGGGTCCTGACCCATCGGATCTGGGGTCTCGCGATCTTCGTCGGGATCATGGCCCTGATGTTCCAGGGGATCTTCACGCTGGCGGCGATCCCGATGGACCTGATCGAACAGGGGGTCGAGGGCATCGCGAGTCGTGTCGGCGAGGCGCTGGGGCCCGGGGATCTCCAGGATCTGCTCTCGGTCGGGATCATCCAGGGGGTCGGGGCCGTCGTGGTCTTCCTGCCCCAGATCTGCCTGCTGTTCCTGTTCATCGCCCTGCTCGAGGACACCGGCTACATGTCCAGGGCGGCATTCCTGATGGATCGTCTCATGTCCCGGGTCGGCCTCCACGGGAAGAGCTTCATCCCGATGCTCTCCTCGTTCGCATGCGCCATCCCGGGAATCATGGCCACCCGGACGATCGAGAGTCGACGTGACCGCCTGGTGACCATCCTCGTCGCCCCGCTGATGAGCTGCTCCGCCCGGCTGCCGGTGTACACGGTCCTGATCGCGGCCTGCATCCCGAACACCCGGTTCCTGGGCTGGATCGGGCTGCCCGGGCTGACCCTGCTCGCGATGTACCTGCTGGGCATCGTCGGTGCCCTCAGCATGGCCTGGGTGTTCCGTCGGACCCTCGTGAAGGGCGAACCGCCCCCACTGATCCTCGAACTCCCGCCCTACAAACGGCCGGTCCTCAAGGTGCTGCTCCACCACATGTGGGACCGCTCGAAGCTGTTCCTGCGGCGGGCCGGCACCGTCATCCTGGGGATCAACATCCTCCTGTGGTTCCTGTCGACCTATCCGAAGGATCCCTCCATCGCCGAGAAGGCCCAGGCATCCCTGGCGGCCACGGCCCGGGACACGGCGCCCGCGGGCACCTTCCAACCCGGGGCGACGACGTCGGAGATCCTGGACCGGATCCAGAGCCTCCAGGATCCCAAGACCGGGACAGAGGTCCCGGCGGATCTCACCGAATTCCTGAAGTCGTGGCCGGCGGTCGAGACCGCCAGCGCCAGGGAGGTGTCGGGCGCGGAGCTCCGACACAGCTTTGCCGGATGGGTGGGACGCGCCATCGAACCGGTGATCCGGCCGCTGGGCTTCGATTGGAAGATCGGGATCGGCCTCGTGGCCTCCTTCGCCGCGCGGGAGGTCTTCGTCAGCACGATGTCGGTCGTGTACAACGTGGGGGGGTACGACGAATCGGAGGAATCCACGGCCAGCCTGGCGGAGACCCTCCGTCAGCAGACCCGACCCGACGGATCCCGGATCTACACGCCCCTGACCGGCATCACCCTGATGGTGTTCTACGTGTTCGCCATGCAGTGCATCAGCACGGTGGCCGTGGTGCGACGCGAGACCAACAGCTGGCGCTGGCCGCTCTTCCAGATCGCCTACATGACCGGCCTCGCGTGGTTCCTCGCCCTGGTCGTCCATCAGGGCGGGCGATGGTTCGGATTCCACTGAGTGCTGCACAGGGTCCGACCCCTCAGCTTCCGAGTGGACCGGAATGGGCCGGCGCACCCCTTGGATTCTCGAAGGCCGTGGCATCGGGTGAATGAATCCTTCCGCTCGACGGGACGTCGAACGCGGCCTTGATCCGGGATTGGCGCTTCCCACCCCGGAACGGAATTACCTAACCTGTCGCCTTCCACGTTCCATTCATGAACCGAGCCCTCCCTCTTTCCGCCCTCGTCGCGGGATGCCTGATCCAGCACTGCCTGGCCGCGGCCCCGCAGAGCCTCGATCTCAACCCCGGAAGCCACATCGCCCTGGTCGGCAACGCCCTGGCTGATCGGATGCAGCACGACGGCTACTTCGAGACCCTGCTCTACGCACAGTTCCCGAGGCAGAACATCGTCGTCCGCAACCTCGCGGTCGCCGGCGATGAGGTCACGATCCGCCACCGTTCGGAGAACTTCGGCAGCCCTGACGAGTGGCTGAAGAAGGTGGGTGCCGACGTGATCCTGGGCTTCTTCGGGTTCAACGAGTCGTTCAAGGGCCCCGAGGGCGTGGCGACGTTCAAGACGAACCTCGACCGCTGGGTGAAGGAGACCCAGGCCAAGAACTACTCCGGCAAGGGCGGACCGCGTCTGGTGCTGGTGTCACCGGTCGGCGCCGAGCGGCACAAGGATCCGAACTTCCAGGACCCTGCCCCGATCAACGCCAACCTGAAGCTGTACACCGAGGCGATGGCCGAGGTGGCCAAGGCGAACGACGTGCAGTTCGTCGACCTCTTCAACCCCTCCCTCAAGCT
>JBDLQQ010000219.1:0-10987 GCA_039800465.1 Verrucomicrobiota bacterium
GGTTCCTTGAGGATCTCGATGAACCGCTTGAGGGCTGGCGACAGCACCTTGCTCCGGCGGTGGATCACCGCGAGGGGGCGTCCGGGCAACGTGTCCGAGAACGGGATGCTGACCAGAGTGTGCTTCGAGACCTCCTGGGTGACGGTTCCCAGGGGGACGATCGCGATTCCCGCCTCGATCTCCACCGCCCGCTTCACCGTCTCGATGTTGTCGAACTCCATCACCATCCTGACCTCCACCCCGGCATCCCGGAGCACCTTGTCGATGGCCTTCCGGGTCGGGATGTCGTGCTCGAACCCGATGAACTTCTGGCCCTGGAGCTGCGCGAAGGTGACGGACTTGAGCTTGGCGAGGGGATGCTGCGGTGTGCAGATCAACACCATCGTCTCGTCCCGCAGCGGCACGATGTCGAGCCGCGGATCCTTGTTGGGGTAGGCCACGAGGCCAAGGTCGACAACGTTGCCCAGGACATCCTCGTACACCTGGTTGGCCCGCTGGTACTCGATGTGGACCGAGACCGTCGGATACGCCTTGAGGAACCGTTTCACGTACGGGGGCAGGTTGTGCAGACCGATGGAATAGATCGTGGCCACCCGGATGCTGCCAGAGACCACATCCCGCACCTCCTGCAGACGGCTCAGGAGCGTGTCGAACGTCTGCACCATCTGCTTCGCGCTCTCGTAGAGCAGCTGTCCCTCCTGCGTCAGGCGGAACTTCTTCTTGCTCCGCTCGATGAGCAGGACCTTGAGCTGCTTCTCGAGGGAACTCACCTGCTGGCTCACCGCGCTCTGGGTCACACCGTTGATCTGGGCGGCCTTGGTGAAACTCTCCGTCTCGGCCAGGTCGCAGAAGACGCGGAAGCTCTGGATTTGCATCCGCCCAAACTACGCCACATCCCCCAAAAGCAACAGGGTTTCCAAAAGGAAAATTAATGGATCTGGGAAGACCAGACCTGTTCCAGCTAACTCGATGAAGGGAGGCAATGGATCGTCCTGGAGCCGGGAGGGGTCAGTACCACCGGAGTCGGAACCACGGGACGACGACCTCGACGGCCACAACGACAAGGAGGATGACGCTGATGGCGGCATTGAGGTTGAAGAAGGCGAGGTTGATGGAGACTGGGTCCCGTTTCCGGGCGAGGAAGTGCTCGAACAGCAGGAGCCCCAGGATCAGCAGGAGGCCGATCCAATAGGAGAAACGGAAGCCACAGAGCACGCCGAAGAGGACCAGCACGGCCCACATGAAGACATGGGACAGGAAGGCCACTCCCAGCGCGTTGCGGGGGCCCCAGCGGACCACCAGGGAATGGAGTCCCTGGCGGCGGTCGAAGTCGTAGTCCTGGGTCGCATAGATGATGTCGAACCCGACCAGCCAGAGCACGACCGCCAGCGCGAGGGTCCCCGGGACAAGGATCCCTTGCCGCACCGAAGCAAGGCTCCGGACCCCATCGATCGCCGGGAAGAAGTCGATGGACCCCTTCACGGCAATCCAGGCCCCCAGGGGCGCGATGGCCAGGGCGATCCCCAGCCAGATGTGGGTGAAATCGGTGAAGCGCTTGGTGAGCGAATAGAACAGGAGGAAGAACAGCGCCACCGGGGACAGGACGAAGCAGAGCGGATTGAGGGCCCAGCTCGCCCCAAGAAGTCCCACCCCGCCGACCAGGCACAGCAACACAGCGGCGGGGAGACCGATCTCCCCCGACGGGAGATGGCGTCGTGCCGTCCTCGGGTTCAACGCGTCAAACCGGCGGTCCACGATCCGGTTGAAGGCCATGGCACAGGTCCGTGCGCCGACGACCGCGACCAGGACGAGGGCGAACACCCGGAACCCGGGCCAGCCCCGATGGTCGCGGGCGGCCACCAGCATCGAGGCCAGTGCAAACGGCAGGGCGAACACCGTGTGGCTGAACTTGATGAACTCGCCCAGGCGCTGGATCAGTCCCGTCATGATCATCCGAAAGTTCCGCCCGAAACGGTCCACCGTCCCGGCAGGACAGCCCCAGGCTCCTGAAACTGTGGCGCAGGCGTCGTCACGAGATCACTCCGGTTCCTCGGTCCACCGATGGACCAGCGCATGCGCCACTCCCAGGTGATCCAGCACCCGGGCCACGACCGTGTCGGCCACCTCCACCACCGATTTCGGCCCCGTGTAGAACGAGGGATTGGCCGGCAGGATCTGGGCCCCGGCCTGGATCAGGAGCTCGAAGTTCTTCACATGGACCAGGGAGAGCGGGGTCTCTCGCGGGACGAGGATCAGCCGACGGCGTTCCTTCAGCACCACGTCGGCACACCGCAGCAGGGAATCCGAACTGAGCCCATGGGCGATCCGACCGAGGGTGCCCATGCTGCAGGGGATCACCACCATCGCATCGGGGGGATTCGACCCGCTGGCGAAGGGCAGGTTCATCGACCGGTGCCCATGCTGCTGGACCCCTTCCTTCAGCTGCAAACCACCCGGAAGCTCCGTCGCCATGACCTGGGGAGCGTACTGGCTGGTCATCACGTGCACCTCATGGACCGCCGGGTCGAGGCAGTCCAGGAGCCGCTGGGCGTAGAGGGACCCGCTGGCTCCGGTGATGGCGACAAGAATGCGCACGGGCCGACTATGGCCTCGATTGCCCACAAAGACCAACCCGGTCCCGGGAATCGAGCATCCAGACCCGCGTGCGGCGGATGCCGGACGGTTGCCGGGGCTCTCGTACGGCTCTAGTCTGAGCTCATGCCTCGTCGGAACCTCTGGATCGCCAGCCTGATCGCCGCCCTGTCCGTCTCTGCAGCAGACGCGCTCTACCAGCAGGATTTCTCGAACCTGAAGGGACCGGAGCTCCCGGATGAGTTCCTCGTCCTCGATGGCTCGTTCACCGTGAAGGAAGACGCCGGCAACCGGTTCGCCGAGCTGCCCGGGGCGCCGCTGGAGTCCTACGGATTCCTGTTCGGCCCCAACGAGGCCTCGGGTGTGGAGGCAGGGGCGCGCATCTTCGGGACCAAGAGCGGTCGCAAGCAGCCGACATTCAGCCTCGGGTTGAATGGGGCCAGCGGCTACCGGCTCCAGGTCGCCCCCGCCAAGGACACGATCGAGCTGATCCGCGGCGACAGCATCGTGGCCTCCGCTCCGTTCCAGTGGAAGTCCGCCCAATGGACCCAGCTGCGGATCCGGGTCCGGAAGGTCTCGGACAGCGAGTACCGCGTCGAAGGCCGGGTGTGGCTGGATGGAACCCCGGAACCGGGCACTCCGATGATCACCTTCACGGAGACCAAGCTGCAGCCGTCCGGCAAGGCCTCGGTCTGGGGGATGCCCTTCTCCGGAACCCCGGTGCGGTTCGACGACCTGAAGGTCACCCGGATCTCGAACTGATCCCGCGCATGCGGGATCACAGCTCCTCGAGACCGAACTCGTGGAGTCTCCGGTGGAGGGTGCGACGGCTGATGCCCAGCTGCTTCGCGGCCAGCGTCCGGTTGCCGCCGGTCTCCTGGAGGGCATGGATCATCAGCTGCTTCTCCGCGTCCTTCATGGACAGCTTCCCGGTCGCCAACTGCTCCCGGGTGGATTGTTCCGTGTAGACCGACTGGGGCGTGCGCACCGGCTGGGGGAGATCACGGCCCAGGATCTGGTCGCCGCGGCACAGCACCACCGCGTGCTCGATGGCGGCGCGGAGTTCCCGGACGTTGCCCGGCCAGTGGTACTTGAGCATCAGCTCGAGCGCCTCCGTGCTGATGGAGGTGACCGCCTTGGCATTGTCGGTCGCGAACTCCCTCAGGAACGCCGCGGCCAGGGCCGGGATGTCGAGGGCGCGGGCCCGCAGGGGTGGGAGATGGATCGGGACGACCGCGAGCCGGTAGTACAGGTCCTCCCGGAACTTCCCCTCCTTCACCAGGACCATGAGGTCCTTGTTCGTCGCCGTGAGGAGCCGGACATCGGCCGTCAGCGTCTTGCTCGAGCCCAGCCGTTCAAAGGTCCGTTCGCCGAGGAACCGGAGCAGCTTCACCTGGGTGGTGGCATCGATCTCGCCAATCTCGTCGAGGAAGAGGGTCCCACCCTGCGCCTGTTCAATGCGGCCGATGCGCCGCTCGTGGGCGCCGGTGTACGCGCCCCGCTCGGCACCGAACAACTCGCTCTCGAGGAGGGTGGACGGCAGGGCGGCGCAGTTGACGGTGACCATCGGCCCCTTGGCGCGGGTGCTGTTCTGGTGGATCGCCTTGGCCACGAGCTCCTTGCCGGTGCCGCTCTCGCCGGTGATCAGGACGGTGGCCTTGGTGGGGGCCACGGCCCGGATGGTCTCGAAGACCTCCTTCATGGCCGGGGCCTCCCCGATGATGTTCTCGACACCGAACCGCTTCTCGAGGCGCTGGTGCAGCTGGCGGTTCTCCGACTCGAGGTCCTGCCGCTGCAGCGCCCGCCGAATGCGGAGCTCGAGCTCGTCGATCTGCAGCTTGCCCTTGGAGATGTAGTCGTCGGCCCCCTCCTTCATGGCCTGGACCGCGACGTCCTCCGAGCCATAGGCGGTCATGAGGATGCAGACCGGGGGGTGTTCCAGGGACTTGGCGCGCTTGATCAGCTTGAGTCCGTCCTCACCGGCCATGCGGAGGTCGGTGAGCAGGACGGCGAACGACTCCTCCTCCAGGAGCTGCCAGGCTCGGGCCGCATCCTCGGCGACGTAGACATCGAACTTGTCCTCGAACGCCGCCCGCAGCCCTTCACGGGTGGTCTTCTCGTCGTCGACGATCAACAGGGATGGGGTGCTGGCAGTGCTCATTCCGGGAACGTTTCCGAGGTCGACAAGGACTAGTCTGAAAACCTGCCGCCCTCAACCCCTCATCCGGCAGGCACTCAATAGTGGTAGCGCAGCTGGGCGATCCACAGATCCCCGTCGACCGGCTTGTAGACCATCCGGTGCTCCTCCGTGATCCGCCTCGACCAGTAGCCCGCCAGCGCATGACGGAGCGGCTCGGGCTTGCCGATCCCCTCGAAGGGATGCCGTTTCGTGTCCCGGATCAGCTCGTGGATCCGCCGCGTGACCCTGGGTGCCGTCTGCTGCCAGAAGAGGTAGTCCTCCCAGGCCTGCTCGGCGAAGATCAGCCTCATGGTTCCAGCTGGATCTTGCGGACCCGCCCCCTGCCGGTCTCGAGGGATTGGACGGCGGCAAGGAGTCGCTGGGCATTGGCTGGACTCCGAAGCAGGTGCGCCGTCGCCTCCAAGGCCTCGTAGTCGTCCAACGACATCATCACCACCGCCTGGTCGCGGTTCCGTGTGATGACCAGTGGATCCCCGTCCCGGCAGACCTGGTCCATCGCCGAGGCAAGCCCTTCCCGGACCGCTGTGTAGGTCATCACTTTCATCTGGACAGGATCCTGTCCAGATTTGGCCAAGGATCAAGCGGCGGATTCCGTCGGGCCGTGCCGGGGCGATCTTGGAAGCCCTGCGGATCTCCACTTTTTGGTTCAGTCGGCCGGCCGGGTCGGGGAACGTCCCAGGCATGTCCTCCGAAGCCAACCCACCCCTCCCGAAACGTCTGGGCTCCATCGACGTCTACCGAGGGTTCGTGATGTTCCTGATGATGGGTGAGCTGTTCCGGTTCTGTGCCGTCGCCAGCAACCTGAAGTCGGCCGGCCGCCCGAGCGGCTTCTGGGACATGCTCTGCCACCATCAGGAACACGTCGAATGGGTGGGCTGCGTCCTGCACGACCTCATCCAGCCCTCGTTCTCCTTCCTGGTCGGGGTCGCCCTCCCCTTCTCCATCGCCGCGCGTCTCGCGCGGGGACAGTCCCGCACCGGCATGTGGTTCCACGCCCTTTGGCGGGCGGTGATCCTCGTCCTCCTGGGCGTGGCCCTGAGGTCGACCGGCGCCTCGCAGACCAACTGGACCCTCGAGGACACGCTTTCCCAGATCGGGCTCGGGTATCCGTTCCTGTTCGCCCTCGGGCTGGCATCCCGCCGGGTCCAATGGGGCGCCCTGGGCCTGATCCTCGTGGGCTACTGGGCGGCCTTCGCCCTCTACACCCCCGGACAGGGATTCGACTTCAACGCGGTCGGGGTCTCGGCCGACTGGCTCCGCGAACACGGACACACGGGGTTCGCGTCGCACTGGCAGAAGAATGGAAACCTCGCGTGGGCGGCGGATCGCGAGATCCTGAACTGGTTCCCCCGCGCCAAGGAGTGGCTCTACAACGGGGGCGGCTATTCGACACTCAGCTTCATCCCGACCCTCGCCACGATGCTCCTCGGAGTCCTCGCCGGGGACGTGCTCCGGAACTCGCCCTCCCACCTCCGAAGGATGACCTGGCTCCTCCTCGCCGGGGTCGTCGGTCTCGCCTCGGGCTGGATGCTCGACAGGCTCGGCATCTGCCCGATTGTGAAACGCATCTGGACCCCCAGCTGGGTCCTGTTCAGCGGTGGCTGGTGCTTCCTGCTGATGGCGGCGTTCTACGCACTGATTGAGATGCTCCACCTGTCACGCCTCCTGTTCCCGCTGCAGGTCATCGGCATGAACTCGATTGCCGCCTACTGCATCGCCCACCTCTTCGACGGTTTCATCGGCAAGAACCTGAAGACCCACCTCGGACAGCAGGCATTCCAGGTCCTCGGCGCGGCGTACGAACCGTTCCTCCACGGCGCCGCGACATTCGGGGTGCTCTGGCTGATCCTCCTGTGGATGTACCGCCAGCGGTTGTTCCTCAGGATCTGACAGGGCACGTCCGACCGGCAGCGCTTCCGGAAACAAGACGGCCGACGATCGTCACCGATCGTCGGCCGTTCCAGTTTCTGCCGCCGGACTATTCGGCCCCCGGCAGCTTGAGGGGCAGGACTCCATCGCCGCCCGGGAGATCCTCTCCGCCCGCCGGGGCCCCATCGGGCTTCTTGTCGGCGAAGAGCTCCGGCCGCTTCTTGAGGACCGGCTCGACCGTCCACTTGGCCACCGAGAAGGTCCACTTCCCGAGGGCCTGCTCGGTCTTCAGCTTCTCATCCAGCTTGGCGAGCTTCTCCTTGAACTCCTTGTCGAGGCGCTCCTTGTCCTCCGGCTTCTCGTCCTTGCCCGGGGTCCGCTCGCGGGCCGGGGTTCCGGAGACCACCACCTGCACCGGATAGGATTCCCCATCCGCCTTGCCGATCTTGAGCTCGTACACGAGGCCCGACGCCGTCCCGATCGTCGCCCGGGTGGGCTGGTCCAGACCAAGCTTGGCAAGATCGGGGTTCAGGATGAGGTCGTTGAAGCTGGGTCCGCTCATCAGGCTGTTGAAGGCCATGAGCTTGTTCTTGTCGGGGGACTCGCCGTCCTTGGCGCCGGCCAGCACCCAGTCCGAGAACTCGTTCGTGCGCGAGAGGCTGAAGCTGTTGGTGGCTTCCGGGTGGGTGATCTCGACCCGCACCGGCTGCTCGACCTTGATGAATTCCTTGGCGATCCAGTTCTCTGGCTTCGGCTGGGCCGTGCTCATCGGGTCGTTGATCAGCGAGATTGCATCGCCCACCTGGACATAGCGTCCGTCGGGCATGCCACCGCCACCCATCATGTCGTCCTCGCCCCCGCGGGTGCTCTGTTTGCCGAGGCGGAGCGACTTGACCGGCTTGCCGGAGGCGTCGAGGAGCTCGACCAGGGTCGAGGCGTCACCTGACAGCTGGAGCATGGGCAATCGGGAAGCGCCGACCTTGACCGGCCGGGTGACCTTCAGCTCCGCCAGCTTCCGGACGAACGCGGCGAGGTCGGTCATGTTCGCCGGGTAGTTGCCGCGCTCCCGGACCACCCAGCCGGAGGTGTCGGACACCATGTTGACCGTATTGGATCCCTGGGTGATGCGGATCGACGCCACCGCAGAGCCGTCGAAGGCGCCGAGGAGGCTTCCGCCCATGTTGGTCTTGGAGCGCTCGAAGCCGGCGCTGCGCTGTCGGAGGACCCAGAGTCCACCACCGCCCAGCACGAGGGCGGCCACCACCAGAAGCATCAGTTGTCGTGATTTCATGCGTCGAGGAGCGGGATGTCGTTCGAATCGTTTCTTCGATCAGTGCCGAGGGACTGGGCCGGGTTCCTAGCGGGCCGCCATCTTGCGACGGCGGACGACGGCGAGGGTGATGCCGACGGCGGCGACGAGGATCGGCATGGCGGCGATGTTCAGCCACTTGAGCCGGTTCTCCAGCGCGTCGACGTCCTGGCGGAGATTGCGGCGGGTCACCCGGAGTTCCTTTCGGGTGTTCACCTGCTGCTCCGTGAAGTTCTTGAGCGCCTGCTGCTGCTCGGGGGAGAGGATCAGGCGGGCGGAGTTGCCCTCCTTCTTCACCTGCATCTCGCTGAGCTTGGTCTGCAGCTCCTGCAGCTTCGCGTCGAGCGACTCGATCTTGGCCTGGTAGCTCTTGCGCGCCGCGGCCTCCATCTCCTGCACCACGGTGAATGGCCGGCGCACCGACGCGCGGCTGCGGGCCCCCACCAGGCTGGGATCGCCCGAGGCCTGCTCGACGATGTTCTGGAGCAGGCTGAGGTTGCCGTTCATCGGCGTCGCGATCCGGAACATGGGGTTGATCTGGACCGTGAAGTTGTTGGCCAGCATGTCGACGTCCCCGAACACGTACACGGTGTTCTCCGCGGTGCCTTCCTTCAGGGGAGCCGCACCCGCCGGGGCGTTGGTGTCGCCCGACGCCGGCTTGCCGTCCGGGAAGGCCGTCTTGAACTTGCCGGAGAGTCGGACGCCCAGGTTGTAGGTGACCCCGGACGACTTGAAGTCCTGCAGGATCTTCTCCGGGTTGAGCTGGGCCGTGATGCCATCGACCATCTGGGAATCGGTCGAGCTGAACAGGAGCGGCTCCGACTTGAGCCCGCCCGTGGCCGCCCCCTGGATCGCGCCGGCGAACGGCATCCAGATGTCATCCATCTGTCCCACGGCGGCGTCCTTGGGATTCACGCCTTTCGAGTTGATGAACAGGAAGCCGGGCACGAACTGCGGACGCCCATCGCGACCCCCGAGCTCCCGCATGAACTGGGTGTCGGCCACCACCTGCGAGCTGAAGTCGAGTCCCCACGACTTGAACAGCTTGGGCAGCGAGGAGCTGGTTCCGAAGTTCATGCCCATGCCGCCCATCTGCGGACGTTGGGCGTCGGAGAGGCAGAGGGCGTCGGCGAACACCACGAGGCGGCCGCCACGCAGCACGAACTGGTCGATCGCGAACTGGGCCTTGTCGGTGATGTCCTTCGGATGGACGACGAGGAGCACCTTCACCTTCTCGTCGATCGACTCGCTGTCCATCGGGACGGCCTGCACGTCGAAGTCCCGCTTCAGCTCGCTGATGAAGACCCACGGCTCGCTCTGCCCCCCGCGACCCATCTGCATCATCATGGGGTTGAACCCGCCCATGACCTGGAGCGGGGTCATGACGCCAATGACCGGCTTGTTGGTGGAGAGGACCTGGGCGACGGCCCGGGCGAGGTCGTACTCGAGGAGCTTCTCGCGCTGCGGCATGAGCTGCAGGGCTACCTTCTCGGGCGGGTTCTCGATGGCGACGCCCAGATAGAACTCCTCCCCGTTGGAAAGGGGCTGTCCCTGGATGCCGTCGGACTTCGCGGAATCCTCCGCCTCCGAATCCGGCTCCGGATCGAGCTTCTTGATCTCGATCTGGTTACCGGACTGCACCCGAAACTCGCCGAGAAGGTCCTCGACAGACTGCACGAAGGTCTTGAGCTGCTCGGGCATGCGCTCCTTGCCCTTGCTGACGTAGAGGCGCATCTCGATCGGGCCGTCGACCCGCTTGAGGATCTGTTTCGTCCCATCCGACAGCGTGTGGAGCTTGTCGGCCGTGAGATCCACGCGGGCCCGGGTCGGGCTGACGATCAGGTTCAGGCCGACGATGGCGATGAAGACCAGGGCGACACCGGCCGCCGAGAACAGGAGGGTTTGGAACTTCGAGTTTTTCATCGGTTCGACAGGTCGAAGGTTCAGGCTCCGCGGAGTCCACGGAGGACCACGCTAGTGCAGAAGAGGCAGAAGGCGATGACCGACCCGAAGAACAGGAGGTCCCGGAGGTCGATCACCCCCCGCTGGAACTGCATGAAGTGGGGCATGACGCTGAAGGAGGCTACGGTGCTCACCAGCCAGTCGGGCGCCCAGCGGACCATCAGGTCGGTCACGGGCTCCCATCCAGCCAGGATCAGGAAGAAGCAGATGACCACCGACAGGATGAATGAGATCACCTGGTTGCGGGTCATGGCCGACGTCATGACCGTCACGGCGAGGTAGGCCCCGGCGAGCAGGAAGCTCCCGACATAGCCGCTGATCATCGCGCCCAGATCGGGATCACCCAGGTAGCTGGTGGTGACCACGACCGGGAAGGTCAGGAAGAGGGCCAGGCCGATGAAGATCCAGCAGGCGAGGAATTTGCCGACGATGGCCTGCCACGCCGAGATGGGCATGGTGAGAAGGAGCTCGAGGGTGCCCACGCGACGCTCCTCGGACCACAGACGCATGCCGGCGGCGGGCACCAGGAACAGGTAGAGCCACGGGTGCCACATCAGGAAGGCGTTGAGGTTGGCCTCACCGCGGAGGAAGTAGTTCCCCAGCATGAAGGTGAAGAAGCCGTTCAGGAGCAGGAAGATGACGATGAAGACGTAGGCGACCGGGGAGTTGAAGTACCCCACGAGTTCGCGCTTCGCGATCGTCCAGATGGTTCGGCAGGATTCGGAGTTCATGGATCGGTCGGGAAAGATTGCAAGTTACTCGGCCGAGCGACGGCTGTCCGGCTGTGTGATGTTGCGGAACACCTCGTCGAGACGTCCCTCCTCGGTCTTGAGCTCGTCAAACTTCCAGCCCTCCCGCCCAGCGAGCTCGGCCACCGCCCGGGCCAGATCGCCCGAGATGGTCCGATCCCGTGGCAGGACACGGGCCAGGACGGAACCCGACTCGGTGCTCACCGTCACCTTGCCGGCGACACCCAGTCCAGCCAGCCGGTCCCGGACGGCCTCGGCCCCGGCACCCTGCACCCGGAGACTGACCGAGCCCGCCAGCTCGTGACG
>JBDLQQ010000220.1:0-4473 GCA_039800465.1 Verrucomicrobiota bacterium
CACCTCCGTGACCCTGGTGCTGGCTGCATCGGTGGCGACCGGCGGTTGGTGGGTCCGCGAGCACTGGATCAACCGCATTCCGGCACTGGCCATCCGGGAGGTCGTGGTCGAGGTCGACGGCGTGCTTTCACCCGACGAGGTCCGCCGTCTGGCGGGCGTCCCGCTCGGGCGCAACATCCTCTCGGTCGATCTGCCTCAACTGCGGGACCGCCTGCAGAACCACCCCCGGATCTCCTCGGCGCGGATCATCGCCGAATTCCCTGGCAGCCTCCTGATCCGTGTCCGGGAACGTCTGCCCCTTGTCGCCGTCGAACCTCTGGCCAAGAACGGTCTCCAGGCACGCTATCTTCTGGATGAGACCGGGCATCTGCTGCTGCCGCTGGACCCCTCGAGCGCCCCGGCCGAAGCGGTGGCCGCCGAGACGGCGCTGCCGGTGCTGCTCGGCTATCAGGCTCAGCGCCCCACCGCACAGGCCGACACCTTGCGGGCCCTCGAATTCCTCAAGACCTACGAGTCCGTCGCCCCCGGGGCTCTGCCCGACATCCGATCGATCTCCATCGCGGAACCCGGGGTGCTCGTGGTCACCACCGACACCCAGGCCGAGGTCACCTTCGCCGCCCGCGACTACGGAACTCAACTGCAGCGCTGGAGCGCCATCCTGGGCCAGCTCCGGGACCTCAAAGAGTCCAGAACGATCCAGAGTCTGGACCTGAGCGTCTCCCAGAATTCCCCGATCCGCTGGAACGATTCTCCCTCGACAACTCCTTCGTCCGAAGCCCACGAACGCAGCGGCCGCCCCAAACCCAAACGCATTCCCCGACGATCCCATGTTTAAGGACTCCCCCATCCTGGTCGGTCTCGAGATCGGAACCTCGAAGATCTGCGCCGCCATCGGTGAAGAGAACGAGCGGGGCGATTTCACACTGCTCGGCATCGGGCAATCCAAGTCACACGGAGTCCGCAAGGGCGAGATTGTCGATCCGGCGAAGGCTCAGGAGGACGTCCGCGCCGCGCTGGGCAATGCCGAGGACCAGGCCCAGGTCACCGTCCGCAACCTGTTCCTGGGAGTCACCGGTCGCCACGTCGAAGGCTTCAACAACACCGGCATGCACCCGGTGGCCTCGGACGACCGTCTGGTCACCCCTCAGGACGTCGCCGATGCCGCCAACAATGCCAAGGCGATCACGTTGCCGGCGGAGCACACCATCCTGCACACCATCCGCCAGCGCATCTGCGTCGACGGGATCGAGGTCTCCGACAACCCCGCCGGAATGCTGGGGCGCAAGGTCGAGGCCCATGTGCATGTGATCCACGGCAATTCCCTGCGGATCCAGAACTCGATGCGGCTGGTGCAATCGCTCTCCATCGAGGTCAACCAACCCGTGTTCAACGGCCTGGCCAACGCCCAGGCGGTTCTGACGCCGGAGGACAAGGAGAATGGGGCTCTGGTGATCGACATCGGGGGCGGGGCCACCGAATTCGTCTTCCAGCAAGGTCAGGCGATCCGGCAGTCGGGAGTCTTCGCCATCGGAGGCGACCACGTCAGCAACGACATCGCCCTCGGCCTCAAGATCAACATCGCCCTGGCCGAGAAGCTCAAGATCCAGCACGGGGCCGCGGTGGTGGCTTCCGGCTGCCAAGGCAGGTCGGTGCCCCTCGGTGAGAACGAACTGGGGCTGGCCCAGCGCGAGGTCAGCCTCGAACACCTCCACCGCATCATGTCGGTCCGGCTCCAGGAACTCTTCGAACTGATCGCCGAGCGCTGCGCCGAGAACTGCCTGCTCGACGAGGCTCGAGCCGGGGTCTTCCTGTCGGGCGGCTGCTCGCACATCCCGGGCATCGACACCCTGGCCCAGCGTATCTTCCGTCTGCCGGTCACCCGGGCCACCTGCCGCAACATCACCGGGAACTCGGCCACCCTGTCCCACCCCGAATTCGCGACGGCGATCGGCATCGCCCGATACGGCGGCATGCGCCTGCGCAACCGCCCGCGCACCCGTTTCAGCATCCGCGACGTTCTCCCCTTCCTCCGCTGACCCCCAAGCCGCCCACCATGAACGATGCCTCGATCCGCTTCATCGCCGTCGGACACGCGGGTGCCCAGATCCTGAACGGGCTGCGCGCCCGGTCCGGAAGTCCGCTGGAATGCGCCCATGCCGACACCAGCCCGGAATCCCTGCGGACCTCCCCGATCGACCGCAAGATCACTCTCGGACTCTCGGTGAGCCACGGGCTTGGCGCCGGTGGCGACCCCGACATCGGTCGCCTCAGCGCCGAGGCGGACCTGTCCTCGATCCGTGAGTTCACCCAGGGAGCCCGACTGGTCTTCGTCATCGCCGGGCTCGGCGGCGGCACCGGCTCCGGCGCGGCACCGGTCATCGCCCGGGCCGCCCGGGAATCCGGCGCGCTCGTGCTGGTCATCGCCACGACCCCCTTCGACTTCGAGCGACGGCGCCTGCTGTACGCCCAGGAATCGCTCGAGCGACTGCGGGTCTCGGCCGACGCGGTCCTGGCCATCTCGAATCAGCGGGTCCGCCGGATGCACGACGACCGGACCCAT
Source organism: Verrucomicrobiota bacterium (assembly GCA_039800465.1). Taxonomy (GTDB): domain Bacteria; phylum Verrucomicrobiota; class Verrucomicrobiia; order Limisphaerales; family UBA9464; genus UBA9464. Next base: position 2,561 of record JBDLQQ010000220.1, read on the forward strand.
CCCCATGAGCTCTACCAGTTCGCCAACGAACTGCTGGCCCAAACGCTCCAGGGACTCTGGAGACTGCTCGATTCGCCGGGGCTCATCCCTCTCGATTTCGCCCATATCGAGCGCTTGCTGCGCGGCCGGCATTCCGAGAGCGCCTTCGCCGCCGTCCAGGCGACCGGAGAAAACCGGGCCCATGCCGCCGCTGAGCAATTGCTGACCCATCCCTTCCTCGACACCGGCGCGGCCCTCGCCTCGGCGAACGAGGTTCTGGTCAGCGTCGCCGGAGGCGATGACCTGCAGATCGGCGAAGTGGAACGGTTGATCGAGGCGCTCCAAGGGCGCTGTCCGACCGCCGAATTCATCGTGGGAGCCTCCATCGATCCGGCTCTGACCGGACACCTCCATGTCACGGCGATCACCGCGCGACCAGCCGCCTCGGCTCCCAACACGCTGGTGGGGTCGGGCTTCGCCCGGAACGACGGCGCACCCGCACCGTCGCGGATCGACGGGGTGCCCACTCGCTCGACGGTGCCCGTGTTCAACGGGGAAGACTTCAACCGCGAACCGGAACCCCGAGGCACCACCGACTCACGGCTCATCCCGCCCCCGCCGGAGCTCACGATGGAGCAGCGCCAGCGCATCCTCAACGGCCAGCGCCTCAAGCCGTCGAGGCGTCGCCCCGATTCTCAGATGCTCATGAACTTCGACATCGCCCAACGGGGCCGATTCGACAACACCGAGCGGAACCGGCACAAGGGGGTCGATCTCGATGTGCCGACCTACCTGCGACTGGGCATCGTGCTCAACTGACCCCCAGCCGTTGAAGGCGACCCGATCCGGGACCATTGTCCGGCCATGCAGCCTGCTTCTCTGGAATCCCGTCGCGCCACGGTCGAGGATCTCGAGGCCCTCGAGATCCTCTGGACAGAATCCAGCCTCCCCGCCGCCGAGCTCGGGCGATTCCTGACCGAGTTCCAAGTGGTGACCGATCCCGCGGGCCGCATCCTCCACGCCATCGGGTTGATGGTGGAAGGCGACCAGGCCCTCCTCCACAGTGAGGCCCTGGCCCCGGCCACCGATGTCGAACCGGATGCCTGCCGGGCGGCCCTGTGGAAACGGCTGAGAATCCTCGCCCGCAATCAGGGCATCTCCCGGATCTGGACCCGGGAAGACGCGGAATACTGGCGGGTCAGCGGCTACCAGCCCATCCCGCTGGATCGACTTCCGGCGGAACTGCCGTCCTTCGTCCCCCGCGAGGACGGTTGGTGGTCCTACCAGAGCCCGGATCCGGCCCAGGCCGACCTGCTGATCAAGCGGGAGATGGCCCTCTGGAAGACCCAGCGGGAGCAGGAGTCTCAGAGTTTCCAACAGCGCATCAAACTCTTCCGGGCCGTGGCCATGGGTCTGCTGGGGCTCGCGATGATCCTCCTGGTGGCATTTCTCTTCACCGCGATGAAGGTCCGACCGGACGCCTTCCGTCATCTGTTCCGCTGAGAGACGGTCGGGAGCGAGTGATGGCGTGGTCCTGCGCATCCGGCAGCGGACCATGGTTGCTGATCGATCGATGGTGCCTGACTCCACCGGTCCCACAGGGCCTCCACCGTTCAGTTTGAACAGCCACCGGGTCCGAGGCGGTGCAGATGATTGTCCCAAGTATTGGCCTCTTGTCGGACTTCCTTTCCCGGTACCGAGTGCCCGACGTCGAGCGTCGGGCCGGTGACGAAGAAACGCAGTCTGAGAGGAGTTCCGGGCCGGACACACCAAGGAGGCGAGGGTGGAGAACCCTGCTGAAACAAGTGCATCCGACCCGGAACGGGCGGACGAGATGTTGGTTCTCCGTTGTCCGCCCCGACACCGGTAAGCCGGCGCCGGTTGGGTTCTAGGCCCCCTGCCCCACCCCCGCAACGCCCAAATCACATGGGAAC
>JBDLQQ010000221.1:0-2674 GCA_039800465.1 Verrucomicrobiota bacterium
TCAACCACAACGTCTCGCCGTCCCGGAGGAACCAGGCTCCGCTCCTCCACCGGATGTCCGCGCCCTGGCCACCGGCGACCTCCAGCGGCAGTGCGTAACCGACCACCTCACCCAATCCACGCTGGAAGACCCGGGCCAACCGCTCGCGCTCCTGGGGATCCTTCCAGTGCGACGAGGTCGGCGACACGTTGGACGGCAGTCGCCGCTCCTTCCACGTGTAGTAGAACACGTCCTCGTAGGCCGGCAGGACATGCCCAGGATCAACGTCCAGATCGCGAGCCAGGCGGCGAATCAACTCCGCGGCCTCGGCCGTCCCATGACCGTAGTCCTTGGATTCGTCGGCGATCAGCGACTCGTCCTTCCAGATGGGCACCCCGTCCTTGCGCCAGAAGGCCGAAAGCGCCCAGCGCGGCAGCGGCTCGCCCGGGTACCACTTGCCCTGCCCGTGGTGCAAAAGGGATCCCGGGGCCATCCGGGCCCGGAGTCGCTTGAGCAGCGTCCCGGACAACACCCGCTTGGCTGGTGAAACCGCCGTGAAATTCCACGCGGCACCGTCCGGATCATCGATCGAAACGAAGGTCGGCTCGCCTCCCATGGTCAGACGGACGTCCCCGGCCCGCAGCTCCTCGTCGATCCGGTGACCCAACGACTGGATCCGCTCCCACTGTTCCTCCGAATACGGCTTGGTCACGCGGGGCGATTCGTGGATCCGCGTGACCTGCATCTCATGGTGCAGGCGGGACTCGCATTTCCCGATGCCGCCGGTCACGGGAGCCGCCGAGGCGGGCTCGGGCGTGCAACTCAGAGGGATGTGCCCCTCCCCGGCCAGCAGGCCCGAGGTCGGATCGAGTCCGATCCAACCCGCTCCCGGCAGATAGACCTCGCACCAGGCGTGCAGGTCGGTGAAGTCGACCTCGGTCCCGCTCGGCCCATCCAGCGACTTCTGGTCGGGAGCCAACTGGATGAGGTATCCGCTCACGAAGCGGGCGGCCACCCCCATCGAGCGGAAGAGCTGGACCAGCAACCAGGCCGAATCGCGACAAGAACCGCTGCCCAAGGTCAGCGTCTCCTCGGGCGATTGGACTCCGGGCTCGAGTCGGATGAGGTATCGGATGGACCGCTGCAGGTGCTGGTTGAGTCCCACCACGAAATCGATCGTCCGCACCGGGCTCTCCGGGCCACCGGGTCTCGAAGTCCCCCATCGGGCCTTCAATTCGGCCACCAGCGCATCGAACCGCAGGCTGGAAGGGGGGCGGAGGCGGAAGGGTTCCAGATCCTTGGCGAGCGCCGCCCCATACTCGAAGGGGTGATGGATGGCCGATTCCTCCAGGAAGAAGTCGAACGGGTTGTAGACGGCCATTTCGGCGACCAACTCGATCTCGATCTTCAGCTCCCGCAGCGGTTCCGGGAACACGACGCGGGCGTTCCAGTTCGAGAAGGGATCCTGCTGCCAATGCAGGAAGTGCTCCCCGCCGGTGATCTTCTGCGAGTAGCTGAGGATCGGGGTCCGGCAATGCGGAGCCGGACGCAGTCGGATCACATGGGGTCCGTGGGGGACGGCCTGGTCGTAGGAATAGTGCGTGACATGCCGCAAGGCGACGTGGATGGCCATGGGTAGGATGGTTGTTGGGCGCCGGGTCAGAGCGCGTGGCAAACCTGCTCCATCCTCCTGGGATGTCCACTCAACAATCCAAGACCCGAGATGGCCGACTCCTCTTCCCCTGCGCCACTGCCGGAACCCAGAGGATCGAGGTCCCCATGCGATCATCGGTCGGAATGACGGAAAACGACCGGGAAAGTTGGATCAGACCGTTGGAATAAAAGAAACGTCCCAGGAGCGATCGGGCGGGAACCATGCTCGAGCGGATCGAGCAAGGGAATCGAAACGGAGAAAGCCTGAGGATCTGAGGAAACGAAGAACCAGGGGGAACTTGGTGGTGGCTGGGGGCGGGATCGAACCGCCGACACTGCGATTTTCAGTCGCATGCTCTACCAACTGAGCTACCCAGCCGCACCGAGGAGCGCGAATAAAACTCGGAGACCCCCTGCTTTGGCAAGTCGGTTTTCCGGGATTTTTCGAAACCGGGGAATGGATGCCGGTTTCGGCCATTCATCCATCGCAGCCGGGTCCCGATTCCTGGATCACTTCGGATCGAGGTTGGCCCGCAATTCCTCCGCGGTGACCGTGGAGACGACTCCCCCTTCCGGCACCTCCACCTTGGCGATCCACAGCAGGGCATTCAGGAACACCTTGCGAAAATTCTCGTCGCCCCAGTTCTTGTGGTAGTGACCGCCGGTGAATCCGAAACCCCGGCCTCCGTTCGGACGGTCGTAGGTCCACATGAGCGGTTGCGGCTCCCCCTTGGCCACCGAGGCCCGCACGAAGGGATTGCCGCTGTGGGGGCCATTGCCGCGGTCCAGAGTGCTGGCCGGGGGCACCACGCTGAGGATGGGGGTGACTCCTTTGCGTTCCGGCGCGAAGCGCATGTGGTAGTACCACTCGTCATGCATGGTGAAAGGTTGGACACCCCGCGTCACCGGATGCACCGGCAGCGATTCGAACTTCGCCGTCCAGGTCGGGTTCACGCTCCAGAACATCTCGAAGTAACCGCCAGTCCAATCGAGCATCGCGAAGCCCGGGTCGCCCGCCGGAACCTCGACCCCGTAGTGGGCC
>JBDLQQ010000222.1:0-8355 GCA_039800465.1 Verrucomicrobiota bacterium
AAAAACACCACCACCATCAGCACAAAGAGGGGACCAGACGTCGCACCCTTGGGGGCAAACAAGTGCTTCAGAAAGCCACCGACTCCGTTCTCCTGGATCGCCCAGATCAGCCAAAGCGCGAAGAACACCAGCGACATCGCGAACGTCATGTTGAAGTCCGCGTGCGCCCCGCGCAGGAGCGGTTGGGTCACATGGAAACCGTGCGCCCCCTGCTGACCCCAACCCACCGTGCCGACCAGCGGGAACAGCCCCGACCAGTTGGTCATCACGATGAAGATGAACAGCGAGCCAAAGAACCAGAAGGTCTTCTCCACCAAGTGTTTGCCAATCAGGCCTTCAAGGAACCCTTCTAAACCCTCCACCATCCACTCCCAGAAGTTTTGCGCCCCTGCAGGGACCAACGCCGACTTCCGCATGGCGACCTGCGCCCCAAGGATGATCGCGAGCGCTACCGTCCAGGTCAGCACCATCGAATTGGTGACCGGCAACGGGCCGACGTTGAAGAGAACCGGGGCTGCGGTCGGCAGACCGCTCGAGTGCTCCGCTTCATGGGAAGCTGCACCGTGGCCGTGATCCTCGGCGGCCCACCCAACACAGGCGGGGACCAACGCCAGAAGAAGAGCCAGAATGATTCGCTGAAGTCGCATGGCGGCTGGGAACAGCGTTGACTGCCGGGACGGGAACGAACCGTTCGATGCTCTCCGGAGGAACGCCGCGAGCAGGTAGTATAGGTTGTGTGTGAAATTTTTCACAAGAGGTTTTTGCGGTCGACACAGGTACCCTCAACAGCTCACTCCCTTGTCGCCCTGAGATCCGGGAGTATGATCCGAGCCTCAATGGATCCACAGGCCTTCCTCCGATTCGACGAACCCGCCGCACAGCAGTTTCTCAAGGAACTGCCCACGGATACTCGACGCCGCGGGGAAGCCCTTCAGTTGGACTCCGCCATCCAGGACCTCCGATGCGTTGACCCGGGACGCGAGTATGTCGCCGACATCCAGGGGGACACCCTGTGGCAAACCACGCTCTCCTACGACCCTGACACCCAATCGTGGTGGGAGGCCTGCACCTGTCCCGCAGGAGGTGGATGCGACCACGCCGCCGGCATGATGTCGGCCCTCCTCTCCGAACGGGTCGCTGCCGCCTCGAAGCCGGGTCCCAAGGACAAGCGGAAGAACTCGAAGACCAACCCCGCTGCCACCCCCTCAGCCTCCGGTGTCCTCGCCCGCCATGCGGCCAACGCCCTCGGTCGGGCCCTGTCACGACCCGAATCCGAGTTCGTCCGCAAGGTCGAGGAGCGGTTTGCCCGCCTCCGCGAGAAGCCTCACCTGAACGGCGACGACCTCATTGCCCTAGGGTTCCGCATCGGGGGACATACCTGGGAGAAGCTCGATCTCTGGCCGTCCCCTCCCAAGGATGAAATCGAGTTCTGGAACCACCTGGCCCTCGCTGCTGAGGAACGGGACCTTAAATGGCCGGAATTCCTGCGTCCCATCACTCGGTTCGCCGACCTCCAGCTCCAGCTGATCCAATGGCGTCGTGGTCGGGATGTGGACCGCTGGCGCACCCTGCTCAACAACCTCCAACTGGCCCCGCCCGAGGAGGCAGCAGGGAAGTCCGATGAACTCGATCTCAGGATGCGGTTCACGGAGAAGGAAGCCCTGATGGAGTACCGGAAACCAGGGGCCCTCGATTGGTCCGCCATCAAGGCCGGGAAATTCCGGGAGTTCGACGAGAAGCACGGGGATCAGCTCTCCCCCGATGTCGCCCTCCTCTGGCAACCCCTCGCCCAACGGGCCCGGTACGGCTACCAGATCAACCTGGTCTACGACGACCAGCAGACGCGTCGCCTGCTGAACCGGCTCCTGAGACTTCCCGCCCTGAAACCGTTCCTCGTGGGATCCGATGGCGAACCCATCCGGCACCCCGGGCAACCCCTCGAATGGCGCCTCGATCCCGCCGCGGACGAGTCCGACGACTACCTGCTGCGCCTCGTCCGATCCAATGGCAGCCCCGCTCCGAAGGCCCTCGCCGTGCTCCAGGGGCGACCTACCCTGTACCTGACCTCCCAGGAAGTCTGGCAAGGCCCACCGGTCGAGGACCGGGTCCTGGACCCCTCCGTGGCGACCCCGATCCCTGCCCCTTCGCTCGAAGCCCCCGCCGGGATCCGATTCCTCCAATACCTCGGCGTACCTCTCCCACCCCGGATCGCTGAACGCGTGCAGACCGTCGCACTCCAGCCCGTGCTGCAGGGCGAATTGCGGACCATCGCATTCGGCAACGACACCGAGTACGCCGTATTCGACGCGTTGGCCCTGAACCCCGACGGGACCTACGGTGAGCGGTGGAACGGAAGCAGTTGGCTGGATGCCAAGATCACCGGGGGCGGTGGAGCACCCAAGGAGGCACCCGAGTCCCTCGTGACCTACGACCGTGCTGGGCTTTCCGAGCTCACCCGCCTTCTCGAACCCGCCGGGTTCAAGTGGGACTTCGCCCGACAACGCTGGCTGATGCGGGTCACGGCCAAGTTCCCCGATGCCTTCATGTCCTGGCTCGCATCCGTGCCACCCCAGGTGCGACTGGAACTCAAGGGGGAGCTGGGCTCTTTCCAGAACGGCACCGTCGCCGGACGACTCCGCCTCGATGTCGTCGAGGCCGGAATGGACTGGTTCGATCTCAAGGTGGTCCTAGACGTCACCGACACCCAGCTGACGTCCGACGAGATCAAGGCGCTGCTCGATGCCCGCGGTAAATGGGTCCGCCTCGGGTCGAAGGGGTGGCGCAAGCTCGAGTTCAAGCTCTCCCCGGAGGAGGACGCCCAGCTCGCGAAGCTCGGGATCAATCCGCACGAGCTCACCAGCGAGTCCCAACGGTTCCACGCCCTGCAGCTCGCCGATTCCTCGGCAAAAGACTTCGTCGGCAAGGAGGCCTTCGAGGCGATCCGACGCCGGGCCGACGAGATCCAGGCCCGCGTCACACCCGAGATTCCAAGGACCCTCCAGGCCGAACTCCGCCCCTATCAGAAGGAGGGGTTCCATTTCCTCTGCTACCTGGCCGCCAACCACTTCGGCGGCATCCTGGCCGACGACATGGGCCTGGGTAAGACGCTCCAGACACTGGGCTGGATCGCTTGGCTCCGCGAGACCCTCACCGCCCAGGCCCCGGCGATCGACGTGCCCGGCGCCGCCGACCCCGTTGTCGGTGAGACGAAAAAGAAGCGGGGTGCCAAGACAGCAGTGGGTCAGGTCACGGTGGACACCCAGGCCGCCTCGACCACCGTCCTCGTCATCTGTCCGAAGTCGGTCACCGACAACTGGCGCGCCGAGGCGGAGCGATTTGTGCCCCACCTGCGGGTCGCCGTGTGGCGCAGCGAGAAGGTGAAGGACCTGCCCGCCCTGATCGCCACCGCGGACCTGCACATCATCAACTACAACCAGCTCCGGACCGTCGGGGAGGCCCTCAGCCAGATCCGCTTCGGTGCCGTGATCCTGGACGAAGGGCAGTACATCAAGAATCCCTCCAGCATCACCGCCCAGCTGGCCCGGGGACTGCAGTCCCACCACCGGTTGGTGCTTTCGGGCACCCCCATCGAGAACAAGCTGCTCGATCTCTGGAGCCTCATGAGCTTCGCCATGCCCAGCGCCCTGGGCAGTCGTAACGAGTTCACCCGCCTCTTCGAGTCCAAGGGGGATCCCCTGGCCCGACAACGCCTCGCCGCGCGAGTCCGACCATTCCTGCTGCGACGGACGAAATCACAGGTCGCCAAGGACCTGCCGGATCGCATCGAGGAGGACCTGTTCTGCGATCTCGAGGGGGAGCAGAAGACGCTCTACAAGGCGGAGCTGAAGCGGGCCCAGGCGATGTTGCTCCGCGTCAACACGCCAGCCGCACTCGCCAAGCACCGGTTCAATTTCCTCACGTCCCTCCTGCGCCTGCGCCAGATCTGCTGTCATCCCCGGCTGGCAAAGCCCGATTCCAAGGCGGAGAGCGCCAAGGCCGAGGCGCTGCTCGAGACGCTTGAGCCCCTGATGGAGGAGGGTCAGAAGGTCCTCGTGTTCTCCCAGTTCGTGGAGATGCTCGACCTCCTCAAGGACTCCATCGAGTCCCGCGGCTGGTCCACGTACTACCTTGTCGGTGGCACCGAGAAACGCGGGGAACTCGTCCGCCAGTTCCAGAGCCACGACGGCGCCGCCGTGTTCCTGATCTCCCTCAAGGCCGGTGGATTCGGTCTCAATCTCACCGCAGCCAGCTACGTCGTGCTGTTCGATCCCTGGTGGAACCCCGCGGTCGAAGCCCAGGCAATCGATCGGAGCCACCGCATCGGGCAGACCCAGAAGGTCATCGCGTACCGACTCCTCATCAAGGACTCGGTCGAGGAGAAGATCCGGGCATTGCAGCGTCAGAAGTCACAACTGGCCAACGACATCCTCGGTGAGGAGAAGTTCGCCCAGAGCCTGACTCTCGACGATCTCCGCTTCCTCCTCGCGGACTGAAGTCGGACTGGAACGGGGGGCGATGGGAGACGAGCCGGGGTTCCGCCATGGGGAAATCCTGCCGTCCCCCCGGGCACGTTCGTCGGTCGCTCCGCCCCTCAGATCCCCATTCCCCGACATTTTCCGGCGTGCTTTCGAATCCAGTCCGGCTACAACCAGCGCTCCATTCGTCCATGAGTGTCTCTTCCGCCGCCTGGCCTGGAATCATCCGCCGATACGCCTCGTTCCTGCCCGTCACCGCCGAAACTCCCGTGGTGACCCTTCTCGAGGGCAACACTCCCCTCATCCCAGTCCCCAATTTCGTCGCCACGATCGGTGGCAACTTCGACCTGCGGCTGAAGTACGAGGCGATGAACCCCACCTGCTCGTTCAAGGACCGGGGGATGACGCTCGCCATCACCAAGGCGAAGGAACGGGGCGCCCAGGTCGTCGTCTGCGCCAGCACCGGCAACACCAGCGCCGCCGCTGCCGCCTACGCTGCTCGGGCCGGACTCAAGTGCGTCGTCCTCATCCCCCAGGGCAAGATCGCTCAGGGCAAGCTCTCGCAGGCGCTCCTCTACGGGGCCATGACCGTCAGCATCGAGGGCAACTTCGACGACGCCCTGCGGATTGTCCGTGAACTCGGTCAGACCGGACTCGTCGAGGTCGTCAATTCCGTGAACCCAGTCCGCATCGAGGGCCAGAAGACCGCGGCGTTCGAGATCTGCGACGCGCTCGGTGACGCCCCGGACTTCCATTTCCTGCCCGTCGGCAATGCGGGCAACATCACGGCCTACTGGAAGGGATTCCGCGAATATCAGGAAGCCGGGTTGTCCGACACCCTGCCCCGCATGATGGGCTGGCAGGCCGCCGGAGCCGCGCCGCTCGTGCTGGGCCACCCGGTCGACCACCCCGAGACCGTCGCCACCGCCATCCGCATCGGCAACCCCGCCAGCTGGCAGGGCGCAGTCAATGCCGCGAAGGAATCCAATGGCTCCATCCGGAGCGTGACCGACGAGGAGATCCTCCACGCCTACAAGCTCCTCGCCCGCACCGAGGGGATCATGGTCGAACCCGCCTGCGCCGCCCCTCTGGCCGGTCTGATCAAGGCCGTCGCCGCCAACGAGATCCCCGAAGGCTCCCTGGTCACCGCCACCATGACCGGCCACGGACTCAAGGATCCCGACACCGCCATCCGCGAATCCGGTTTCCACCCGATCAACAGCCCCGCCACCTTCGAGGCCGTCCGCGCCGCGATCGGGATCTGACCGGCACCCGCCGCCGCTCAGGAACCCGCCTGCGGCCTCAGCACCACGGAATCCCCGAAGACGAGTCGGCGGAACCGCTCACGGTAGGTGTCCCCGTCCAGATGCGGTCCTATCAGCACCGCCACCGTTTCGGGAGCCGGTTCATTCGGGAACGGCTCGATGAGGTGATGCCCCCACAGGGTCTGGAACAGGTACAACGTCCCGGGTGAGGACGTAAACCGCACAAACCCCTTCGCCCGGACTACTTCCCTCGGCTCCAAACCGCTCAAAAACGCCTCGAATCGGCTCCGATCCACCGGGACAGGAAACCGCCAGGTCAGGCTGTGGTAGGTGGAATGCAGGTGGGAATCCCCCGCGGACCAAGCGGGATCTAGGGACAAGTGGACCGGTACGCCCGAGAGGATCTCGCCCGGCTCCGGCAACCCAAACGGAAGCCGGATCTGACGGGCCCGGGAGTTGACCTTCGAGACCTCACCCGACACGAACTCACGGGCGGCCTCGTCCAGGCGGTCGCACTTCGAGAGACAGATCACGTCGGCGTACTGCAGCTGCTTCCGGCACAGCACCCGCTCGGCCTGCCCTCCCGTGGCGTGGGCGTACCAGTCGGCATCCAGGACAGTCACCACCGACTGGAGGCGGACCTGCGGCAGCAGATCCTCATCGGTGAGCTGATCAATGACGTTGTCGGGGTCCGCCAGCCCACTGGTCTCGACGACGAGATAGTCGCAGTTCCCATCGCGGACCAGGCGCTGGACGGCGTGGGCCAACTCGTTGTCCGAGGCACAGCAGAGACATCCACCGGAGACCTGCTGTAGGGGGAGTCCGGGTCGCAGGATCAGCTGCGAGTCGACACTCTCGGAGCCAAACTCGTTCATGACGACACCGAGTCGTCGACCCGTGGAGGGAGCTTCCGAGAGCCATCGGAGCAGCAGCGTGGTCTTGCCGGCACCGAGGAATCCCGTGAGCAGGATCAGTGGGAGGGGTTCCATCGCGTCCCCGGGCGCTGGTGGCGCGGACGGGATGTCCCAGTGTCGGAACCCCTTCCCGCGGGTTCCAGCCCAAAGCCCAGATTTCCCGCGCCTGAACCCCGTTCCCGGGCTACGATGCCGCCATTCTATGAGCCAGTCCCCATCGCGTCGTGGCCCCTCGGGAATCCTCGTCGTCCTCGTGGTCCTGTTGATGGTCGCCGCCATGGCTGGCGGCGCCTGGTGGTGGTCGAGCTCGCAGGGCCGAGGCGATGATGCGAATGCGGCGTTCGCGGACGCCATGGCAAGGGGCGGAACCCTCTTCAACAGTGGCGACGCTGCGAAATCCATCGAGTCCTTCCAGCGCGCGCTCGTCCTCAATCCCGCCAACCCGGACGTCCATCTCAACCTCGCCAACGCTTACCTTCGGGCCAACCAGCCCATCCAGGCCGAGGGCCACTCCCGGGAGGTCCTGCGGTACGAACCCGGCAACGGCGCGGCTGCCTACGTGCTCGGTTGCGCCCAGCTCCGTCAGAACCAGTACTCCAACGCCGTCCAATCCCTCACCGAGGCCAAGAGCGCTGATCCGACCGAGAACCCCGTCAGCTTCCAACTTGGACGGGCCTTCCTCGGCTGGGGCAAGTTCGAGGACGCCGTTGGCCAGTTCCAGGAGGTCCTCCAGTTCGAGACGAACCATCCTTCGGCCAATTACCTGCTCAGTCAGGCCCTCCTCCGGATGGGTCAACGCGACGCCGCCCAGCAGGCCCTCCAGGAACACCAGCGCATCAACGCCGGCAAGGTCGGTGGTGCCGACGACGCCTCGCTCTTCGAGAAGAGCAAATACACCGCCATGAGGGTGCCCTTCTCCCTGGAACAGCCGGATACCAAGGGCATCCCGATTACCTTCGCCGACGCCACTGTGGCAGCTCTCGGCTCCGCAGCATCCCAGTTGAGGGGACCGATCGGGGTCCTCGATATCGATCGTCGCGGCTGGAACGACCTCCTGTTGGTCGGAGCCGAGGGAGCGCAGCTGTATTGGAACTCCAACGGGGTCTTCAACGCCTCCGGGATGCCTCTGCCCGTGGGGGAGTCCAACCGCATCGACCAGATCCTGGTGGGCGACCTGCAGAACGACCGGTTCGAAGATGCCCTGCTGGTCTCGCCCGCTGGACTGACCGTCCTCCGCTTCGCCACGAATGGGAATTTCACCGATGCGACCCCGTTCTCAGGACTCGCCCAACCGCGCGCCGAGGGCACCGCCGGAGCGCTGGCTGACCTCGACTTCACGGGCAAGCTCGGACTCCTGATCGCCTCCCCCACAGGGAACCTCCTGAGCTACACCAATCTCGGATCCGGTCTCTTCCGCCCGTCCAAGACTCCCGCCGGGGCGGCCGATCCCCTCGCCGTCAGCGGAGTGTTCCAGATCACTGTCGACGACCTCAATCACGACGACCTGCCCGACGTGATCCTGACCCGGAGCAACCTGCCCCCCTGGGTCCTACTGAACCAGCGGGGCGGTGGTCTCAGCACCACCAACCAGCCCGCCGGATGGGGCGTCGCCAAGGCCGTGGCCACCGGAGACTTCAACAACGACCTCCGGATCGATGTCGCCCTTGTCACCGCCTCCACGGTGGACATCCAGTTCAGCAC
>JBDLQQ010000223.1:0-15453 GCA_039800465.1 Verrucomicrobiota bacterium
GACACACACCGACGCCCCCAGAGCATCTTGCGCCGGTCTACCTCCGGGAGGCCTCCTTCGTGAAGGCGCCCACTCCACGATCATCCTGAGGATCCTTGGACCCTCGGGAGTAGTTCCCTCCTCCAAAAACTGTTCCCGCCGGCGCCCTCGGGAGGACATCCTCAGCACGTGCTGCCGATCTACTTCGACTTCAATGCCACGACACCGCTCGACGCCGGTGTCCGGGCAGCCATGGAGCCGACGCAGGACCTGCTCTGGGGCAATCCCTCCAGCGTCCACCAGGTGGGTCGCGCCGCACGGGCGGCGCTCGACGACGCGCGATATCGGATGGCCTCCCTCTGGAAGTGCAAACCCAGCGAGGTGGTCTTCACGGGCGGCGGCACCGAGTCGAACAACCTCGCCCTGTTCGGGACCGCCCGCCTCCTTCAATCCAAAGGGCGACACCTGATCACCTCGCCGGTCGAGCACCACGCCGTGCTCCATGCCGTCGAAAACCTGGAGCGGCACGAGGGTTTTGAGGTGACGCGGCTCCCCGTCGACGGACACGGACGGGTGGACCCGCAGGATGTGCGACGAGCCCTGCGGCCGGACACGATCCTGGTGTCCGTGATGGCGGCGAACAACGAGATCGGGACCCTCCAGCCCGTCGCGGAGATCGGGACTATCTGCCGCGAGGCGGGCGTGGTGTTCCATACCGATGCCGTCCAGGCCCTCGGGAAATGCCCCTTCACCGACATCCATCAGTTCCAGGCCGACCTCGTCTCGGTCTGCGCCCACAAGTTCCACGGGCCCAAGGGTGCCGGAGCCCTGTTCATCCGATCGCCGCTCCAGCCACGACCGACGCAGGTGGGTGGCGGCCATGAGAACGAACGACGGGCTGGGACCGAGAACCTCCCCGCGATCATCGGTCTCGTGGAGACCTTCTCCCGATGCGTCCCGGAACCCGTGTTCGCGCGGGACCCCCTTTTCGCCTGGAGCCAAAAACTCGCCGCCGCCGCCTCCACCCTTCCCGGGGTCACCCTGCGAGGCCATCCCACCGACCGACTGCCGAACACGATCGCGTTCTCCGTGACCGGGACCGACAGCATTGCGCTGATGGCGGCGCTCGATCTCGAGGGCATCTGCGCCTCGAGCGGATCCGCCTGCTCGGCCGGATCCCTGGAACCCAGCCACGTCCTGCGGGCCCTGGGTGTTCCTCCCGCGGAAGCCACGGCACTGGTCCGCTTTTCCTTGGGCCGCACCACCACCGCGGAGGAGGTCGATCGCGTGATCGCCGTCCTTCCCGAGGTGCTCCGACGCGTCCGAAGGGGATCGCGTGGCGCTGCCTGAGCAGCGGAATCCGACCGGAGGCTTGACCCAATCGGTTCGAATGCCGGACCGTTTCGGGCGTCGATTTCCCCGAACTCATGAATCCATCTCCTTCCCTGCCGGCGCAGTCCCGTCGGCGTTTCCTCCGCAACTCCTCCGCAGCGACTGCGTTCGCCCTGGCGGCCCCCTCGGTGATCCTCCGGGAGAAGGCCTTCGCGGCGAACAGCGACACGCTCAAGATCGGTCTGATCGGCTGCGGCGGTCGTGGCACCGGCGCCGCCGGCAATGCGCTCACCGCGGATGACAACTGCGTGCTGACGGCCGTCGCCGACGCCTTCCCCGAGCCGCCGAAGCTCGCCCTCGCGGGCCTCAAGGAGACCTACGGTCCCCGCGTCGCCGTCACCCCCGAGTCCACCTTCGTCGGACTCAACGCCTTCGAGAAGCTCATCGACTCCGGGGTCGACGTCGTCCTACTCGCCTCGCCTCCGGGATTCCGTCCGATGCACCTCCGCTACGCGGTGGAACGCAACAAACACATCTTCGCCGAGAAGCCCGTGGCCACCGACGCCGTCGGTCTCCGCCATGTCCTCGAGTCGGTCCGCATGGCCAAGGAGAAGAAGCTCCACTTCGTCTCCGGCTTCTGCTGGCGCTCCGACCTTCCCCGCCGCGCCCTCTACGACCGCATCCTGTCCGGCGGCATCGGCGACGTGAAGGCCATCTACGGCACGTACCTCACCGGCCCGGTGAAGTCCATGCCTGCCGCGAGCACGCGGAAGCCCGGCATGACCGACCTCGAGTGGCAGCTCCGGAACTGGATGAACTTCTCGTGGCTCTCGGGCGACGGCATCGTCGAGCAGTGCATCCACACCGTCGACAAGATGGCGTGGTGCATGGGCGACAAGCCGCCGCTGAAGTGCACCGCCACCGGCGGCCGCATGATCCCGAACAACGAGGGCAACATCTATGACCACATGACCGTGGTCTACGAGTACGCCAACGGGGTCCGGGGCGTGATCGCCCAGCGCCAGATCGCCGGCTGCTACAACGACAACTCCGACTATATCCTCGGCACGAAGGGCAACGCCCAGAGCGGCTGGGGCGTGCCGGTCATCCGTGGCGAGAAGCCCTGGCGCTACGACGGCGAGAAGAACAAGGACATGTACGTCGTCGAGCACGAGGACCTCTTCGGCAGCATCCGGAACTCCCGCAACTACCGCTTCGACGGCGAGTGGCTCGCCTCCAGCACCGCCCTCGGCCTCATGGGCCGTCTGGCTGCCTACACCGGTGGCGAGGTCAGCTGGGAGGACTTCATGAAGTCCAACGAGAAGCTCAGCCCCGAGGGCCCGCTGGCCTGGGACATGAAGTGCCCCATCATGCCGCTGCCGATGCCCGGCCGCTACAAGCCCGCCTGAGCTCAGCCTCACGGCCAACAACCCGGATCATGCCATGGGGCGTGGTCCGGGTTTTTCGTTTCTGGCGAACCAGCCGAGGAATCCAGGACGGGTGAAAGGGCGGCGGATGGCCATCTCACGGAACCGCTCCTCGAGTTGGCGACGGCTCCGGGCGCCCCAGATGACCGAATTGAAGGTCCCGATGAGGGCCCACAGGGCGAATGCCATGGACCCCTCGCCCCCTCCTGCCCCGATCGCACTCGCTGCCATCAATGGGATCCAGACCAGCACGGGCAACACCACGATCCGGGCCATGACCGAAGAGGCGACGGTCCGGCTGCTGCCAGAGACCCCCGCCCACAGCCCCAGCCACCCGATGGCCCACAGGTCGAGCACCAGGAACGCCATCGAGAGGAGGACGAATCCGAGGGCATAGCCAAACTCCCGGGGCTCATTGGCCGATGCCAGCACGAGGAGGAAGGCGTCGAGGACCAGGGTGGCCACCATGGGTCCCAGAAACTGCCGTCGCAGCGCGCGCCAACGTCCCTCGACGATCTCCCGGTCGGTCAAAGAGGTCGTGAGCAGGAGCTCCATCGCCCCGGTGGCCCGGTCCTCGAGGAACTGTCGAGGCGCCTCGTTCGCCATCCAGGACTTGAGCACGAGATGGATCACGAAGGCGGACCAGACCAGAATCGCTGCCATCGCGCCGCCGGTGTCGTCTCCACGGGAGACCTCCCAGCCAAATCCCACGAAGGACACGAGCAGCCCGAACAATACCCCCCAGACCATCCAACCTCGGATCCAGTGCCGCGCCGACAACCACAGCACGGGATTCACATCGAGGAGCCGTGCCCGGAACTGGTCGGCCATCTCCGGTCTCGGGAACCGCAGACGCTGCAGCCAGGCCGCCAGGCCCCGTCGGGCCGACCGCACTCCTCGATCCTGCCAGCATCGGGGCAGACGCCAGATGGCCAACAGAAGGGCTGCGATTCCACACCCCCCGGAGAACGCCAGGGACAGAAGGTAGCCCGAGGTGCGGGCCATGCCTGGGAGGGTCGATCGGGAGGCGATGAACGCGGTGAACGGGTTGAGATCGAGAAGCCAGTCGTTCCATCCATCCGGGATCTCCCCGCCCACCCGCCAGAGATGGATCAGGAGCAGGACCCCATAGACGAGAAAGCCACCACCCCAGACCCCCAGCGAGAGCAGGGTGTTCAGGCCGACCGCCCGCTGGACCTCCCGTGTGAGGATCGAGGACAGCAGTCCCAACGACAGCGAGGTGAAGGTCACCACCAGGAGCACGGCCGACATCCGGACACAGTCCATCATCGAGATCCCCCCCATGAGGAGCGAGAGCCCCAGGATCGGCACCAGCGCCAGCTGGCAATACAGGGCCGCCAGGGCATGGGCCACGAACTTGCCCAGGACGATCTCGTAGCTCCGAAGGTCCGTGAGGAAGAGAAGACCGAGGGTCCCCTCCCGTTTCTCCACGCTCACGCTGTCCGACGTGAACAGGAATCCCGAGAGACCCGCCATCAGCAGACCGAGGGCCGACACCAGATAGTAGACGGGTTCTCCCGAGGGGGTTCCGTTGGTGATCAGTCCCTGCGCTTGGCCGAGGAACAGCGCGAAGCAGCCCGCCAGCAGTCCACAACCCGCGACGACCACCCGGAGCCAGTACGTCCACGGCAGCCGGGAGGCCACCCTCAGCTCCCGTTCGATGATGGGCGGCAGCGTCACTCCCTCGACTCCACGGGCTTTTCTCCTGTCCGACAAGCCCGCAGACCGGGGACTCAACCGCGGATGCCTGGCAGGAAACGCCTGCGGTCCAGTTGTCGACAGGCAAACCACCAACCCCAGGCCGCACAGCTGACCGCCAGGACGACCCCCAGGAACGTGACAAAGCGGTCGGAGGGCCACCCCGGCAGGGAGCGCTGATAGCGGACCAGCCACTCATCGTTCAACCAGTCCCCCACCGCCGTCAGCACGAACGGCACATGATGCGCCACCCACGCCAGGGCGAAGGACGTCAGGAAGTTGAACCGCGACAGCGCGAGTCCGACACCGAACACAAGGGTTGCCAACACCCACAGTCCGAACAGCCAGTCGAAGGTGGGGATGTAGAGCATGTTGGGCCGCGGGCCCTGCATGCCCCAGTACCAGCGCCAGACGAACCGGATCTGAGGCAGCAGCCACAGGATGAGCGTCGGCCACAGGAACCGGCGGGCCAGCCCCAGGATCCGCCCCCGGACGATCGAGGTCGGCGTCAGGGGCGTCACCAGCCAGAGCTCAAGGGCACCCGACTCCCGCTCGATCCGGAAGCTCGCCGCCGCGGCAAAGGCCACCCCGCCCAACAGCATCAGGTGGCCGAGGAAGTAGTAGCCCTCCACCGTCCCACGCGGGGCCTCCAAGGCGAGACCCGCGACGGACAGGGCCATTCCCAGGAGGACCCAGCCACCCACCCGCGTGCTCCAGGTCCGCGACTGGAGCCACAGGATGGGATTGGATTCCAGGATCCTGGACTGGCGTCGACGCCACCAGGACTCGCCGACCCGCACCTCGGTGAACCATCGGGCGATCCGCACCCGACGGATCGAGGGCGGATTTCCCTGCCACGATCGGGCGAGCATGATGCTGGCGATGCCGACCGCCACAGCCACGAGGGACCACGAGGCCACCCAGATCATCAGCGCCGAACGCACCGCTGGCCAACCCGCTGGTCCCATGAGGGTGTCCATCCAGAGTCCACGAAACCCGAGATTCAGGATGAGCCCCTGACGGATCATGAGGTTCTCGGCAGCCCCCAGCCAGACGTCCCACCCACTTCGATCACCGCCCGCCAGGATGGTCGACAGGGGAACGGTCAACGTCACATAGAGCCCGACGAAAACCACCGCGCCCCCCAAGGCCAGGAGAAGGGCGAGGATCCGCGCACGCCACCACGACTCGGTCATGCACGACGCCAGCAGTCCGGTGACCAGGGCCAGGCCCAGGGCGGCCAGCTCCAACAGGAACATCCGGACGGCATCCCACCAGACCACCCCTCCCAGGACGACCGGGATGACCAGGACCGGGGAGGCCGCGAGAAGGACGATGAGGCCCCGGAGCGCCTGGACACAGGTCTTGCCGATGATGACCTGGAAGGGTCTCAGGGGCGTCAGGAACAGGAGCCCGAGGGTGCCCTCACGCCGTTCGCGGCTGAGGCAGTCGGCCGTGAGCACCGGACCCACGATCCAGATCCCGGCCAACAGAAGCCGGTGGAGTCCCATGAAATAACCGCGTCCCCCGGAACGCCCGGCGTTCACATCGGTCGTCCACGCGAGGGCCAGTGGGACCATCAGCGCAACCGCCGCCAGGACCCGGAGCCAATAGGCAGCCGGCTGCCGCGCCAACTCCCTCAGTTCCCGCTGGAGCACGGGCCACATCGTGGAGCCACCTTGGTGCGGATCCCCCGCGAGCGCCAGCATCCATCGCCCATCCCGACCCGAACACCACGCTCAGGAATCCGGGAACTCGAACTCGACCTTGCCCTTGTCGGACAGCTTCAGCCGGGCCTGGAACGGCTTGCCGGCCTTGCTGATGAACTGGGTCAGCACGTCGGTCCTACCCGAGGCGAGAAGCTTCGAGGCCTGCGGCCGCTCCACCGGCTGCTGCAGGATGGCGTGTCCGAACTTGAAGGTGCAGCGACGGGTCTCGCGCTGGCTGTTCTCGCAGAGGTACTGCTCCGGGGTCTCGAACACCCGCCCCTTGCATTTGGGACAGCCCCCGACGGATTCCATGCCGGTGAAGTCGACCTTCACCTGGGGTTCCGACGCGGCCGCCTTCCTCTTCCGAGCCTCTCGAGGGGCGAACTCGAACCCGACCTTCCCATCCTTCACGGCGAGGAAGGCCTCGAACTTCCGGTTGGTGCGCTTGGAGACGAAGCCCTTGAGGAGATCGGTCTTGCCGGTCGACAACAGCTTGCCGACCTGCTCGCGGTCAATCGCCTGCTGCAGGATGATGGCTCCCGTCTTGAACGTGCAGCTCTTCTCGGGACCCACGGACTTCTCGCACACGTAGTTCATCCCGTTCTCGAAGACGCGGGACTGGCAGAGCGGACAGGCACCAACCGGTTCCTTGCCGGTGAAGTCCGGGGCGGCGCCCTCCCCTTCCCCATCGGCGCCCTCATCACGGCCGAAGTCGAACTCCGCCCGGAACTCCGGGTTCAATCGGATCACCGCGGCAAAGGGGAACCCCTTCTGGCTGCGGAATCCCTGGAGCGGACCGATCTGACGGTCCCGGATCAGGTGCTCCACCTCGGAGGGCTCGAACATGCGGCCCGACAGGATCTTGCGGATCGAGAAGTCGCAGGACTGGCACTTGAAGTCGCGGTACTTCTCATCGACGCGGCCCCCACACTTCGGACAGGGCACCTCGAGGACGCCGAAGTCGCCCGGGATGGTGTCCTTATCAAACTGCTTGGCCTTCGCGACGATCTCGCCGGTGAACCGGCGGATCTCCGCCATGAAGGATTCCCGGTCCAGCTGACCGCGCTCCATCTTCTTGAGCTGGAACTCCCAGTCGCCGGTCATCTCCGGACGGGTCAGCTCGTTCACGCCCAGCCCGCTGAGGAGATGCATCAGCATGAACGCCTTGGCGGTCGCCATGAGTTCGCGTCCCTCGCGGAGGATGTATCCCTCGGTGATCAGCCCTTCGATGATGGCAGCCCTCGTGGCCGGGGTTCCAAGTCCGCGCTCACTCATCGCCTCGCGCAGTTCCTCATCGTCCACGAGCTTGCCCGCGCCTTCCATCGCGCTGAGCAACGTGGCCTCCGTGAACCGGGCAGGCGGCTTCGTCTGATTCCCCTTGGAGAGCACCTCAACGGTGTCGACCCGCTCGTTCTGGCTGACGGGGGCCAGCGTGGCGTCATCACCCGCAGCGGCCTCCTTGCCGTAGACCTCGAGCCAGCCGGGCTTCACGAGGACCTTGCCCACGCTCTTGAAGGGCTCGCCCTCGACCCGGGTGATGCGGGTGGTCTCGAGGAACTCCGCCGCCGGGAAGAACACCGCCAGGAAGCGGCGGGTCACCATGTCGAAGAGCTTCTGCTCGGGTTCCGACAGCGACTTCGGCAGCTGACCCGTCGGGATGATCGCGAAGTGGTCGCTGACCTTGGCGTTGTTGAAGATGCGCTTGTTCGGCCGGACCCAGCCCTCCTGGAGGATCTTCCCGGCATGGGTGCCGTAGACCGTGCTGCCAAACGCCTCGAGCGTCTGGCGGACCGAACCCAGGTAGTCCTCGGGGAGGTGCCGGGAATCGGTACGGGGATAGGTCAGGACCTTGTGCTTCTCGTAGAGGGACTGGGCAATGGCGAGGGTGTTCTTCGCGCTGAACCCGAACCTCGAGTTCGCCTCGCGCTGCAGCGTGGTGAGGTCGTAAAGCAGGGGCGATATCTGGGTCGCCGGCTTGCTCTCCTCGGTCACGATGCCGGGCTTGCCCTCGCACTTGGCCCGGATGGCTTCGGCCTTCGCGGCATCCCAGATCCGTTCCGCGCGCAGCTCCCCATCGGCATCCCGCCCGTCGGGCTTCCGGAATGACTCGTCGAACCACCGCCCGGGATAGGCCCCGCGCGACGCCGCGAACGTGGCGTGAACCTCCCAGTAGTCCCGGGAGACGAACTTCCGGATCCGATCCTCCCGCTCGACGACGATCGCGAGGGTCGGGGTCTGAACCCGGCCGACCGTGGTCAGGTAGAATCCACCGGCCCGGTTGTTGAAGGCCGTCATGGCCCGGGTGCCATTGATCCCGACGAGCCAGTCGGCCTCGCTCCGGCACTTCGACGCGTCGGCCAGCGGCCGCATCTGCTCGTCGGTCCGGAGCTGGTTGAACCCGTCGCGGATCGCCGCCGGGGTCATGGACTGGAGCCAGAGCCGCTGGATCGGCTGCTTGGCACCGGTGTAGAGGATGATGTTCCGGAAGATCAGCTCCCCCTCCCGCCCGGCGTCACAGGCGTTGATCAGGGACCCGACATCCTTCCGTTTCACCAGCCTGGCGAGGGTCTTGAGACGGGACTCGTTCCGCTCGATGGGCTGGAGACCGAACCGGGGCGGCATGTGGGGCAGCTGCCCAAAGGTCCAACGGCCCCGCTTCACCTCGAACTCCTCGGGCACGCTGAGCTCCAGGAGATGGCCCACCGCGGAGGAGATGACGTAGCGGTCGTTCTCGAAGAATTCCCCGGATTTGTCCTTGGTCGTCACTCCCAGCGCCTTCGCGATGTCGGAGGCGACCGAGGGCTTTTCGGCGATGATGAGTGACTTGGCCATGGTTCGGAATCCGACGACCTGTAGCGATTGGACTCGAGTCCACGCAAGCCTTTGTTCCGGAAACGAAGGCGATAACACCCGGGATCCTGGGGTACCGGAGGGGGTGTTGATGCCCCCTCGGCGATGCCACATTCCCAAGGCAACGCCCGCTTCCGGATTTGGTTTCCGGGGGCAGGTCGGACAGGGTCCTCCGGTCCATGCGTCGCCTCCGTTTCGTGGATCTCGCCACCCTCACGTATCTCGTCGGGGTGACCGTCTGGCTCCTGGTGTTCCGGGACGCCTGCTCTCCCTACTGGCGCTGGTGGGTGGCCCTCCATGGGATCCTGGCGGGCGGCATTGTCCTCCTGGCCTCGGCCCCGTCCCTCCGCCTCCTGAGGATCGTCCACGACGTCTACCCGCTGCCGCTGTTCATCCTGTTCTACCGGGAGAGCCAGATCCTGAACCGGGGACTGTTCCCCGAGCCCCTCGACCCGTTGTTCTTCCGGATCGAGCAGTCCCTGTTCGGGGTCCAGCCCAGCATCACGTTCTCCCAGACCCTGCCCCAGACCGCGTTCGCGGAACTGGTCTACGCGGGGTATTTCTCCTTCTACCTGATGAACATCGGGGCCGTGGTGGGCTGGGTGCTTCGCGACCCCGCCAAGGCGCGTCGCTTCCTCGGGACACTCGCCAGCGTCTTCTACGTCTGTGACATCACGTTCATGATCCTCCCGGTGGTGGGCCCTCGGATCCTGGACCTCGGGATGCTGGATCCTACGGTGGTATCCTCGCTGGGACTTTCCGATGTGGGTCCGATGCCCGCCTCCTCCCAGGCGGGCCCCTTCGCCATCCTCATGCGCCACATGTACCTGTGGTTCGAGGGCGCCGGCGGCGCCTTCCCGAGCAGTCACGTCATGATCGCCAGCCTCATCCTCCGGGAGGCCTTCCGGCAACGGCTCCGGTTCCGATGGGGTCTGGCCGGACTGGTCTTCCTGCTGTGCCTGGGGACGGTCTACGGCCGCTACCACTATGTCGTCGATGTCCTCGGCGCCCTCGTGATCGGACCTCCCCTGTTCGTCCTTGTGGAATACCTGCAGCGCCGGATGGAACCTAAGAGCGGTCCGGGGAACGGTCAGAGGACCTTGTCGTAGAGTCGGTAGACCTTTTTGATGCGGCCGCCGAACAGGGCGGCCAACCGGTGGACGGGACGGTTGTCCTCAAGGACCCAGGAAGCCTCGCAGCGTCTGAAACCCAGGCGCCGGGCGGCGGCCAGGGTCTCGGCGAACATCATCCCCTCAAGGCCCCGACGCCGATGTGCGGCGGTCACCCCGAGGGCGATCAGGCGGAAACACCGGGGCTGACGCCACCCGAGGAGCACTGGCAACGCCCGGAGGAGTGCTGGACGGAGGAGATGCCCCCGGAGCGGACCCAGGACCTCATTGACGTCAGGCACGGCCAGGAGGAGGCCCGCGGGCTGGCCCTTCGACTCCGCCAGCCAGACCAGCCCCTTCACCAACAGCGGCCTCAACCGCTGCGCCAGGAAATCGATCTCGGGGCCCGTCATGGGCACCGCCGACCAGTTCCGTTCCCAGGCGACGTTGTAGATCTGCTTCAGCGCGGGCAGCAGGGCCATGAGGTTGGCCCGGGTGACCGGGATCAGCCAGACGTCCGGAGCCCGGCGGGCCGCCGCCTCACGGAACGCATCCAGCTTCTCCCCGGGGCTGTCCTGCAATGCGATGTCAAACGCCACCAGATCCTTCGCCTTCAGGAAGCCGTGCGACTCCATGTACCGCGCGAGATGGGGTGGGTTGTGGGGCATCATGACGGCGTTGGGACGCTCATGTCCCTCCACCAACAGGCCACACTCCTCATTGATGGAGGGGTTCATGGGGCCCCGGATACGCTCACAACCCTGTGCCCGGACCCAGTCGGCTGCCGCCCCGAGCAACAGTCCGGCTGCCTCCGCGTCGTCCGCACACTCCCAGAACCCGAAGAATCCGGTCCGGTCGGCATGCACGCGCTGATGCTCGGCGTCCACGATCCCAGCAATGCGTCCGACCGGGATTCCACCTCGTTCCGCAATCCAGAGCTGGCGACGGGCATGCGCCCAGAACGGATTGTGATCGCTCAAGACGCCCACGATCTCGTCCCTCAGGGGGAGGACGCAGGCGGGTTCGGATCCAGAGAGGGGGACC
Organism: Verrucomicrobiota bacterium; assembly: GCA_039800465.1. Lineage (GTDB taxonomy): Bacteria > Verrucomicrobiota > Verrucomicrobiia > Limisphaerales > UBA9464 > UBA9464. The sequence goes on from JBDLQQ010000223.1 coordinate 11,170, forward strand.
ATGACCTCCCAGAACCGGCGCAGCTCGGCCCGGGAATCTCCCAGCGGCACGAGGCGCAGGGGGGCTGACGGGGATGGGATGATCCGGAGAGCCTAGTTGGGAGGTCCGATTCCGATGAGCAAAATCCGGTTTGGGCACCGATCGAGTCCCGCTCCTTGACGGTCCACCCTCTCACCGTAGGGTCTGGCCACCGACATGGACTTTGCGGATCCCGTTCCGGTGGAGGCCTCTGCCCCCACCTCCACCCTCCTCGCCCTCAAGCAGTTCGTCCCGTCGGGCCGGGGCCCGTGGACGGAGGTCCCGGACAGCGACTGGAACGATTGGCGCTGGCAGATGCGGAACCGGGTCACCTCGCTGGAACAGCTCGAACGGTTCATTCCCCGCCTCACCCGGGAGGAGCGCGCCGGGGCCCTGCTCGCAGGCCGTTCCAAGCTTGCCGTTGGCATCACCCCCCATTTCTTCAGCCTGATCGATCCGGAGGATCCCAACTGCCCCATCCGACGTCAGGTCATCCCCCGCATCGAGGAGACCCACACCGCCTCATGGGAGGTCCCCGATCCCTGCGGGGAGGACGCCCACTCGCCGGTTCTAGGCCTCGTCCATCGGTACCCCGATCGGGTGCTGTTCCTCGTCACCGACCGCTGTGCGGCCTACTGCCGGTATTGCACCCGCTCCCGCCTTGTGAGCAACGCCAGCGGCTACGACTTCCAGCCCGACTTCGAGCGGCAGATCGAGTACATCGCCTCGCATCCGGAGATCCGGGACGTGCTCCTCAGCGGTGGCGATCCCCTGCTGTTGTCGGACGACAAGCTCGACGAGCTGCTGGGCCGCCTCCGTGCCATCCCCCACGTCGAATTCCTCCGGATTGGATCACGGATCCCCATCTTCATGCCCCAGCGGGTGACGCCTGCTTTGGTGGAACGTCTGAAGCGGCATCATCCGCTCTTCATGAGCGTCCACACCAACCACCCCCGGGAACTCACCACCGAGGTCCGGGAGGCACTCGGACGCCTCGCCAACGCCGGCATCCCCCTGGGCAACCAGTCGGTGCTGCTGCGTCAGGTCAACGACGACCCGGAGGCCATGAAGGCCCTCGTCCACAAGCTGCTCATGTGCCGGGTCCGGCCCTACTACCTCTACCAGTGTGACCTCATCCAGGGTTCCGCCCATCTCCGCTCCTCGGTCCGCAAGGGGCTCGAGGTCATGGAATCCCTCCGCGGACACACCACCGGCTATTCGGTTCCCCAGTACGTCATCGATGCCCCGGGAGGCGGCGGGAAGGTGCCCGTGAATCCCGACTACATCCTGAGCCGCAACCGGGACCGCGTGCTCATCCGGAACTATGAGGGCGAGGTCTTCGAATACCCGGAACCTCCAGAAACCCTTCCCATCCCCATCGGGACCCCCAGGAATCGGCCCAACCTCGGGTTCGATCCCGACCGCGCCACGCCGGCTTCCCTGCGGTCCCGCTACTACCCGAAGTTCGCCTGAACACCGGCGCTCAGTAGTCGAGGGCCAGGTTGTCGGCGGCAATCGCAGCTTCCAGTCGCCGGGACGCCTCCACCTCCGCATCCACCCCGCCCACGACGCCGAGTCGCTGGGAGACGGACTGGAACAACCGGGCCAAGGCCGATCTGACATGGGACTTCTCCCGGCGCCGGAACATCCGCAGGACAGCGGCACCAGGACAGTCGGGCGTCGCCAAGTACCGGAAATCCGCCTCGGACAGGCACCTCGACTCGATCTCCGAGGCGTCAAACACCCCCCGACCATAGGCGTAGACGAGCAGCGTCAGGATCATCTGGAACCGATAGCGCTCTCCGCCGGCGACATACTGCACCTCGAGGACCGATGTCGCCTCCCCTTGCACAGCCTCGAGAACATCATGGATCAGGCGGTCCGCACCGACCCAGTCGACTAGGTCGACGGGAACATCCCGCCGATCCACCCCTTCCGGAATCACCCCTATTCCCATGAAACCAATCTACCAAACCCGTGTTACGGTCCCATGACGTGCCCGTGACAACTATGGAGATCACCTAGTGCCCTGAAGATTTATCTTATCATTGGATCCGAATTCGTTGATCTCTTCACTTGAAGCCCATGGGTTCCCGTTCATAGCCTGACGGCATGACACGACCGGGTTGGGTGGCAAAGCCGTATTCGAGGGGTGGTGGATTCGTCGACCTGCTGCGTCGGCGGGTGGCGATCATTGATGGCGCCATGGGCACGACCATCCGCACCTATGGCATGAAGGAGGCGGACATCCGCGGAAAGCGGTTCGCGGACTCCAAGAAGGACCTGCTGAACAACGGGGATCTCTTCTCCCTGACGCAGTCAGGGATGATCTGCGACATCCATCGACGGTTCCTCGAGGCCGGCGCCGACATCATCGAGACCAACACCTTCTCGGCGACCAGCATCGGTCAGAGCGAGTTCTTCGTGGAGGATCCGCGCGAGCACGGCGGCCGGAAGGATCCGGAGTTCTTCCAGAAGGTCGTCGACGACCGCTCCCTCGATGAACTGGCCTGGGAGATCAACGAGCAGTCGGCCCGCCAGTGTCGCGAGTGGGCCGACCGGGTCGCGAATGCCACCGGTCGCCAACGCTTCGTCGCCGGAGCCATCGGTCCCCTGACCGTCTCCCTGTCCAACTCGCCGGATGCCGACGACGCCGGATTCCGGGTCGTCACCTTCGACCAGGTGAAGCGGGCCTACCGGACCCAGATCCGGGCCCTCATCCAGGGCGGGTGCGACACCCTGCTGGTCGAGACCATCTTCGATTCCCTCAACTCGAAGTCGGCCCTGGTGGCGATCCAGGAGATCTTCGAGGAGGACAACATTCGGCTTCCCGTGATGATTTCGGCGGCGGTCGGCCGGGGCGGCGAGACGATGATCTCGGCCCAGACCGTCGAGGCGTTCTGGAACGCGGTCGAACACATCCAACCCCTGTCGGTGGGTCTCAACTGCTCGCTGGGCCCCGATCTCATGCGGCCGTTCCTGGAGGAGCTGTCACGAAAGTCCTCCTCGGCCATCTCGTGCTATCCCAACGCAGGATTGCCGAACCCGCTGTCCCCGACGGGCTTCGATCTGAAGCCGGAGGACATGGGCCGGTTCCTCGGCGAGTTCGCCGCGGGCGGACTCATCAACATCGCCGGCGGATGCTGCGGCAACACGCCGGATCACATCGCAGCCATCGCCAAGGCCCTCGAGGGACGTCATCCCCGCGAGTTGGGCCCCCGCGAACACGGCACCGAGCGCCTCGGAGGCCTTCCCGGCGGCATCCCAGCCGCCCCCGCGGTCCCCACCCGCCCGCTCCGCCTCTCCGGATCCCAACCGTTCACCCAGCAGATCGGCCAATTCATCCTGATCGGGGAACGGACCAACGTCGCGGGCTCCCCGAAGTTCGCCAAGCTCATCAAGGACGGGAAATACGACGAGGCCGTCGCCATCGCCCGCCAACAGGTCGAGAACGGGGCGAACATCATCGACGTCTGCATGGACGAGGGCCTCATCGATGGCGTCGCCGCCATGTCCCGCTTCCTCCAGCTGCTCGGGAGTGAACCCGAAGTCGCTCGCGTCCCCATCATGGTCGACTCCTCCAAGTGGGAGGTCATCGAAGCCGGGCTCAAATGCCTCCAGGGCAAGGGCGTCGTGAACTCGATCTCGCTCAAGGAAGGCGAGGCGAAGTTCCGGGAACAGGCCGCGAAGGTCCTCCGCTACGGCGCCGCGGTCGTCGTCATGGCCTTCGACGAACAGGGCCAGGCCGCCACCTACGCCGACAAGATCCGCATCTGCGAGCGGGCCTACCGGATCCTGGTCGACGAGGTCGGGTTCCCGCCCGAGGACATCATCTTCGACCCCAACATCCTCACCGTCGGCACCGGCATCGAGGAGCACAACAACTACGCGGTCGACTTCATCGAGGCCACCCGCTGGATCAAGACCCACCTGCCCCACGCCAAGGTCAGCGGCGGCGTGTCCAACGTCTCGTTCGGGTTCCGCGGCAACAATCCCGTCCGCGAGGCCATGCACAGCGCCTTCCTCTTCCACGCCATCCGCGCCGGCATGGACATGGGCATCGTCAACGCCGGCATGCTCGAGGTCTACGAGGAGATCGAGCCCGAGCTGAAGGACCTGGTGGAGGACGTCCTGCTGAACCGTCGGCCCGACGCCACAGAACGCCTCGTCACCCATGGCGAGCGTCTCAAGGCCTCCGGGGCGGACAAGTCGGAGACCAACGACAAGAAGGAGGAGGAGTGGCGCCGGGGCACCGTCGAGGAACGC
>JBDLQQ010000224.1:0-6398 GCA_039800465.1 Verrucomicrobiota bacterium
GAGCGTCCTGCCCGACACGGCGTTCACGAGGCCGGCGCCGCTGGAGGGTGGACCGTTCATCACCCCGGCGGGCGGCCGTGACAGCATTGCCCGTGAGCCCCGGGCCCGAACCCCCGAAACCTGACCCATGGCCGCCGTTCACGAAATCAGCGTCAAGGACACCGCCGCCCGGGCCGACGAGCTCCGCGATCTCGAGGGAGATCGCCTGGTGGTCAACATGGGGCCGTCCCATCCGTCCACCCACGGTGTCCTGCGCATCGTCATCGAGCTCGATGGTGAGACGATCACGAAGGCCGATCCTGACATCGGATATCTCCACCGCGGTGACGAGAAGATCGCGGAGAACATGACGTGGAACCAGTTCATCCCCTACACGGATCGACTGGATTACCTCGCACCCCTCGCCAACAACGTCGCCTATGCGTTGGCGGTGGAGAAGCTGATGGGCATCGACGACAAGCTGCCCGCCCGCTGCCAGTACATCCGGGTCATCTGCTGCGAGCTGGCCCGCGTCTCGGCCCATCTGCTGGGACTTGGGGCGTTTGCGATGGATGTGGGCGCCATGACGGTGTTCCTGCACACGTTCACGGAGCGTGAGAAGATCTACAATCTGGCCGAGAGCCTGACCGGAGCCCGGTTCACCACCAGCTACACCCGCATTGGTGGGGTGTCCCGTGACACCCCAGCGGGCTGGTGCGCTGCGGTCCAGAAGTTCTGTGACGAGGTGCTGGTCAGCATTGATGACGCCGAGCGTCTCCTCACCCGCAACAAGATCTGGGTCGACCGCACCAAGGATGTTGGAGTCGTGAGCCGCGAGGCCGCCATCGATTTCGGCCTCACTGGTCCCAATCTCCGGGGCAGTGGTGTCGACTACGATGTGCGGAAGGCCCATCCGTACCTCTGCTATGCGGACTTGGACTTCGACGTCCCGGTCGGGTCTGTCGGTGACTGCTACGACCGCTATCTGGTGCGTACCGAGGAGATGCGACAGAGCGTCCGGATCATCCGGCAGGCGCTCCAGAAAATCCCTGGCGGTTTCGACAACGCCTCGCACGAGGCTGTGAATGTACCGGATGGCAAGATCGTGCTGCCGGCGAAGTCGAAAGTCCTCAGCAGCATGGAGGAGCTGATCCACCAGTTCATGCTGGTCACCCAGGGCCAGAATGCCCCGTCCGGCGAGGTCTATTTCGGGGCTGAGAACCCGAAGGGTGAGCTCGGCTTCTACATCAACAGCCGCGGCGGCGGGACCCCGCACCGGTTGAAGATCCGGGCCCCATCCTTCTGCAATCTCAGCATCCTGTCGGCGCTGTTGCCCGGCAACCTGATGAGCGATGTCGTGGCGATCCTCGGGTCGTTCGACTTCGTCATGGGGGAATGCGACCGCTGATCGATCCGAAACGACCCGCGAAACGAATCCCGAAACGACATGAGCTTTTCTGTTCCTCCAGCCCTCGAGGCCGAGCTGGTCGAGTTGGCGACGCACTACCCGCAGAAGCGGAGCGCATCGCTGATGTTCCTCCATGCGCTCCAGGAACACTTCGGTTTCATCTCGCGCGAGGCGGTCGAATGGGTTGCCCAGCGTCTGGGTCTACAGCCCATCAACGTCTACGAGCTGGTGACCTTCTACCCGATGTTCCGGCAGGAGCCGCTTGGGAAGACGCACATCAAGGTTTGCCGGACGCTGAGCTGTGCCCTCGCCGGCTCCGGGGAGCTGCGGGATCACTTCTGCAAGAAGCTCGGGCTGGACCCTCATCACCATACGCCTCAGACGACTTCCGATGGAAAATTCACTGTCGAATTCGTCGAGTGCCTCGCCAGTTGTGGCACCGCTCCCGTCGTCATGGTCAACGAGGACCTGAAGGAGAAGGTGTCGGCGACGGATGCAGACAGGATCCTTGCGGAAGGGGGGAGTCGATGAACCCGGGAGTCGAGAAAACCCCTGTGAAAACAGGGTTGAAACCGCTTCTGGAAGCCCCGGCCTGGGGGAGTTGGCTGCCCGACATGGATTTGAACCATGACAAACAGATCCAGAGTCTGCTGTGCTACCGTTACACCATCGGGCAGGCCGGAAGCGGACGGGAAGCTAGTCAGGTGAGATTCTGAGTCAAGCATTGCCATGCCCGAACAGTACAAACTCATCCTCAAGCACGCCGATTCACCGGGGTACACACCCGACATCGAGTGCTACCAGCGTCACGGCGGATATGAGTCGCTGAAGAAGGCGTTGGCGACCTCGTCGCGCACCCTTCCCGACGGCAAGGTGCAGTCCTCCCAGGAAGTCGTCCGCGACGAGGTTCTGAAGTCGGGATTGCGTGGCCGCGGGGGCGCCGGATTCAGTGCGGGACTCAAGTGGAGCTTTGTCGACCGTCGCAGTGGCAAGCCAATCTACCTGATCTGCAACGCTGACGAGTCCGAGCCGGGCACCTTCAAGGACCGGCAGATCCTCCACAAGGATCCCCACCAGCTCGTCGAGGGGATGATCATCTCCTGCTGGGCGAACGACGTGAAGCTCGCCTACATCTACATCCGCGGCGAGATGCCCAAGGGAGCCAAGCTGCTCAACCAGGCCCTCAAGGAGGCCCGGGCGAAGGGGTTCCTCGGGAAGAACATCCTTGGTACGGGATACGACCTCGAGATCCACGTGCACCGCGGGGCAGGTGCCTACATCTGCGGCGAGGAGACCGGTCTCATCGAGTCGCTCGAGGGCAAGCGGGCCTATCCCCGGATCAAGCCTCCGTACTTTCCGGCGGTGCTCGGGTTGTACATGTCCCCGACCATCGTCAACAACGTCGAGACCCTCTGCCATGTGAAGCACATCGTGGCCATGGGATCCGCGGAATACGCGAAGCTCGGGACGCCCAACAATACCGGGACGCGCATCGTCAGCCTCAGTGGCGATGTCATGAAGCCTGGGTACTTCGAGATCGAGGTTGGCAAGGTCACCCTCGGTCAACTGATCTTCGAACCGAACTTTGGTGGCGGACTCCGGCCCGGTCGTAGTCTCAAGGCGATCATTCCCGGTGGATCCTCCTCCAAGGTCCTCAAGGCCGGCGAGGTGTTCAAACTGAACCGGAAGGGCGCGGACGGCCAGATGACCAAGGTTGATGTTCCGCTGCTGGACCTGCCCTACGATTTCGATTCCCTCCAGGGAGCCGGGACGATGTCAGGCTCCGGGGCGATCATCGTGCTCGACGACACCCGGAGCATGGTGGATTCGCTCGCAAATCTCTCCGCCTTCTACGCCCACGAGAGCTGCGGCCAGTGCACCCCGTGTCGCGAGGGTTCCCTCTGGCTCTCCAAGGGACTGCACCGTCTTGAGCACGGCGAGGGGCGCAAGGCCGATGCCGATTACCTCACCCACATCGCCCAGAACATCCAGGGCCGGACGATCTGCGCCTTCGGTGAGGCGGCCTCCTGGCCTGTCCTCAGTTTCGTGAAGAAGTTCCGCGACGAATTCGAGGCCCGCGGTGCTGCTGATGAGGCCGCACGGGCCAAGGGCTCCGGCTCCGCCAAGGTCCCGCATTCCTGATCCGCCATGTCGAACGCCACCGCCACCCCCACCGCACCGCCGCCCGTCGAGACCGTCCGGATCAAGGTCGACGGACGTGACGTCGACGTGCCGAAGATGCTGCCCAACTGGCAGGGCAAGCTCGAGCCAACCACGATGCTGCAGGCCGTGCAGATCGCCGGCGGTGAGGTTCCCCACTATTGCTATCACCCGAAGTTGCCCGTCGCCGGCAACTGCCGCATGTGCCTGATCGAATTCGGCACTCCCATGATGGGACCAGACCGCAAGCCGGTCCTGAACCCGGACGGCACACCCAAGATCGCCCGGTCGGTTCTGCCTTACGAGCCGTCGACGCCCCGCGGCGCCATCGGTTGCGCGACCCCGATCTCGCCCGGCATGGAGCTCTATCCGAGTTCACCAGCCACGAAGCAGATGCGCGAGGCGGTCCTCGAGTCGCTGCTCATCAATCATCCTCTCGACTGCCCGATCTGCGATCAGGCCGGTGAGTGCAAGCTCCAAGAGTACTCCGTGGAGCATGGCCAAGCTTCGAGCAAGTTCGTCGAGGCCAAGGTCCACAAGCCCAAGGCGGTCGACCTCGGTCCCCGCATTGTCCTGGACGACGAGCGCTGCATCCTCTGCACCCGGTGCATCCGGTTCAGCAAGGACATCGCCGGCGATGACGCGCTTGGGATCGTGAACCGTGGTTCCTACAACACGATCGCCGCGTGGAAGGAAGGGGCCTTCGACAACAACTACACGCTCAATACCGTCGACCTCTGCCCGGTGGGAGCCCTCACCTCCAAGGATTTCCGGTTCAAGATGCGGGTGTGGTTCCTGAAGGAGACCAAGAGTGTCTGCACCAGCTGTGCGACTGGCTGCAACGTCACGATCGGATCCCGGGAGGGTGTTGTCCACCGCTACGAGCCGCGGGAGAACGATGCGGTCAACGGACCGTGGATGTGCGATGCGGGCCGTCTGAACTACCGCTGGATCGGAAGTGACGCTCGCCTTCGGGAGGTCTGGGTTGGCGACAAGGCGTCCACGTGGGACGAGGCCAACCGCGAGGTTCGGACCCGTCTGGCCAAGGCCACCCCGGGATCCGTCGCAATCATTGCCAGTGCCCGGCAGACCACCGAGGAGCTGTACCTGCTCAAGAAGCTCGCTACGCGGCTGGGTGCGATCACCGATTCCATCAGCCGTGAGGGGGATCCCGACAAGCTGCTCGTCAACGCCGACCGGAGCCCGAACGCCAACGGGGCCCGGCTCACAGGCATCGCGTTCACCGAGATGGGCATCCAGATCCCGAAGATCGCCGCGGGCATCGCCTCGGGAGCCATCAAGACCCTGATCGTCTTCGGTGAGGATGTCACCCAGCACGGGATCGGTGCTGACCTGCTCGGTCGGCTCGAGACCCTCATCGTCAGCAACATCCTGCCGGATGCCACGACCCAGGCGGCTCATGTGCTCCTGCCGGGATGTGCCCATGCCGAGAAGCGCGGGACGTTCGTCAATGCGAAGGGCCGATTGCAGAAGTTCATGAAGGCCGTCGAGGCGCCGGGTGACGCCCGTCCCGAGTGGGAGTTCCTCCATGATTGGGTCCATGCCGTTTCGGGACAGAATGGGTTCTCCTCGATCGAGGGCTTGTTCAACCAGATGGCCCGCGAGATCCCGGCCTTCCAGGGGATCGAATGGAGCAGGGTGGGTGACCTGGGGGTCACCGTGAAGATCTGACGCCATATCACCATGGATGCGCTAAAGTTCCTCGATCCGACGATCCAGTTCGTCCTCTTCTCGGCGGTGAAGATCCTCATCGCCTTTGGGGTGGTGATGACTTTCGTCGCCTACGCCGTCCTCGTGGAGCGCAAGGTCTCCGCTTGGATCCAGGACCGGGTCGGTCCGAACCGGGCCACGCCGTTCTTCGCCCGCTACATCCCGATTCTCGGCCCGGCCCTCGTCCGGCTGGGCATCTTCCAGCCGATGGCTGACGGCCTGAAATTCCTCCTCAAGGAGGATTTCACCCCCGCCCACGCCCGTGCGGTCTACTTCTGGCTCGCGCCGGCCATCTCGGTGATCCCGGCCCTCATGACCATCGCGGTCATCCCGTTCGGATCGACTCTTGGAAATCCGGCCAACCCGATGGTCATCGCCGATCTCAATGTCGGCATCCTCTACACCTTCGGTATCGTCTCCCTGGGTGTCTACGGCATCGTGCTCGCCGGGTACGCCTCAAACTCCAAGTTCCCCTTTCTGGGCGGCATCCGCTCCTCGGCCCAGATGATCTCCTATGAGATCGCCATGGGAATGAGTGTCATCTCGGTCTTCATGGTGGTCGGTGACCTCAACCTCAGCCGGGTGGTCGCCTACCAGGAGGCCAATGTGTTCCAGTGGATGATCTGGAAGCAGCCCGTCGCCTTTCTCGTCTTCCTGGTCGCGGCTTTCGCGGAGACCAACCGGCTTCCGTTCGACCTGCCGGAGTCCGAGTCCGAGCTCGTGGGTGGCTACCACACCGAGTACAGCTCGATGAAGTTTGCCCTCTTCTTCCTTGGGGAGTACGCGGCGATGATCGGCGCCTCGGCGATGATGGTGACTCTATTCCTTGGGGGTTGGGCGTTTCCATGGGGTGGCGGCCCGGCGACCGGGATCCTGGGCGGACTGGCCCACATCCTCTGCTTCGTCATCAAGATGGGCGGTTTGCTGCTCTTTTTCATCTGGACCCGCTGGATGCTTCCCCGGTTCCGGTATGACCAGCTCATGACCCTCGGCTGGAACCGCTTTATACCGATCGCGTTGGCCAACATACTGGCCACGGCGCTCGTCCTCGCCTTCACCACCCGCTAATCCCTCCGAACCATGACCAAGGTTGTCGAACGCAAGCCGCTGTCCGCTCTCG
>JBDLQQ010000225.1:0-4286 GCA_039800465.1 Verrucomicrobiota bacterium
AGGAGCTCGGCTCTGCGTGCGATAATTTCGTAGTTCACGCTGAACACTGTCTAGCCGCTAGACAGGTTTCAAGCAAAACACACCAGTTCTTCGCCTACCTTCAGAAAACGGTCTTACACCCTCCCGGTCATGACGCCGGAGCTGTCACTGGCTTTTCACGTTTCCCGGAAAGTCTTCGAATGACAGCGTCTCCCAGCTCGTTAGCTGTTTCAGGCATCCGGCATGGACAATCGTCGTCGTCATTTCCTCCAGTCCCTCCTCGCGGCACCGCTGGTTGGTGCCGGCTGTGCCCATTCCCCGTCCAAAACCGGGAAAGCCCAAGGAGAGAACCCCGTGTTGCCGGCCTACGTCCCGTCGCCCGGGTCGCCGCGCCGCGTGATCCACCTGGTGGCTGACGGCATGGGGTCCGGGATCCTGGCCTGTGCAAACCACCACTCGCAGATCCATCGGGGGCGCCGCCTGACCTGGTTCGAGCTGCTGCGGCGTCCGGATCTCCAGGTCGGCACCATGGACGTACGGTCGCAGAATTCGCTGGTGACCGATTCCTCGGCCTCAGCCTCGGCCTGGGGTTCTGGGGTGCGGATCCCGAACGGCAACGTAAACCAGGACAGCCGGGGGCGTCCGCTTCTCACGTTGTATGAACTGCTCGGGGAAGCCGGATGGAAACGCGGGCTGGTGACCACCACCGAGATCACCCACGCGACCCCGTCCGGGTTCATCGCCTCGGTCAAGAACCGCGATGATGCCGAGGGCATCGCCGTCCAGTACCTGGATCGGAAGGTCGACGTTGCCCTGGGTGGGGGCCGGAAGTTCTTCCTGTCGAAGGAGCGCAAGGACAAGCGCGACCTTCTCGCGGATTTCCGCAAGGCCGGCTTCGCGGTCCTGCAATCCCCGACCGATTTGGCTTCCGCCCCCGGGGACGGGCGGTGGCTGGGGGTCTTCTCCTCCAGCCATATCCCGTATGTCGTCGACCAGAAGGGTGGGCTGACCCGGCCGGATCCCGCGCCGTCCCTGGCCGAGATGACCCGCGCCGCGCTGCGTCAACTCGCCGCGTCGGAACGCTTCATCCTGCAGGTCGAGGGTGGTCGCGTGGACCACGGGTGTCACAACAACGATGCCGCCGCGGCGATCCTCGAGATGATCGGGTTCGATGAGGCGCTGGACGTCTGCCTCGAGTTCCAGAAGGAACACCCCGAAACGCTGCTGGTGATGACCAGCGACCACAGCACGGGGAATCCCGGGTTGAATGGGATGGGAGATCACTACGGGCAGAGCCCCATGCTGTTCCGGAACATCTCCGGGATGCGCCAGTCGTTCGGAGAGATCCTCAACCGTCTCAAGCTTGCCGAGAAGACCTCCGATCGCCTCGCAATCCTCAAGGAGTCGACGGGCTACACCCCATCGTCCCGCCGCGTGGATGCCCTGACCCCCTTCGTCCAGAAGAAGGGGTACAGCCTCTTCGACGGGCTTAATTCGGATCTCGGAGCCTTGGGACAGGTGCTGGCCAATCACCTGGGCGTGAGCTTCACCAGCACCGCCCACACGTCGGATCATGTCCCGATCCATGCGCTGGGACCCCAGGCCGAGCGCTTCCGTGGCTTCGTCGAGAACACACAGGTCTTCGACCACTACATGGATTTCGCCGGCATCCGGTTCCGGAATCCGCAGGAGAAGCTGATCACCGGAGTCGAGGTCACCCCTCGGGTCACCCGGACCCACTGGGTCTGAGGCGGGTCAGGCCTGGGGCCGTGGCCCCAGGATCTGCTGGGCGATCGCGAACACCCGACGCCCCGAGGTCCGTAGCCCGAGGGTGTCGCGGATGAAGCTGGGGCGGTGTCGGATACCCACCTTGAAGTCGCCACACAGCTCGCGCACCTCGTCCAGCCGGGTGGACCTCCCGATGTCCTCCAGCACCTCGAGATCCAGCTTGAACCAGTCCGGCACCAATCGGATCAGCACGAAGGCCAGTGGACGATAGCCCGGGGACACGCATTGGACGAACAGCCGACGCTCGAAGGTCTCGGGCAGACCGCCATGGAGCCGTGCGTAGGCGTCCCGCAACGACTCCTGTCCCCGACTGGTCGTTGGTGCGGTCATTCGGGGAAACGGTATCGCTCCGGAACGGATTCCGGGAAGGACGCCCGCGTGAAATGGACGTGACAGGTGCCCATGGGTGCACGGTTTTCCGGTTTCCGGGCTGGAACTGCGATCTGACTTCGGGGAGCTTCTGAAGGTCATACGCTTCCATGAAATCACACGCCACCTCTAAATCGGCCCTGATCGTGGCCGCTGTCGGTCTCGGTCTCCTCCTCGGTTGTTCCACCACGTCGTCGAAACCCAAGCTCAGCTCCGAGCAGGTGATGGAGGAGGGATTCGAGGGCAAGGGGTCGATCGCGGCCCGGTTGAGCCAGGACAAGGGGACTCAGGACGACAAGATGCGCATGGTGTATCTGACCGAGCAGCTGTCGCTGAACAAGCCGGTCAAGGGGGACATCGCGAGCTGGACCCAGAAGACGACGGCGCTGCATGAGGCGGCCGTGGCCTTGGCCAACAATGCTCCCGGGGCGCTTGTGAGCTGGAAGGCGGCTTCGGACTGCAAGAAGTGCCACTCGGTCCACAAGCCGGGCTGAGGCTGCCGCGGCGACGGCACTGTCTGCGGATCACCGGGGGATCAGCGGACCCTTTGCAGCGACCAGTCTGGCCGGTCGGCCTGATTGGACCAGTGCTGCATGTCCTGGAGCTCCCGGTGGTTCATGGCCTCGACGTGACCGTCCAGCATGCCGGTGACGGCGCGGCCGGAGAACCGGGGGTGCACGTGTCCCCAGGCCTCGGGGCCGTCTGCCGGATTGAACTCCTGCGACCATCGACGCGCCATGAAGTAGGGCGATTTCACCTGGTAGAACCCGTTCACGATCTTCCCCTCGAAGGGACCGCGGGCTGAGGAGAAGACGAGCAGGTTGTCGGGCCTCTTGGCGTCGGACGTTCGAAGGACACAGAACTCCCCGAACTGGTCGAATGCGCGCTGCACCGGAGGCAGCTCGAGATCGTCCCCACCGACGAACGTCGCATTGATGCCGAGGGACGGGAACACGCTGGCGGCGTAGGTGGCGATGAAGGGGTCGGGCATCGACTCGAACTGCCGGAGCAGGGGGGCGTTCTCGTTGGCGTACATCACCCCGAAGTTCTTCCCCAGCCATGGTGCGAGGCGCCACGGGTAGCGGCTGTTGATTGGGTGGGGGACCGGGTTGCCCGACTTGTCGATCGGCAGGGGTTCGCCGGGCTGGAAATGCTTGTACCCCTTGAGCACGCGCTCCTGATGGTCCTGCGCGTAGAGGGTCCAGCCCAGCATGAGCTGACGGGCCGAGGAGATCTCGTTCACCTTCTTCGCCTGGCTCTTCGCCTTCCCAAGGGCTGGCAGCAGCACCGCGACCAGGACGGCGATGATGGCGATCACCACGAGCAGTTCGAGGAGGGTGAACCCCCGAACCGCCCCGGGCCGGACCAATCGCTGGGTGCTGCGGTGCACGGGAGGAAGATAGCGTCCCAAGGCGGTCTGGGCCGATGGAATTCTTGTCGTCACCCCCGGAGTCCAGGACTTCCCCCCCTGGAAAAACGTCCATCGCTGTAACCGCCGCCGAGGGCGTGGCGTCTGCAGGGATGAACCTTATGAAACACATCACATTCCGTCTGATTTCCGTGGTTGCCCTCGTGGCGACCCTAGCCCTGCCTGCCGCCCTGGGGGCCGATGGCGACAAACCGACTCCTCCTCCTCCGGGTGGAGGTCCCGGCGGTGGCAAGCGTCCGGATCGTGGAGATGCCGGCCGCCCTCAGCGCGATGCCTGGCTGCAGGAGATCGGGGCTTCCGAGGACCAGATCGCCAAGATCCGCGACATTCTCAGGGATCAGATGGACCAGCAGCGCGCCCTGCGTCAGAGCGCCGATCTGACCCCGGAGCAGCGCCGGTCGAAGATGTCCGAGATCCGCACGGCCACCACGGCCAAGATCAAAGGGATCCTGACCCCGGACCAGTTCGCGAAGTTTGAGAAGATGCAGGAGGAGCGTCGCGGACGCGGTCCTGGTGGCCCTGGTGGCCCCGGTGGTGGCAAGCAGCGTCCCGGTGGCGGACGGGGCGGTGAGGGGGGTCCGCAGGGTGGCAAGCCCAGCAAGCGCCCCGCGAACCAGGCCGATTGATGCGGTCGGAACCTCGGGTCATCCGCTTCCACGACGGCCGGGCCTGTGCCCGGCTGTCTTGTTTTTGGGGGTGACGGTTCGTGGAGTGGGATAGG
>JBDLQQ010000226.1:0-7063 GCA_039800465.1 Verrucomicrobiota bacterium
CAGCACCAAGGCGAAGATCCGTCCGGATTTCCGAATCATGACGAACACTTGGTTCTCCAAGAGCCCCCGCCAAGAGGAAAGGCTTCATGGGGCTTCTCTGGTCCGCCGATGGTCTGAAGCACGTAACCACCTCCGCTAGGCGGATCAGGCCGCGTGGTCCCCGCCGATTCAGCTGGCCGAGACGATCAGCGACGCCAACAGGTTGCCCTCGCCCACGATACTGCTGTTGCGGGTCTTGCCCACCTGCGTGCCATCCGACCGGGTCTCGATGTAACCGATGATGGAGCTGTTTCTGTCTTTCAGGACCTGGGTGCTCATGATGATTGCCCTTTATCGTCGGACCACTGCGTCTGGGCGAGGGGTATTCCGCCCGCTGGCGGCAACCGAGGATCGACGGCGCCTCCGGGTGCCATGGAACTCGAATGCGAGGTCCCAGGTCTTTCTCTGGGGAGCTGGTACCGCATAGGCGATACGGGAAGTTTCTGTGTTCTGATCTCCGGCGGTGTCGCTGCGCTCAACCGCCGGCTACAGGCTTCGATCCCTCCGGGATCAGGGGACCCTCACGGTCTAGATGGGGACGCAACGGAGTGCGGTCCCTACCTTTGAGGACGCTCCCGCGATCTCGGCCTAACCCCCCTATCAAAGCCGTCCCTGGAGCGGGGCCGCGTAGCCCGTCATCTCGAGGAACGCCTGCCCCACCTCCTGACCTGATTCGTCCAGGACATGACACGCCCCCTCCCAGTAGGGAATGCCACCCAACGATCCCGTCAGCTCCTGGGCGGACACCAGAGGCTGGATCCGATACCGGCGCCGACGCCCGTCCGCCGGATCCTCCGTCGTCAGCAGCACCGCAGCCGGATAGACCGCTCCCGTGGTCGGACTTCTCCACTGCCCCTCGGTCTCCCAGCCGAACCGGTCCGCTCCCACCTGGGTCACGCCCCCCTCCAACCCCACCCAGGCCAGCGTCGAGAAGGGGTCGGTCGTGCCATCCGAACGCCGCATCCGATACGCCATCACCTCCCGCCCATCCCTCAGCTGAAGACTCGCCCAGTCCCAGCCCACCTGGTCCCGACCCAACTGGCTCGAGCTGAATTCATGATCCATCCACGCCTCCCCCTGGATGGCGCGGCTGCGCCCGTCGAGGACCAGGTCCCCGGAGACACGGAGTCGGCTGAACGTGAGATAATGGCTCGCAGCCGTCGACTCCGCCGCCTTCCGGGAAACCCCGTTCGTGCCAAACACCACCAGCGGCTTCACGGGCTCCAGTCGGAACCGGAACGCCGCCTCGCCCCGGATCCCACCCCGCAATTCCATCGGAGCCACCCCCTTGGTTGTCACTGGCTGCCCCATCCGCAGGGACCAGTTGCCGTTCTGGACATCCAGCCCTTCCACACTGGACGAGGCGTTCCACCCCTCCCGCTGGATGCGTTCCTGATGCAGGAACCGCCCCGTCTGCACCTCCAACAACGCCATGTGGGCGAGGTGCAGTTGCTGGTCCCCAAACGCCTCGGTCGCTGAACCCGGCTTGTCCGTCCTCGGGGTGGCTCGCCGAAAGAACGTCGCCTGGAACCCATACCGGACACCGTTCGTCTCCAGGAGATGTCCCGTGATGTACCACCACTCCAACGCGAAGTCCGGGTGACTCCCGTGATCCCTCGGGAATCGGAACCTCATCCCGGGCTGCGGCACCGAGAAGCCCTCGGCGGTCTGCACCGGCTCGGCAGCCGTCGCTCGGACCGACATCGCAGCCCATGTCACGATCACCGCCATCCAGATCTGGAATCGAGGCTTCATCGCTTTATTCCTCCCGTTCCGCTGGAAGCCGGGATCCCCAACGACCCGCCCCCCAAGCCGCGACCGCCGCGGCACCCATGACCATCAGACCCAACACCATCAACTGGTCCCACGACCAATCCGTCTCCAGCGTCCATCCAAAGGTCTGCTGGTTGACCCGATGGATCAGCACCCAGCCGAGCCCGAGACTCGCCACAACCCCCGTGACCACGCCGCTGAAGGCCGTGACCAACCCCTCGATCGCCGCGGCCGCCGCCAGCTCGAAACGCGTCAATCCCAACGCCCGGAGGGTCGTCAGATCGCCGCGTCGTTCCCACAACACGCTGACCAGCGTGAACGCCAATCCTGCCACAGCCACCGTGACCCCGATCAGCTCCAGGGCATAGGTGATGGCAAAGGTCTGCCGGAAGATGCGCAACGCCTCCGATCGGAGATACGACTGGGTGAAGACCGCCAGGCCTGGATGACGCGACCGGAACTCCGCACGGACGCCCTCGATGTCCGAACCCGGCCGCAGCACCAGGATCAGGCTCGACGCCAGCTCATGCCCGAACCAGCGGACGAACTGCGGGCGATCCACGAGAATGGAACCCCGTTCGTTGCCGTAGTCCGAGAAGACCCCGGCAATCTCCAGGTCCTGCATCCCAACCGGCGTCGGCACGCGGATCCGATCGCCGCGCCCCTTCTGGAACCGCTCGCTGAAGGCTTCGCTGACCAGAGCCATCGCCCCGTTGCTCCCGGGATCGAAGACCCGGTCGTCCCGTGGCGCCTGACGCCAGGCCGGACGGGCATATTCCCGGAAGAACGCGAGGTCACTGGAGACCAACATCGTCTCACCCTCCGGCAACTGGAGGCGCGAGGCCTGGATGACCTGAGCCCTCGCCACTGCCGGATGACTCGCAATGCCGTGCCAGGTTTCCGGAGAGATGCGGTTCTCCGTCGACGCGCTTTGGGCCCCATCGCTCGACAGGAACAGGTCCGCCTGGAAGGTCCGCTCAATCCACCCGCGCATGGTCGTGTCGAAACTGCCCACCAGGATCGCCATGCCGCCTGTCATCGCAACCGCACAGACAAGGCCCGCAACCGCCAACCGATGCCGACCCGTGGGTTCCCTCACCACGCTCAAGGCCAACCGGATCACCGGTTGATGCGACAGGCGCAGCGCCGGCCGCGCCAGGACCCGGGCGAACCCCTGGAGAAAAGCTCCCCCCAACACCCCTGCCGCCAAGGTCCAGCAGATCGCCGTCCCATACGCCGCGATCGGCACCCGGAATCCCGTCGCAGGCCGCCACGGGGGCACTGCAAGGAGGACGAATCCCAGCACCACCAGGATCCACGCCCATCCGGTCCGCTGGAGCCACCGCGGGCCCGAAAACGTCGTCGCATGGCCCCGTCCCAGTGACTGCGCCGGTGGTGTCTCCGCCGCAGCCCGGGCGGGAAGCCATCCCGCGATGAGGCTGGTGAGCACCGCCAACACCAGCGCCAGGAAAGCCTCGCCGAGATGCAATGACGCCTGATCCGCCGAGGTCGCGTAGTAGAGCGCGTTGACCGTCTTGCCCACGAGCCGCACCGCGCCCTGGGCCCCCACCCAGCCCAACAGGAGTCCCACGGCGCCCCCGAGGAGTCCAAGGAGGGCCGCCTCCCCCAGCCAAGCCCGTTGGATCACACGCGGTGGAATCCCCAACGAACGCAGGATGGCGATCTCTTCCCGACGCCGGACCACGGCCCCATCCAACGCCTGGAAGACGAGATACACGCCCACGACGAGCGCCAACATCGACAGGATCGTAAGGTTCAACCGGAACGCCCGGGTCATCACCTCGCCACTCTGGCGCCGATCCGCCGGAGACCCCACCAGCCACCGCGGAGCAGACGCCGTCCCGGTCCTCGTCGCGGCCCCGGACGGATCCTGCAGGGCCAGTCGCTCCAGATTCTGCCGGATCCGCTGCCACCGCCCGGCACGATCTGGTCCGTCCTCGAGCACGAACTCGATCCGACTCAACCGTCCCGTCCAACCCGACCACCGTTGGGCCGCCGGAAGGTCCATGACGAGGAGTTCCGCCGGCACCTCAGGCTGGCCCGGATCCGTGGGGATGATCCCAGCGATCCGAAGGGGCACGATCCGCTCGTTCAGGACCACCGGAAATTCCTGCCCCGGGACGAGGCGCTGGCGGATCGCGAGCCGAGGACTGACGAACACCGAGTGGGGGTCGCGGAATGATTCCCAGAGACGGCGCGCCTGGACCTGGAGATCGCCCGACAGCTCGCCCTGTGGCGAACCACCCGGGGTCGCAAGCCACTGGCGATTCGAAGGGCGCCGATCCGCGAGGTTCTGCACTGCGATCAGGTCGATGCCCAGCACCTGGAAGGTCGACCGGGAACCGATCGCCTCATTTTCCGAGACCCGGGGCGCGGTCGCCGTGGTCTCGATCACGGGGATGATCTGGACCGCTTCCTCCCGCAACGCCTCCCGCAACTCGGGCAGCACCGTCTCGGGAAGCATCCCGGAGGGTGCCGAGATCAGGCCATCGCTCTCGGCGGTGATCAGGTCGGTGAAGTTCTGGAAGCTGGCGACGGCTGCGCGGTTCGCGAGTCGGACCGCGAAGAACACCCCCACGCCCAGCGACAGGATCACCACGAGCAACACCGATTGGAGCGGGGATTGCCGGGCGTGACGCAGGCTGAACCGGCGCCACATCAACGGCAGCACTCCCGGAGCAAGGGATCCGGAGGACGGTCGGTTCATGGGGTGTTCCGGATCCGTTCCCCGACGATCTGACCGTCGCGGAGTTCGAGTTCCCGGTGGCAGATCGCCGCCGCCTCGGGGCTGTGGGTGACCAGGACGAGGGCGGTTCCGGTCTCATCGCTCAGTTCCCGGAGGAGTTGGAGGATGTTGGCCCCGTTCCTGGAATCGAGATTCCCGGTGGGCTCATCGGCCAACAGGAGTTCCGGGCGATGCGCCAGGGCCCGGGCGATGGCCACGCGCTGCATCTCGCCGCCGGAGAGCTGCGAAGGCCGGGCGTCGGCACGATGGCTGACCTGCACCCGTTCCAGGAGATGCCGCACCCGCTCCATGCGCTCCGCGGTGGGGACCCCGTTCAACTGGAGTGGCAGCTCGACGTTCTCGGCCGCGGTGAGGGTCGGGAGCAGGTGGAAGAACTGGAAGATGGTCCCCAACCGACGTCGCCGGACGGCGGCCAACCCGTCGCCGTCGAGGGCATCCAGGGCCACGCCACCCAGCTCGATCCGACCCGTGTCCGGCCGATCCACGCCTCCGAGACAATTCAGCAAAGTCGTCTTCCCGCTGCCGGAGGGACCGGTCAGGGCCAGGCGTTCCCCGGCCCGCAACGCGAAGGAGACATCCCTCAACACGACCCGTCCTGCGTAGGACCGTCCCACGCCAATCGCCCGGAGTAGGACAGGGGGTTCGATGAGGGAAGCAGGGGACGTCATACAGCGCCCACCAGTCTACCCCAGAACGGTCCGTGTCCAACTACGGCCAACAGGCGGGTTGTTCCTGGATGTAACCCACCGCTTTCCGTGGGCCTGTATGCCGGTCGATCCAGCACAGGGACTGTCCAACTCACTCGTTGAAACCAGCGACGACGCACTGCGACGTCGGATCCGTCCTCCACTGGATGCGCACCCCGCAACGATGCCACGCGGCCCGCCAACCCGAGGTCACGCCCCTTCTTACTCGGCCGATCGAAATGCATTTTAGGTAATCTAAATGACACATTATTTCATTCTTTGGTCTTTTTAGGATACACTACGGCTGTGCCTGCAATGTCCCCACTGCCCTTGCCCGTGATCCGCGCCCTGCGCCAGCTCGGGCACGACCTCGCCCTTGCCCGTCGGCGCCGAGGAATCTCCACGGAGGACATGGCCGAACGACTCTTCGTCAGCCGCCGCACCCTCTGGCGTCTGGAAAAAGGCGATCCCACGGTGTCGCTGGGTGCCTTCGCCAGCGCCACCTTCGTCCTTCAGCTCCACGATCGCCTCGCCCAACTCGCCGCCCCGGCCCAGGACACGCTCGCCTTTGAACTCGATGAGGAGCGGCTGCCCAAACGGATCCGCCGAAAGAAGGCATGAGCATCGAGGTCCACATCGACTGGGAGGGAGAGACGAAGCGGGTGGGACTGCTGCGCCCGGCTGCTCGGGGCGCCACGGTCACCTTCGAGTACCATCCCACCTGGCTCAGCCAGCCGAAGGCCTTCGCCATCGATCCCACGAACCTGCCGCTCCGGGCCGGCCCGCATCACAGCCCGATGCTGTTCGGCGCCATCCAGGACTGCGGTCCGGATCGATGGGGCCGGGTCCTGATCGAGCGGGCGGTCCGCCGACAGGTCCTCGATGCCAAACCCTACCGCGATTTCGACTACGTCCTCGCCCTCGAGGACTCCACCCGCATCGGGGCCCTCCGCTTTCGGGACGGTGCGGAGGGGCCATTCCTCGCCATCAGTTCCGGCAGGGTGCCACCTGTGGTCCAGTTGGCCGCTCTTCTCAACGCCACCGACGCCGTCCACGGGGAAACCGAGACTGCCCAGGATCTTCGATTCCTGCTGGGTGCCGGGTCGCCCTTGGGCGGGGCGCGCCCGAAGTCGGTGGTGGCGCTCCCGGACGGACAGCTTGCCATCGCCAAGTTCCCAAAGCCCGATGACACCCGGGACATCGCTGCCGGTGAGGTGCTGGCCCTCGGGCTGGCCCGGTCAGCGGGCATCCG
This sequence comes from Verrucomicrobiota bacterium, assembly GCA_039800465.1. Classification (GTDB taxonomy): domain Bacteria; phylum Verrucomicrobiota; class Verrucomicrobiia; order Limisphaerales; family UBA9464; genus UBA9464. The sequence goes on from JBDLQQ010000226.1 coordinate 6,518, forward strand.
CGTGCCGGAACATCAACTCGTCCAGGTGCGCGGACGTGGCGTCTCCGTCATCACCCGCTTCGACCGGATCGGCACGCGACGCATCCCGTTCCTCTCCGCCCACAGTCTCCTCGGACTCGCTCCTGGCGAGGCCGGCTCCTACACCCAGCTCGCCGATGGCATCCGTCAATGCGGTGAAGCCGTGCGGGAGGATCTGCGCGAACTCTGGCGTCGCCTCATCTTCTCGCTCCTCGCCAGCAACGACGACGACCACCTCCGGAACCATGGCTTCCTGATGCACTCGGCGGGCCACTGGTCGCTTTCGCCCGCCTACGACCTCAACCCGGTTCCGGAGATGGATCGCAGTCAGACCCCGAAGACTCCGATCACCGAACGGCAGGAGGAACCGAGCGTCGCGATCGCCCTGGACGCAGCCCCGCGTTTCGGTCTCCGCGCTGCGGAAGCGAGGGGGATCCTTCGGGACGTCGTGACCGTCATCCGGCAATGGCGCCAGACCGCGCGACGCCTCCGTCTTTCCGCAGCAACGATCTCCGCCTACGCCAGCGC
>JBDLQQ010000227.1:0-5239 GCA_039800465.1 Verrucomicrobiota bacterium
AGGAGCTCGGCTCTGCGTGCGATAATTTCGTAGTTCACGCTGAACACTGTCTAGCCGCTAGACAGGTTTCAAGCAAAACACACCAGTTCTTCGCCTACCTTCAGAAAACGGTCTTACACCCGTTGAAGGACAGGGGCAGGGATTGGTCGCAGGTCCGACCGGAGTGGGGGTTGGCCGGCAATGCGGCCTTCGTGGCGGCGCGTCGGGATCGGACCCGGCATCTGGACCTCGAAGGGAGGGCCTTCCTCCATGAGTACCGCGCAGAGTCGGACCCGACCCTCGAGACCCTGGAGCTCATCCTCACCGCCCCTGTGGTCGTGGCGAGCTGGATCAACCTCCAGTACTACGCCTCGACCGTGAACCAGCGGCTCTGGGGCAGCGGCAGCAAGATCACCCACAACATCGTCGGGGGATTCGGGGTGCAGCAGGGCAACGACGGGGACCTGCGGATGGGGCTGCCCTTCCAGTCCGTGCATGACGGCGATCGCTGGCGCCACGAGCCGCTCCGCCTGAGCGTGATCCTCGAGACGGATCCGGCGAAGGTGGACGTGATCCTCGGCAGGCAGCCACAGGTGCTGGAACTCGTCCGCAATGGCTGGATCCACCTCTTCACGATCGCCCCCGATGGGTCGGGATCCCACTACAGGACCCCGGGGGGCGGGTGGCAGCCTCACCCGGGAGTCGAACCGCGTTCTTCGGGCCTCGCCGGACCCGCTCCGCTCCGGCCGTTGCCGTAGTCCTCCCAGGCGACCGGCCTGCCTTCGAGGAAATCCTGGAACCGTGGCTCGGGGGCACTGGTGAACTCCACCTCCGTGCCGCTCCAGGGCAGCCACAACGAGGCGGCATGCAATGCCTGCTGGGAGAGGATCAGGCGGCGCTTCTGGGCGTCCGACAGGCACCCGTGAGCGAAGTCCAGATAGTCCTGTTCGTCTCGACCGTAGAGCTTGTCCCCGACGATCGGGTGGCCGATCGCCGCGAGGTGGATCCGGATCTGGTGCTTCCGACCGGTGTCGAGGCGGACCCGGAGCAGCGAGAAATCCCCCTCCGGTCTGCGGAACCGGCGGAGCCGCCACCAGCGGGTCCGGGCGGCGTGGCCGTCTGGACGCGGGGTGTCCTTGATGGCGATGGGGCTCGACTCGTCCTTGCCCAGGGGGAGGTCGATCTGGCCGGCGGGCGCATCGACGCCACCGTGGACGATGGCGAGGTATTCCTTGGTCACGAGCCCCAGCTGCCAGAGGTTCCTGAGGGCCAGCGCGGAGTCGGGGTTCTTGGCGACGATCATGACCCCGCTGGTCTCCCGATCCAGGCGGTGCACCAGCTGGGGTTCGGATGCGAGGCCGAGATGGAGCCGGAGGCGGCTCACCAGGCTCGAGTAGATGTCGCCCTTCGTCGGATGGCAGACCAGTCCGGCCGGCTTGTGCAGGACCAGCAGGTCGGCGTCCTCGGAGAGGATGGGGAAGAGGACCGGGTTCAACTCTGGCTGAGGCGCTTGACCGGGGCGTCGAAGTACAGGTCGTGGGCCTCGCGGAGGATCTCGGGGAGGCGCGGGGCGAAGGGGCTGCTCCGGACGGCGTCTGCGAGGCGCTGGAAGTCCAGCTTCGCGACGTTCTCGCCCGGGAACCAGTGCTCGGCCTGGCCGAGCATGTTGTAGCGGAACTTCGCCCAGTCGGTGAGCTCCAGGGCCTTGGCATAGGTCCAGATGCGGAGGATCTCGACCAGGTTCACCTCGCCGGGGACGTCGACGTACTCGGGCAATCCCACCCACCACCGGCGGCACCAGTCGGCGCCCAGGACGGAATCCATGTGGTCCCGGATCCGGCGTTCGATCGGGCCGACCACCTCCGCCGCGCGGTCGTAGTGCGGGAAGATACCGAGGTGCTCGTCGAAGTCCGAGGGCTTGGCCGCGCCGAGCGACAGCGTGTGGACCTCGGGGCGGGCGAGGCAGTAGAGGTCGTTGAACTGCATCGGCGTGAGCGGTGCACACAGGCCCCGGAGCTTCGGGAGCTCGAGATACAGCTTACCGCCCTTGTCGTTCGGGCTGATGATGAAGACCCCCATGTCCCGCTGGGCGGCCTCGGCGATGCAGGGACGGTTCAGGTCGTTGACCAGGTACCAGTGCAGGTTGACGTAGTCGAACTCGTCGCTGCGGATGGTCTTCGAGATGATGTCGGGCGTCGCATGCGTGCTGAAGCCCACGTGCCGGATGCGGCCCTCGCGCTGCCACTGGCGGCACAGTTCCATGCAGCCGCCGCGGCGCAGGGTCTGGTCGAGCAGTTCCTGGTTGTTGATCCCGTGGAGCGAGAGCAGGTCGACATGGTCGAGCTCCAGCAGGCGCATCGAGGTCTCGAACACCTCCTGGAACTCCTTCTGGGTCGCCTTCGGGGGGATCTTGGTCTGGATGATCAGCTTCTCGCGGGGGAACTGCTTGAGGACCGGGGCGAGCTGCATCTCGGAGGAGCCATAGCCGCGGGCGGTCTCGATGTGGTGGATGCCGAGCTCGACCGACCGGTGGATGGTGGCCTCGAGGTTGGCCTGGACGTCGGACTTCACCTCGCTCCAGGGGATGTCGGACCAGGACTGCTGGTAGCGCATCCCTCCGCAGGAGAAGACGGGCATCTGGAGGTTGGTCCGGCCGAAGCGACGATAGCGCATGCCCGGAGTGTGGCGGGCTGGACCGGGGACTGTCGATCCGGGGTTCACGGGAAGCCGGGAATGCCTGGGACTCAGCGGCGCTGCTCCCGCCAGTCGTCGACCGACATCAGCCGGGCTGCCTTCCAGCCCGCATGGCCATCGAAGTACATCTGGTTCGCCCCGACCCCATGCCGTTTCGCTGCCACCCGACGTTCCCCGCTGAGGGTCTTGCCGGAGGCGCCGTAGGGGAGGTGGCTGGGGGACCAGACGTCGTTCAGGTCATCGCTCCCGATGATGTTGGTGACCGTGAAGACGGGACGCCACGCACCGTTCTCGTTGTCGGCGAAGTAGACGGTCTCCGTGGGGAGCTGGACCCGGCCGATGCGGGAGACCCCCGTGATCTCGCTGCCGGTCCGGTCGGTCGGGCTGCTGAACTGCCAGGCGTTGACGACGTAGCAGATGACCTGGCGTTTGTTCGGGTAGCTGGGGCAGGTGTAGACCTTGATGCGGCCGTACTGGTCCCGGGAGGCGGCGGTGCCACCGAGGTAGGGGATGTAGGTGACCCACCAGAATGGTTGGTTGCCGCGCGGGATGATCCCCCGGGAGTCGTCGGCGTACAGGAGTGCCGCGAGTCCCATCTGCTTGAGGTTGCTGAAGCAGTTGATCTGGCGGGCCTTCTCCTTCGCCCGGCTGAGGGCGGGGAGGAGCATGGCCGCGAGGATCGCGATGATGGCGATCACGACAAGCAGCTCGATCAGGGTGAACGCCCGGATCGGCAGCCGGTTGGAACGGGGCGAGGCCATGGGGGACGCTGACGAAGGAATAGCCCCGATCAGTGATGGCGGGCAAGCCTTCGAAGGCATCGGGTAGGATTCCAAGCGATGCAGCATGCCCAGGGCCAGATGTCTGTGCCCCTTGGGAGCCTGGGTACCTCAGTCCGTCTCCTGGACCCGATGCAGGCGGTCCGCGGGTAGATCCTGAACCGTCTGCGGCTTGCCGTTGGGCCAGCGGATCGTGACCCGATCCGCCCTCGCCGCGGTTCCGAGGCCAAACACCAGAGTGGGATCACTCGCGCTGAGGTAGCTCTTGGTCGGCATGACCTGAAGGGACTGTTTCCGGCCCCCGGCTTCGATGTCGACCCAGGCGCCCAGGGCGTCGCGGTTGGACTTCGAGCCCTCCAGGCGCAGGCGGAGGGTGTGGTGGCCCAATTGTTGGTCGTTGCGGAGGAGCACCGGGGCGCCACCCACCTGCGTCAGGACGACATCCAGATCCCCGTCGCCATCCATGTCGGCCGTCGCACTGCCGCGGCCGACAATCGGCTGGAACAGCGCGGTGCCGGCCTGGTTGGTCGAGACGTTGAGGAATCCTCCGTCGCCAGCGTTCCAGAACAGCTGGGCCGGCTGTCGGTAGCTCTGGCTGGCCTGGACCTTCGAGATCTCCTCCTCGAGGTGGCCATTGCTCGTGAGGACGTCAGGACGTCCGTCGAGGTCGAAGTCGAAGAAGAAGATCCCGAACTTGAGCAGGAGGCGGGAGGCGGGACCGATGCCCCAGGGGATCGACTCGTCGGTGAAGTTGATGCCGTTGTCGACGTACAGCGCCGTCATCTCGTTGGCGAAGTTGCCGATGGCGATGCCGAGCTTGCCGTCCGGGGTGAACCGGGAGGTGTCGATGCCCATCGCGCCGCGGGTGTTGCCATAGCTGTCGAACGCGATGCCGCTCAGGGCGCCGACCTCCTTGAACGTCCCGTTCTTCTGGTTCTCGAAGAGCAGGTTCTGGGTCGTGTCGTTCGCCACGGCGATGTCGATCCAGCCGTCCTGGTTGTAGTCGACCGGTGCGACACCAAGGGTCTTGGCAATGGGCACCCCGGTGGCGGAGTTCTTCGCCTGGACACCGGCCTCGGCCGAGATCTCGGTGAAGGTCCCGTTGCCGTTGTTACGGTAGAAATGGGGAAACGCGCCCTCGAAGTTCATGGGCGGACCGTAGGCCCGGCCGACCCCGACCAGGGTGTAGTTCACCTCGCGATCGATCTCCGGGGACCATCGGACGTAGTTGGCGACGTACAGGTCCAGGTCGCCGTCGTTGTCGTGGTCGAGGAATGCGGCTGCGGAGCTCCAGTCCTTGGGATTTCCGGCGACCCCGGCCTGGGGGGTGACATCCTTGAACTTCAGGCCGCCCTCGTTGTGGAACAGACGCGTGCCTCCGACGGTGGTGATCAAGACGTCGCGTCGACCATCGTTGTCGTAGTCCCCGACGGCGACTCCCATGCCGTAGAGGGGAACGTCGAGACCGGAGCCGGCGGTGGCGTCCTGGAATCCTCCCTTGCCGTCGTTCCGATACAGGGTGGCGGTGGCGGGTTGGGTGCCGGGGGCCCGCTTTCCGGGCCACTGGGTGCCGTTGATGAACAGGAGTTCCGGCGCGGTGTCGCCATCCAGATCCACGAAGGCGACGCCGCCGCCCATGGTCTCGGGAAGGAGCTTGTCGCCGGCGGCGCCGGTCTCATGACGGAATCGGATGCCCGCCGAGGCGGTGACGTCGGTGAAGGGGACCTTGGGGATCTGGGCCAGCACGTTGGTGTTGGCGACCTCGGGGGCCTTGAGCTGGGTGACCT
>JBDLQQ010000228.1:0-10722 GCA_039800465.1 Verrucomicrobiota bacterium
GCACATGGGGCCGGATGAGGCGGTGCGTGCGTTCCAGGATCTGCGGGCGGATTGGCTGGTGCCGATGCATTTCGGGACGTTCAAGCTCAGCTTCGAGGACATGGATGAGCCGGAGCGCTGGCTTCGGGAGGTGGCAGGTGAGAAGCGCCTCCATCGCCATCTCCGCGTCCTCGAGGAGGGCGTGCCCGAGAGGTTCTGACGGCCATGCCTCGGATTTTTTTTGATTCAGGTTTTGCGAAACCAATGCCCCAGCTCCAGCGTCTGCGGTGAGGGGTGATGAGGTCCATCTTGGGTAGATATCATCGTTGGCTGCCGTCGATCGGGTTGGGTGTGTTGCTGCTCCTGCTCAATACGCTGTCCGGGGTTGCCGCCCAGGCCCAGGGGAGTCGTCGGCAGAACACCACCCTGAAGATGCCGATGGAGCCCGGCGGGTTGGGATACGAGTTCGTGGATGCCCTGGGCCTGCAGTTCGATGCGCCGGTGGCACTCGCCGCACCACCGGGTGAGACCAACCGGCTCTTCGTGGTCGAACTTGGCGGCCGGGTGACCGTGGTCACGAATCTGGCGGCTCCCACCCGGACCGTGTTGTTGGACCTCGGCAGCACCACGTCCATTGGTCCGGAGGAGGGCATGCTGGCACTGGCGTTCCACCCGAACCACGCGGCCAACGGCCGTCTGTTCATCTACAGGACCGTGCAGGGATTCGGGGAACGTGAGATGCGGATCTCCGAGTTCCGGGTTTCCCCGCAGGACCCCAACCGGATCGAACCCGGCGAGACCGTGATTCTCTCCCAGAAGATCAACTCCATCAGTCATCTTGGAGGTGATATTCGATTTGGATTGGATGGCTATCTCTATGGGTCGATCGGCGATGGCGCGATGGTGGACACCCGTTCCCAGCAGATCACGGGAGGGCTCTACTCGGCGATCTATCGGATCGATGTGGACAGCCGCCCCGATTCCCTGCCGCCCCATCCGAGGCCGGACATGGTCCAGAACTACCGGATCCCGGCCGACAACCCGTTTGTCGGGGCTTCCAGCTTCCTGGGACAGACGGTGGATCCTTCTGTCGTGCGGACGGAGTTCTGGTCGGTGGGGCTCCGCAATCCGTTCCGCTTCAGCTTTGATTCGCTGACGGGGGACCTGTGGCTGGGGGATGTGGGTGAGGAGAGCTGGGAATCCATCTTCCTCAGCCGCCGGGGTGCCAACCACGGCTGGGCCTTCCTCGAGGGAACGCGGCCTGGACTCCGGTCGGCGGCGATGCCGGCGGATTTCCTCACGAATCCTGCCCACGGCTACGTCCCCCCGGTGTTCACCTACGACCACAACGTCGGCCGGTCCGCCCTCGGGGGACTGGTCTACCGGGGCAAGACCCTGACCCAGTTGTACGGACTCTACATCTTCGCCGACCACTCGTGGGGTCATGTGATCGCCCTGGCCACTCCAGCCCAGGCGCCGGCGACGGTGTTGCCCGTCACCTGGAAACCCTATCTGACGGCCATCGGGACGGATCCGCGGGACGGGGAGATCCTGGCCACGGACCTGTCGGCAGGCCGGGTCTGGAAGCTCGTCTACAACACCAATTTCGTCGGCCAACCGCTCCCACAGACGCTGGCGGAGACCGGGGTCTTTGAGGATCTGCGGAGTCTGACCCCGGCTCCGGGGTTCGTCCCGTACAGCCTGAACCAGTCCTTCTGGTCCGATGACGCGGTCAAGCGGCGCTGGTTCTGTCTCCCGGAGACGAACCAGATGTTCTCGGTGTCGATCCACGATGCGTGGAGTGCGCCGCCCGGGGCGGTCTGGGTGAAGCACTTCGACATCGAAATGGTCGTCGGAGATCCCGGATCCCGTCGTCGTCTGGAGACGCGTCTGCTCGTGCGCAATGCCCGGGGTGTCTATGGCGTGACCTACCGCTGGGAGGGGTCGAACTCGGCGACGCTGGTGCCGGAGGAGGGGGCGGAGGAACCTCTGGTCCGGGAGCGAGTCGGCAATCCAAACCCACAGTCGTTCACCCAGAAGTGGCGCTATCCCTCCCGGACGGAATGTCTCGTCTGCCATACGCCGCAGGCGGGGTACTCCCTCGGCTTCAAGACCTCCCAGCTCAACTGTGAGGTCGACCTGGGGGGCACCCGGACGAACCAGCTGTTGGCCCTCGCGGCGGCGGGGTATCTCGATTCTCCTCTCCCGAGGCCGCGGGATCTGCCCGCGCTCGCCGCACCCACCGACACCCGATACAGCCTTGAGTGGAGGGCCCGGTCCTACCTCGAGGCCAACTGTGCGTCGTGTCATCGTCCCGGAGGCACGGCCTTGGGACACTGGGATGCGCGAACGATCACGCCGACCGCCTTGGCGGGGCTCATCAACGGACCCCTCATCAACCCACGTGGAGATGCCGACAACCGGGTGATCAAGCCGGGGGACAGCCTCCATTCCGTCCTGCTGCAGCGGATGGCCTCCCGGGGTACGGATCAGATGCCCCCGCTGGGCTCCTCCATCCCGGACCCGGTGGGTGTCGAACTTCTCCAGCAATGGATCGGGTCGATCCAGAACGGCCCCCCGCTGGATCCTCCAGCGGTGCTGTCGGTCGTGTCCTCCGGCGGCCGGGCCCGGATCCATATCCGACAGCCCGCCAACCGCAGGCTCCAGATCGAGCTTTCGCCGTTCCTCGAGGTGTCGTCCTGGCAACCGTTGGAGCTCCCGGAATCGGTCGTGGACTATCCGGCCGAGCCGAGGAATGTGGTCTTGGAGTACCCGTTGGGCGACGACAGTCTCTTCTTCCGGGTACAGTCCCTCGCGCCGTGAGAAGGCTTGGCAGGGTTGGCGAATCCGGCAGCGTTTCCGGATGAGCACGGGATGGATCAGGCTTCGGCACCTTCTGCTGTCAGCGACTCTGGGTCTGCTGTCGCTCCTGGTTTCCTCGGCGTCTGGGCAGGAGGCCGGGTCACGTCTCTCCTGGACCAACAATCTCCTGACGGTCCACGACACCCGGCTTCCGGGAGGTCGATTGGAGGTCTGGTATCTCGAGGCCTTCCTCCGGCCGGGCGCACACGACCGCGACTGGAATGAGACACGGATGCCGCATCGGACCGAACTTCTCCACGCCACACCGGATGGACAGGAACTGCGGTTCCGGACCCGGGTCGACCCCTCGGTGGTGGTGCTCCATGAGGTCCGGGTGGAGCCCGACGGTCTCGACCTCCGATTCCTGTTCAGCAATGAGGGGACGAACCCTGTTCCGGTGCAGTGGTTCCAGCCTGCCTGCATCCGTGTGGCGGAGTTCACCGGATGTGGCCAGTCGAACTACACCCGGAAGAGCTTTGTGTTCACCGGGAAGGGTCGGACGTCCCTCGATCGTATCCGACGCACGGGAAAGGCCCGTTACCTGGGCGGCCAGGTCTACCTGCCTCCGTGGACCGCGGAGGCCGATGCGAACCCGCGTCCGATCTCACCCGACCGACTCACCTCGGGCCTGATCGGGTGTGTCTCCGGGGACGGGAAATGGATCCTGGCGACAGCCAGCGACCAGACCCACGAACTGTTCGAGGGGGTCTACGTGTGTCTCCACAGCGATCCCCTCATCGGCGGACTGAAGTCCGGGGAAACGAAACGGGTGCGCCAGAGGCTCTATCTGGTCCCGAATGATCCAGAGGATCTGGTGCGGAGGTATCGGAGGGATTTCCCGAAGCCGACGGCGGCGAAGCGCTGAGGGTCTGGCGGGGCGTCAACGGGCCGGCGGCTGCGTTGGGATCATCACCTCGTTGCGTCGCAGGAAACCCGGGATCCAGGGCGGATCGAAGTAGGCGAACCGGGCCTCTCCACCGACGGGGAGCTTCCGCTCCGCCATCCAGCGTTGCAGCTCCCCGGCCGCCTTGCCGTCCGAGCCCTGCTGTCGGCCCTTGAAGCGGAGCACGGCGAAGGTGGATGCCGGCAGTTCCCGGATGGCGACCCGGTCGTTGGCCGGTGCGGGAGGGGCGCTGAGGGATTCCGGGAGCACGAAGGCCATCGTCTCGTTCGTGGTTCCCTCCCCGATCATGAACACCGGCGTGGTCATGGCGATCTTCTGGCCCGACGCGTTTCCCTTGGAGATGTAGCGGAAGAGCCGCATGAAGTCGTCTCCACCCCGGGAGGTCTCGGCGACGCGCAGGATCGGGTACTGGCGCAGCTCGATGCGCTGGTCCTTCTCGAGCACCGTGTAGGGAGCCGACTCGTATCCGGCCCGGGTCATGGCACACCCACTCCAGACGAGCCCGACGACGACAAGGGTGGCGATCAGGACCAGCATGCGGCGGATCATCCGGGACGGTAGGTCTGATCCTCCAACCGGCAATCGAAGGAGACGTCCCCCGATGTGGGGCCGCTGGGTTTGGAGATCGAATCGGGCTTCAGCGGACGACCGTGGTCCGTTCCTGGACCCACTTCAGGTCCCTGCTGTTGGGGACGGAGAGGTTGTGGTCGATGCGCTGTCCGAGGGTGGCCTTGCGGAAGGTGCGGGCATCGAGCCAGCGATGGGGCTCGGAATGGCCGTCTGCGAAGCCGACCACCCCGCCGGAATTGTGGTGCACCGCGGGGAGGTGGAAGAACTGGTCGTTGGCATTCCCCGGCATGAGCACGATGAACGCCGGGGTGCACAGGCTCTGGGGGGAGAGATCCTGGGTCAGGAAGAGGTTGGCAGGCGTACCGAGGTCGGAGCTCTTCTTGTAGACCTTGTAGCGGGAGGACAGGCGGTTCTGCATGTCCTGATTGGGTCCCATGTAGAGGTTCATGGCATAGCTGCGGACCTGGGGGATGGGACGTCCCCGGGAGAGGATGAAGGTGGACGTGGATTTGTCCCCGGGACACTTGTAGGTCTCCCGCGATTTGATGTAGGCGGCGAAGGCGGCGTATCGGGGATCGGTCAGGAAGGCGACGTTGGTGAACGACGCGGTGAAGTTGTGGTAGCCCCCCATCACCCAGAGTCGTGGTCCCCCGACCGTGGAGGAGTCGACCTCGCCATTGGGGACCAGGGTGTCCTGGGAATCCCCGGCGTAGAGGATCCCCGCGAGTCCCAGCTGGCGCTGGTTGTTCAGGCAGGCCACCCGTTGGGCCTGTCCCTTCGCCCGGGAGAGGGCCGGGAGCAGCATCCCGGCGAGGATCGCGATGATGGCAATCACCACGAGCAGCTCGATGAGGGTGAATCCGATCCGCGCGTCGAACCCAGCACGGTTCGGTGACGGTCCATCCGCAGGCTGGAAAGAGGTCTTCAAGGGCGTGGGAGATCCCGGGGTCCAGGGTCTCACGACCCGGAACATCCCAGTCCGGTTACGGAACACCATCACCAGATCTCCATCCATTAAATACGTGTACGTATTGGTTGGGGTGGGATAGGATCCTAGAGTATGACGGCGTTCGAGGTCTCGGTCCGTTTCTTCCTGCAGTTGGCGGTCGTGTTGGCGGCATGTCGGGTGGTCGGGCTCGGGGCGCGGTTCCTGGGTCAGCCGCAGGTGGTGGCCGAGATGCTGACCGGGGTGGTCCTGGGTCCCTCGGTGCTGGGTCTCTTCGAGGAAACCCGTCCCTTCCAGCAGTGGCTGTTCCCTCCGGAATCCAAGGTGGTCTTCCTGGCGATCTCACAGGTGGGTCTGGCCCTGTACATGTTCCTGGTGGGGGTGGAATTCCGTGCCGACCTCTTCGTGGGGCGTGCCCGCACCGCGGCCCTGGTCTCCGGCGCGGGCATGGTGGTCCCTTTCGCGCTCGGTGCAGGGTTGGCGACGATGCTGGTCGACCTGAAGGGGTTGTTCTTCACCCCGACGGTCCAGCGCTGGGAGGCGATGTTGTTCCTCGGGGCGTCGATGTGCATCACGGCGTTCCCCATGCTGGCGAGGATCATCGTGGAGCGGGGGCTGACCGGAACGGCATTGGGGGCACTGGCCCTCGCCGCGGGGGCCCTCGATGATGCAGCGGCCTGGTGCATCCTGGCGGTGGTGCTGGCCAGTTTTCAGGACAACCCGTGGATCGCGATCCGGGCGATTGGCGGCGGTGTCCTCTATGCGGTCACCGTCTTGACCCTGGGGCGACGACTCCTAAGGGGACTGCGCTCCGCCGCGAATCCGGACGGGACCCTGTCATCACCGGTCCTCGCCGGGGTCCTGATGCTGGTGATGTTGGGTTCGTGGTTCACCGATGCCATCGGGATCTACGCGGTCTTCGGGGCATTCATCCTGGGGTGCGCCATGCCCCGCGGGTCCTTCTCGGACACTCTCACCCGTCAGGTGGAGCCGTTCGTCACGGTGTTCCTGCTCCCCACCTTCTTCATCTACTCGGGTCTCAATACGCGGCTGGACCTGGTCAACACCCCAAAGCTCTGGCTGATCGCACTCGTGGTCCTGGTGGCGGCGTGTCTCGGGAAACTCGTCGCCTGCTGGGCTGCAGCGCGGCTGAACGGCGAGGACAATCCCACCTCCCTGGCCGTGGGCACGCTCATGAACGCCCGCGGCCTGATGGAGCTGATCATCCTGAACATCGGCCTGGAGCGTCGGCTGATCACCCCCCAGCTGTTCTCGATCATGGTCGTCATGGCGGTTGTGACCACGCTCATGGCCACGCCGTTGTTCGAATGGGTGTATCGGGGGAAGTCCAACGCCCGGAGGATGGGCTGAAGGCGGACGCCTCCCCTCGGGGAGGGATCGGGATGCGGCGGAGTGCGTCCGACTTCGTTCCGAGAATCCCTAGACCTTCCTGCCCTTCAGGAAGTAGGTCCGCACCTCGCCGATGCCCTTCACCTGGGTGATCCCCCGTTCCTCGAGATCGAACTCCGCCTTGAGCGCCTCGTGCGTGCTCTCGGACAGGTGGACGAGTCCGGGGACGCCCGAGGATTCCATGCGGCTGGCGAGATTCACGGTGTCGCCCCAGAGGTCGTAGGTGAACTTCCGCTTCCCGATGACCCCGGCGACGATCGGGCCGGTGTTGATGCCGATGCGGACCCGGAGCTGGGTGCCCTTCTCGGCATTCAGCGCGGCCAGGGTCTGGATCATCTCCAGGGCGATGTCGGCCACGGCCTGGGCGTGGTCGGGACGTTCGAGTGGGATGCCCCCGGCGAGCATGTAGCTGTCGCCGATCGTCTTGATCTTCTCGAGATGATGTTTCTCCACCAGGAGGTCGAAGGCGGTGAAGATCCCGTTGAGGAGGGAGACCAGGTCGGCGGGCGTGGTGCGTCGGGCGAGTTCGGTGAACCCGACGAGGTCGGCGAACAGCACGGTGACCGTGGCGTGGCCGTTGGCGATGGTCCGTTCCCCGCCCTTGAGCCGGTCGGCGACCGCCTTGGGGAGGATGTTGAGGAGGAGGTTCTCGGACTTGTCCTTCTCGATCTGCAGCAGCTCCTTCTCGGTCTGCAGCTGCTGGAGGCGCAGACGATCGAGATCCCGGAGGCGCTTCTTCTCGATCGACGACGTCACCCGCGCGCGGAGGAGGGTCGGACTGAACGGCTTCGGCAGGAAATCCTCGGCACCGAGCTCGATGCATTGGACGGCGTTCTCCACCTGCTCGGCACCCGAGACCACGATGACCGGCAGCCCGGACAGCTCCGGTTTGTCCTTCATCGCGTTCAGCACCTCCATGCCCGTCATTTCGGGCATCTCCATGTCGAGGAGCATCAGGTCGAAGGGGTTGGCCAGGGCGAGGTCGAGGGCCTGTCGGCCGTTGGCGGCCTCGGTGATGTTGCGGAAGCCCAGGCTGTTGAGGGCCCGGATCAGCGCCAGGCGCATCATCCGGCTGTCGTCCACGACCAACACGGAGGCCTGCTGGAGCGATGCGGCGTTCAGCGGTGTCCCGGGATCGAGTGCGGGTTGTGTCCCCGGGGTGGGGATGGGAGGGGTGGAATTCAAGGGGGTGGGGGCGGTTGGGCTGGGAGGTTGCGCTGGATCAGGCCGTCTCGGGCGGGCGGGGGTTCAGCGGGATGATCCGGGAGGCCCGGGCCAGGAGGTCCTCGTCGTGGAACGGCTTCGTCAGGTAGTCCCGGACGCCCAGCCGGGCGAGGGGGGCCAGCGTGGCCAGACCGGCCTCGGCCGTGAGCATCATCACCGGGGTGCGACGCAACTCCTGGATCTCCCGCATCCGATGCAGCATCCCAAGCCCGTCGAGGATCGGCATGTTGTAGTCGAGGATGATGAGGTGCGGCCGCGCCTCCATCGCGCGGACCAGTCCCTCCTCGCCGTCGGCAGCCTCGAACCACTCGCAGAGGAACGGACGGAACAGCCGGGCCAGCAGGAGCCGGGTCGTGCGGCTGTCGTCCACGCTGAGGATCTTGGGGATCATGGAGTGTATTCGGTGACCAGGATGTCGAGCGTGAGCGGATGGTCCCAGAAGCGCCAGTGGCTCCGGACCTGTCCCGCATGGTGCCCGGGGTGGGACTCCAGACGCTGAACCGTCGGGGTGTGGAGGGTGAAGGTGAGACCGTGGGTGGCGAGACCCGAGGCGATGCGACCGGCGACCAGGTTCGTGAACTCCCCCATCAGGTCGGTCGGATCGGCGACGCCCGGTCCGAACAGATGGTCGGCCGCCCTGCCGGCGAGGGGTTCGGGCAGTGTGATCCGGACCCAGCCGGATCGCCGCTCCGCCTGCAGCGGCACCTGCCCCATGAGCCAACCCTGCATCGCTGCGAGCTCGGATTCCTGGGGAGCGACCGACGGGGTGGCGTCGAGCGCGAGGAACCCGGACAGGACCTCGTCGAGGGCCTGTTGTCCGATCCCGCTCAGGTGGTCTGGATCCAGTGGGGAGGTCATGGTGCGACGGGTTCGGCGATGGCCTGGAGCAGGGCCTGGGGCAGCGTCTGGAGACCGACCACGCGGTCCACGGCATCCATCTTGATGGCGGCCTGGGGCATGCCGAAGACGACGCAGCTCTCCTCGTCCTGGGCCAGGGTGCGGGCGCCGGCCTGACGCATCGCGAGGAGACCCCGGGCGCCGTCGGACCCCATGCCGGTCATGAGGAGGCCCACGGCATTCCTGCCGGCGTGCTCGGCCCCGCTGCGGAACAAGACGTCCACGGCGGGCCGACAGTGGTGGACCGGGGGCGACTGGGTGAGGCGGGTGCGGTAGCCCCGCGGAGAGGGGACCAGGGCGAGGTGGTAGTCGCCCGGGGCGATCAGGCACAGCCCGTTTCGGAGCTCCTCGCCATCGGTGGCTTCCCGGACCTCGAACGCGCAGAGCCTGGCGAGGTTCTCCGCCATGATCTTCGAGAACTGCGCCGGGATGTGTTGGACGACCGCGATCGGTGGCATCCCGGCAGGCAGTCGGGGCAGCAGGTACCGGAGGGCCTCCACCCCGCCGGTCGAGGCGCCGATCAGGAGGATCCTCCTCGGACCGATCGGTGAGGTCGGGAGGGATTCCCGGGGGGGTGCGACCGGGGTCCCCCCGGCCCGGGACAGGCCGGCGACCCGACGCGACCGCGCGACGGCCTTCACATGGAACGCCAGCTGGTAGGCCAGCTCGCCCAGAGTCTGACTGCCGTTGGGCTTGCCCAGGACGTCCACGGCACCGGCCTCGAGGGCCTCCATGGCCTTGGCGGAACCCTGAGGGGTCAGCGAGCTGATCACGAGCACCGGGAGCGGATGGTGCTGCTGGAGGATCCGCAGGAAGGTCAGCCCATCCATCCGCGGCATCTCAAGGTCCAGCGTGATCATGTCGGGCGACAGCTGGAGGATCTTCTCACGGGCCACGTAGGCGTCGGGCGCCACGCCGACCACCTCGATCTCCGGATCCCCGGACAACGCCTGGGTGATCGCCTGGCGGGCCAGTGCCGAGTCGTCCACGACCAGCACTCGGATGGGGCGTGGGGAGGTCATGGGCGTCGGTAGATGCCGTGTCGGACGGACTCCAGGTCGTGCGGGATGCCGAGGAGACTCTCCGAGTGGCCGACAAAGAGGTACCCTCCGGGGGCCAGATGGCGAGTGAGATGTCGGACCACCTCGATCCGGGAGTCGGTATCGAAATAGATCATGACATTCCGGCAGAAGATGACGTGTTGATCCTGGGAGACCGGGTAGTCGGGCTGGAAGAGGTTGATCCGGTGGAACCGCACCTTCTGGCGGAGCTCCCGCTTGACCCGGATCCTGCCGGCCTGGCTGTCGACGCCCTGCTGGAAGTACCGCTTGAGGAGGTCGGCTGGGATCTGGGCGCTGGCCTCGTCGGAATAGATGGCAGCCTCCGCCCGATGGAGTGCCCGGCGTGAGATGTCGGAAGCCTCCAGCTGCCAGGCGAGCCCGGGATGTTGACGGAGGTGTTCCGAGACGATGATCCCGATCGTATACGGCTCCTCACCGGTGGAGCACGCCGCGGACCAGAGGCGGAGCGGGACGCCACGCTGGGGCAGCTTCCGGGCGAAATCGGGCAGGACGCGGTCCCTCAGGAACTCGAAGTGATCCCCCTCCCGGAAGAAGAACGTGTGATTGGTCGAGACGAAGTCGATCAGGTGCTCGATCTCCTCGGGATCGCGGTTCGCCCGCAGGAGGTCGCAGTAGTCGTCGAACGAGGCGAGCCCCAGTTCGGTGAGCCGACGGCGCAGCCGGTTGGCGAGCATGGGCTGCTTCTCGTGTCCGACCCGGATCCGACTGTGGCGGTAGACCAGATCGGAGAGGGTCCGATAGGCGTCGTCGGACAGGGGGACTGGCGAGAAGGCGTCCATGGAGGGTCCCCGCCGAGACGGGTCGGGGGATCAGAAATCCCGGAAGTTCTTGTCCTCGGCGTCGCCGCC
>JBDLQQ010000229.1:0-12416 GCA_039800465.1 Verrucomicrobiota bacterium
CGGTGAAGGACATCAACAACATCAATGTCCGCAGCGCCGCCGCCTCCCTCGGCATCACCGTGGAGGAGAAGCGCTCTGACGAACCCGTCACCTTCAACGAGTGGCTGCACGTCCAGGTCTACAACGGCGCCACCAAGGTCGTGTCCGCAGGCGGCACCTTCTTCGGATCGCCCAACAACCCGAGGATCGTCCGCCTGTTCAGCCAGCCGGTGGAGATCCCGATCAGCGGGACCATCCTCCTCGTCCGCAACCAGGACCGTCCCGGCATCGTGGGTCACCTGGGGACCGTGCTCGGTTCCCACGGCGTGAACATCGCCAACATGTCCCTGGCCCGTGACGCCGCCGGTGGACAGGCCCTCACGGTGCTGCATCTCGACAGCGCCCCGCCTCAGGCTGCGCTCGATGAATTGGCGAAGGATCCGTCCATCACCAGCGCCCGAGTTGTGGTGTTGTGATTGGGGCTGCCTCGGTAGCGACGTCCCTGTCGTCCCCATCGAGCCCGCGAGGGCTTGGCAGACGCGTCAGGTCGCCGGATCCCCGACCGACGAGGTGGCCGAATTACTTCACCACCACCGTCAGCTGGAAGGTCTTCGCCGGGGCGGTGTTGGTCTCCCACTGCCGGCTGTAGGCGATCTTCACCGGCGAGGTTCCCGCGCCAATCGCCTCGTACTCGAGGGTCAGTTTGCCACTGCCACCCACCATGCGCTGGCGGTCCGGACCAACGACCCAGTCCGGCGTGAACTCGGGCCGTTTCGTCCGGGCGAGGACCCAGGAGTTCAGTTCCATGGTCTGCCAGGAAAAGCCGGTCGATGGGTTGCTCGGCAGTTCCACCCGGAGGCGGTCGCCGGCGCCGATGTTGACGGTCGAGCCATTGGCCGATTCGGTCACGGTCACGATGCGTTCCCGGGTGGCGCAGCCGGTGGCCAGCAGGAGGGCGGTCAGGGACGTCGAGAGGGCGAGGCGTGCAGAGGTGCGTTTCATGAGAGGGAGGGAGCGGGGCTCCGTGCCGGCAAGGTCGAGTCTTCCCGGACGGGATTCAAGAAAAGGTCTGCCCGCCGGGAGCCCCGGGCGCCGGGGCGGCCAATCCCGCCTGCAGGACCGCGAGCGAGGCCGTGGTCGCCGTCTCCACCCGCAGCACGAGCGGACCGAGGCTGAAGGAAAGGGCGCCGGCCTCCCGGAACTGCCCGTATTCCTGAGGGGTGAAGTCCCCCTCGGGTCCCACCACCAGGGCCACGCTGCTGGGCAGGCGGCCATGAGTCCGCTGGAACCCCGACAGGTGGTCGAGCAGCGGACGTGGTTCATCCAGGAGCGAGGCGATCAGGACCAGGTCGAACGCCTCCCGCCGTCTCCACCAGGCCGTGAGGGTCTCGGGCGGCTCGACGGTCATCAGCCATGGGTTCCCCGACTGCTTGAGTGCCTCCCGCGCGATGGTCTGCCAGCGGGTCTGCTTGTCGCCGGCGGCATCGGGACGGCTCACGGAACGGTCCGTCACCAGAGGCACCAGCCGGTTCGCGCCCAGTTCGACCGCCCGATGGATCAATCCCTCCATGGCCGGCCCCTTGGCCACGGACTGGAGCAGGGTGATGCGGGTCCTCGGCATTGGATGCCGGGTGAGCCCGGTGGTCCGGATGTCCACCCCGGGGCGCCCGCAGCGCTCGACGGTCCCGGTGACCTCGCCTCCGGCACCGTCCAGGAGCGTCACCGGATCCCCGGTCCGCAGCCGCAACACCCGTGAGGCATGCAGCGCCTCGGTCTCGGGCAGGGGGAGCACCGCCGGATGCCGGACCTCCGGGACGAGGAAGCGGTGCATGGAACGGTTCCTAGCTGAAGAACTCCTTGGCCCGCTCGAAGAAGCTCTTCTTCTGCGGATGGACATCCTCGTCGCACAACTGCGCGAACCCCTCGAGGGCGGTCTTCTGTGCGGCGTTGAGCTTCGTGGGGATCTCGATCACGACCCGCACCAGGAGGTCGCCCATGCCATAGCCCTGGACGTTCTTCACGCCCTTGCCCTTGATGCGGAACATCGTCCCGTGCTGGGTGCCCGGTGGGATCCGGATGGATGCCTTGCCGCCGAGGGTCGGCACCTCGGCCTCGGCCCCGAGGGCGGCCTGGGTGAAGGCGATCGGCACCTCGCAGAGCAGGTCGTCACCATCCCGCTTGAACACCGGATGTTCGGCCACGTGGAGCACCACGTAGAGGTCCCCGGCATCGCCGCCCCGCTGGCCGGCCTCGCCGTTCCCGGTGGATCGCAGGCGCGTGCCGTGGTCGACCCCGGGCGGGATGCGCAGGCTGATGGTGGACGTCTGGTTGGTCCGGCCGTCGCCCTTGCAGGTCCTGCAGGGCTTGTCGACCACCTCGCCGGCGCCTTCGCAGCGGGGGCAGGTCTGCTGGATGCTGAAGATGCCCCGGGACATGACCACCCGGCCGCGTCCGGCGCACTGGATGCACCGGATGCGTTTCGACCCCTTCTCGGCCCCGCCGCCCTGGCAGTCGGGACAGGTCCCCGGCTTGGTCACCGTGATCTGCTTGTCCACCCCGTTGACGGCCTCCTCGAGGGTGATCTCGAGGTTGTAGCGGAGGTCGGAGCCGCGTCCGGGACCCGACGGGTCCTCCTCGCGTCCACCCATGCCGAACATCTGCTCGAAGATGCTGCCGAGGTCGCCGCCACCGAAGGCCTGTCGGAAGACGTCGTTGGGATCGCCCTGGAACCCGCCGGCCCCGCCGCCTGCCCGACGGTCGAACGCGGCATGGCCATGCTGGTCGTAGAGAGCCCGCTTCTGCTCGTCGCTCAGGATCTCATAGGCCTCGCCGAGTTCCTTGAACTTCTCCTCGGCCCCCTTGTCCCCCTGGTTCTTGTCGGGGTGGTACTTGATCGCGAGCTTGCGGTAGGACTTCTTGATCTCCTCGGACGTGGCGGTCCGTTGGACCTCGAGGATCTTGTAGAAACATTCGCGGACGCGCTGGCGTGACATGGGGGGAGGTCGGGCGGGAGGGGATCAGGATGCTGCGGACTCGGAGGCGGTGGGCTGGCCTGAGACGATGACGCTGGCGGGACGGATCAGGCGGTCGCCGAGCTGGTAGCCCTTGCGGGTCTGCTGGATCACATGGCCCTCGGGGACCTCGTTGGAAGCCTGGACCGAGACGGCGTCGTGGAGGCCGGGATCGAAGGGTTGTCCGACCGGGGTGAGTTCCTTGACGCCGACCTCGGAGAGGAAGTTCCGGAACTGGCTGTGGATCATGTTGACGCCCACCCGGAGGGTCTCGAGGGAGGTGTTGGGCTGGGTGGCGGCCATCATGGCCATGTCGAAGTTGTCGAGCACGGGCAGGAGCTTGCCGAGGACGGACTCGGATCCGAGCCGGCGGGCGTCGTCCCGGTCGCGGGCGGCCCGCTTCTTGAAGTTGTCGAAGTCGGCGGCCAGGCGGAGGTAGCGGTCCTGGGCGGCGGCCAACTGGGTCTGGAGTTCCGCGGTCGGATCCGCCGTCGGGGCGGTCTCGGATGCGGCGTTCGGGCTGGAAGGGGTCTCGTTCTCGCTCATTTCAGACAGGTCCGGCATTGGACCGGTCGGCGAAAGTATCTTCGGGGAACGCTCCCGGCAATGCCCAGTGGGGTCCAGGCGACAGCAGCGGCCACATGCCGGCGGCTCAGACCAGTGGAGACCGACGGGGGTGGGGATGGGCCTGATATTGGTCGCCCCACGGGGCCGACTCGTGGAGGTCTCCCGTTCTAGTCCTCTGCGCCCTGAGCCTCTGCGGGCCCCTCCTATCTGCTTTCCTAATCTGCGGTGGATGGCGCTGTGCCGATCTGGAGTTTCAGGAGGGGGCTTCCGCGGAGGAGGGGAACGAACGGTGGGGATGACATCCTCGTCGTCCCCATTTCGACCGCGAGGTCTGGGTGGACCTGTCAGGTAGCCGGGGTCCACGGACGCTCGAGTAGATCCCAAGGACAATGAATCCCCATGAGACGCCCCGATGGAGGGCTTCAGGAGTTCCGAAGGGGTTTTCTGCGCGGAGAGGATTCCTCTCCCTGCAGGCGCTCGATGAGCGTCAGGGACTGCTTCAGGAAATCGGATACCGTCGAATCCACCTGCATCCATCGCACCAGTGCCCGTGCGATCTCCTGTTGCTGAGTGGGCAAGGAAGATAAGTCGAGCAGATGGCCGGGCTCGTCCCGGCAGACGAAGTTCTTGCCGGAAGGGTTGGGTTGGATCTCGATCCGTTCCCGGACTTCGCGGGGGCAGAGATCTCGGAGGTAGGCGGCGACCAAGGTTGCACTGTCCTCCGGCTTCAGGACGGGAATCACCTTCTGGATGGTGGTCGGATCGGGCAGCGATTGTCCGCTGCATTGCCGACTGACCATGCTCGGGTCGATTCGTGTGGCGGAGCTGAACTTCTGCTGATTGCCCTCGAAACGGAGGCGGATGATTCGCCCCAGCTCTGACGAGAAGAAACTCATCCCGCCTTATCTCAGGATCTACCCACACAGGCGATTTGCGTCGTTGACAATATTGCGTACGTCGCAACACTTGGTGTACTTCGAGCGGGTTGAGGGTCAGTTCTTCGTCTCAATTGTTCTCCTCAATCGAGGTGGAGAGCTCTCACTCGGCCATTGGACAAAATGCAGCCCATTTGAAAGCGCAGCGTTACGTCTAGAACGCAAACGAATCCGGATTACCGAATCGACTGAAGCATTCAAACCCAACGGACATGAAACCCATATCCGCATTCGTTGCTTACGATTGGAACGTGGACGAGAAGAATGTTGTTTGGCCGTTCATTCGCGACCAATTGAAAAAGGTCTTCGAGGGTTTCAAAACGCAAAAAGAAAAACACCCGTTCAAATACCGGGTTGGACGTATGCGGGCTCATCACGGTGCTGATATTTGTGGGAGCATTCTGAAACGGTGTCAAAATACAGACATTGCAGTTTTTGATATCTCTACCGGAAATGGAAATGTCCTCTTTGAGTTGGGAGTTGCTATTGGTGCAAAAGGCGTCAACTCGGGTGCTGTCTTTGTTTTTGTTGAAAAAACGGAGGTGAGTATTTCTGAGACCTTAAGAAAGAAGGTTCCCAGCGACCTTCGTGGGTGTTTTATAACTAGCTACGAACGAACTCGTATGGGGCTGAAGTTGACGGATGCACGGGGGTTTCAAGCAGCTCTTCGATTTATTATCAAGGAAGCCGCAATTAAGCGTGGCATGTTTGATTCGGAGGCTGCGGATTTAGATTTGGATTGATCTTGGTTTAGGTGTTTAAAAATATTGTTATAAAATGAAAAAAGCTATTGCGGTGTTCCTATTGTTTCTTGCTGCTGTGAATTTGCTTTTGGTGGTTGTTGGTCAATATCCTCCGGCGGCAATATCTAGTGTCGTATTGTTTGGTGGAATAGGTGCTTGGTTGTTGAGGCGAAAGAACTGATTCGATCCTTTTATGTGCTACCCGTGCTTTAGTTGTAAAAAAGAAATTGACTGTGATGCGGTGCTATGTGGTTTTTGTCAGAAGAAGACTCCGGTTGGGAGGCGTAAGCCAATTCTTAGGATTGTGATTGGTGGAATATTTGTTTTGGCGATGTTTAATGGCGTGGTGGAGGAGTCGAAAAGACGCCAAGACAAGGATTACATGGAGCGTTTGAGTATTTATCATGATGGGAACGTGCCTGCGCCGGAAAGTAGTGGCGGATCTGTATTGGGCTTAGGTATTGGTGTTGGATTAATCACTTGGGGGTGGAAGAGGCGGAAGGAGTACGAGAGGCAGTTGGCTGAGATCATTCGAGTCAAAGCTGGGAGTGGTGCAGGCTAGGGTTAGAATACATTTAGAATCCGACATGAATTTAAACATTTTAGCTACGATTAATCGGAATCATTTTTTAGGAAATAAATATACGGTTTTCATTGGCTCTGAAACCAGTGCTGCCTATTCATCCGAAATATCTTTTAGCTTCAAAGAGCCGAATTCGATCGATTTATTCGGCCAAAATGGCGGAGACTCGATATGGTTAACGTTGGTTGAGAATCTTAAAAGGCCAGCTTTCGATGTTTCGATTGGGAAAAGACCGGTGACAACGCCGATTGGAAGGCTGTCCGTTCTTGGTAACTCGGTTAAACCTCACTTGCGGATTTCTTCTACTTCGAGCGCGGATCACTTTGAGATAAAGGAGTCGAATGCATTTTTATCGATTATAAGATCCTACGGTCCTATAAAAATGTTTATGCCTAACTCATACAGCATTACGAATTCGAAAAGCGAGGTGGTTGGTCGTGTTAAAGAGATATATTCCGTGGTGTTGGGTTGTAGTGTGAGGGTTTTTATCGATTCGACCCGGATTCGTGATAGCGAACGGCCATTGTTGGTAGCTGCTGCTGTTTATATTTCTGTCAATCCAAGTTTGTAGGAAGTGTTGCAACTTTGGGGTGCACAGCTGTTCTTGAAATTGTTTAAAACGATCTGAATACGGGTAACAGTGTAAAGAAGTTCAAATTGTAATTCAGGACGTTGTTGGGTGTCTTGTGTTTGTTTCAACTCCGCGCCTCGTCTTGTGGATCGCTCAGGTTGATGATGAGAAGGAGCACAATCGGCTTTGGTCCTGGCGATCTGAGTGCGGAGGGTTTCCCTTTGGTCACTTGGAAACCACAGAATTGATCCGCTGGGCAAAATGCTGTTTTCAGTGGGCTTCTGACTCTGGGCGCTCCGGGGGACAAAAATGGCCCAGGCAATGAGCCGGCAATTCCGCAATTCCATCCGCCTCAAAGGGGTCATGTTCGGTCTGCGACCCAGGCATTTGGCTCTGGGCCGGTGGCATTCTAGTCGGTGTGACTCAGGATCCAGCAGAGATCGATCGGAGGGCTGGTGTGTTGCCAGCACTCGTCAGAAGTGATCGGTAGACAAGGCGTGTTGTGAGAGCGAAGACGGTTTTACGGAATTCGCCACCGCGATCTGCGGGTCATCGACATACTGAATATCTCGGATCGGACCGTGGGCATCGGAGACCGGGTTCCACTGATGATGGGTACAGGTTAGGCAATCGACACCGGTAAGCCCCTCAGAGCCCCCGCCGATCCGGACATACCGCTTGCACGGACTTCACCGCCGTCCATCCTCGCGGCCCCTTATGCTCAAAGCTGGCATCGTCGGGCTTCCCAACGTGGGCAAGTCGACCCTCTTCAACGCCGTCACCCGCACCCGCAAGGCGCAGGCGGCCAACTATCCCTTCTGCACCATCGACCCCAACGTCGGCGTCGTCACCGTCCCGGATGACCGCCTCGCCGTCCTGCAGAAGATCGCCAAGACCAACGTCGTCATCCCCGCCGCCATCGAGTTCGTCGACATCGCCGGCCTCGTGAAGGGTGCCAGCGCCGGCGAAGGCCTCGGCAACAAATTCCTCAGCCACATCCGCGAGGTCGACGCCATCGTCCAGGTCGTCCGCTGCTTCGAGGACGCCGACATCCACCACGTCTCCGGCTCGGTCGACCCCGTCCGGGACATCGAGACCATCACGACCGAACTCGTCCTGGCCGATCTCGACGCCGTCAACAAACGCCTCGAGCGGGTCGCGAAGGACGCCAAGCGCGGCGACAAGACGGCGCTCGCCGAACAGGGGGTCCTGCAGAAGCTCCAGCCGCATCTCGACTCCGGGAAGCCGGCCCTGACGGTCGAGCTCACCCCGGAGGAACGGGCGATCTCCCGCCTTTTCTGGCTGATGACCGACAAGCCCACGATCTTCGCCTGCAACGTCAAGGAGAGCGATCTCGCGACCGCCGACAGCAATCCCTATGTCCTCAAGGTCCGCGAGTACGTCCAGGGACATCTCGCCTGCGAGGCCGTCGTGATCTCGGCCCAGATCGAGAGCGATCTTGTCGACCTGAGCCCCGAGGAGGCCTCGGCGTTCCTGGCCGAGCTGGGCGTGAAGGAGTCGGGCGTCGGGTCCCTCATCCGGGCGACCTACAAGCTCCTCGGGCTCCGCACCTACTTCACCGCGGGCGAGAAGGAGGTCCGTGCGTGGACCATCCACGATGGCGACACCGCCCCGAAGGCGGCCGGGGTCATCCACAGCGATTTCGAACGGGGATTCATCAAGGCCGAGACCGTGGCCTACGCCGACCTCGTCGCCTGTGGCTCCGTGGCGGCCGCCCGCGAGAAGGGCCTCTACCGCATGGAGGGCAAGGAGTACGTCGTCAAGGATGGCGACGTCCTGCTCTTCAAGTTCAACGTCTAGTCGGCGGGTCGACCCGCGGCTTCGGGGGTCCGGACCCGGTCGGTTCCCTGCAGTGCCGCGACGAACCCGGCGGCCTTGGCCAGGGTCTCCTGATGCTCGGCCTCCGGGTCGGAGTCGGCCACGATCCCGGCCCCGACATGGAACCACGCCGTATCCTCCCGCAGGACGGCGGTCCGGATGGTGATGCTCAGCTGGCTCTCGCGGTTGAATCCCAGATAACCGTGGGCACCGCAGTAGGGACCGCGTGAGACCGGTTCCAGCTCGTCGATGATCTCCATGGCCCGGATCTTCGGGGCTCCGGTGATGCTGCCGCCCGGGAAGCAGCTGCGCAGCGCCTCGAGGTGGGTGAGCTCCGGACGCAGATCCCCCTCGACCGTCGACACCAGATGCTGCACCTGGGCGAACCGTTCGAGTCGCATCAGATCCGGAACCCGCACCGACCCGTAGTCGCAGATCCGACCGAGGTCGTTCCGCAAGAGGTCCGTGATCATGAGAAGCTCCGCGTTCTCCTTCTCGCTCCGCTGGAGCTCCCATCCGAGCTGGGTGTCCCGGACGGTGTCGGGATCGCGTGGACGGGTCCCCTTGATGGGGCGGGTCATGATGTGGTTCCCGCTCAGTCGGAGGAACAGTTCCGGGGAGGTCGACAGCAGTTGGAACCCGTCGCAGTCGAGGAACGCCGAGAACGGGGCCGGGGAGCGTGCGGTCAGGCGTTCAAAGAAGTCCCAGGGGCTGGAACCCAGGCGGGTGTGGAGCCGTTGGGCGAGGTTCACCTGGTAGATATCGCCCGAGCGGATGTAGTCCTGGGCCTGGCGTACGGCCTTCAGGAAGGTCTCCCGTGTCATGGAGCTCCCGAGGGGCGTGGACGTGACCGCCTCTCGAGGGGTGTGCGGGGCTGGCGGCGGTTCCGCAAGGCGCTCCCGCCACCAGGCGATCTGCTCCCGAATCCGGCGATCGCTCCGGGTTCCCGAGGCGTCGAGGCCCGTGGCCACGATCCAGGTCGACTGCTGCTGGTGGTCGAAGACGACGAGGCTGGTGTGGAATCCCAGATGGCAGTCGGGGAGTTCGAGATCGTTGATGGCACGCCGTGGGACCCGGGGTTCGACGAACTGCTTGAGGTCGTATCCCCAGAACCCGAAACACCCACCAAGGGGGAAGGGGACGTCGGCCTCATCGGGTAGTTCGAACGCCGCCAGCAGCACAGCGAGGTGTCGCCAGGGATCCCCGAACTGGGTGGAGCGGGTTCCATCCGCCGAATGGATCTCACAGGCGGAGCCCCAGGACCGGAAGGTCAGGTCGGGGCGACAGGTGACGATGGAGTAGCGGGCGCTGGGGACGTCGAACGATCCGGTCCGGAGAAGGACGAGGCCGGGTTCGCCGCGGAGCGCGGCCGCGAGGGAGTCGGGGCTGTGCCAGGTGGTCGTGGGTTCGACGACGGTGCGCATCCGGTGCGGTGACGGTGGCAGACGCGGGCCGGTATGGGAACGCTGGGTTCTTGGAACGCCGCCGGTGTCTCAGGGCACTTGTGTGGGTGGGTGATGCAGTGCACTGGATCACTCGGGTGCACCGGGTGCACCTGACGGAGCTGTGGCTTGGGCTGGGGGTGGGAGCAGGAACCGGAGCCAGGGAGTGGGACCCTGCCCTGGGGTGAGGGGGCGCTGCCGCGCCCCGTGTCGCAGAGCACTGCGACACCCACCCGTTGGGGAGGCCCACCCCCTGGGGAGACCGTCCGGTTGGACGCCCCGCTTGCCCGGAGTCCATGCCTGACGCACTCTCTCTTCTCACGCTATGTCCGAGATCCCGTCCCCCGTCCGTTCCTTCCACGTCGACCAGCTGCCCGTGGACGTCTTCGCGTCCAACGATGCGATGTCCGAGTTCGTCGCCCACCATGTCCGGTCCATCCTGATCGATGCCGTGGCCCGGCAGGGCTCGGCGGCGGCCATCCTGGCGACCGGCAATTCCCAGATCCGGTTCCTCAAGCGACTGGTGGAGCTCGGCGGCATCGACTGGTCCCGGGTCACGCTGTTCCACATGGACGAATACCTCGGGATCCCGGCCGAACATCCGGCAGGCTTCCGCCGCTACATGAAGGACCGGGTCGAGTCCCTGGTCCGCCCGAAGGTGTTCCACTACATCGGGGGGGATGCCGATCTGCCGCAGATCGAGTGCGACCGCTACACGGCCCTTCTCCGGGCGCAGACGATCGACCTGTGCTGCATGGGGGTTGGCGAGAACGGTCACCTTGCCTTCAACGATCCCCCGGTGGCGCGGTTCGATGATCCGGCCTGGGTGAAGCTCGTGAAGCTCGACGACGCCTGCAAGATGCAGCAGGTGAAGGAGGGTCACTTCCCGTCGCTCGAGGCGGTTCCGGCCTATGCCATCACGCTCACGCTGCCGGCCCTCGTCACGGCCCGGCAGGTCGTCTGCGTGGCCCCCGAGAAGCGTAAGTCGGTTCCGATCCGGGATGCCCTGAAGGGACCCATCTCGACGTCCTGTCCCGCCTCGTTCCTCCGCCGTCAACCGCACGCCCGACTCCTCCTCGACACGGATTCGGCGTCCCTGCTCTGAGGAACTGCCATGCGCGTCCTGGCCCTGGATCATGGGACTCGTCGGGTGGGTGTCGCGGTGAGCGACACCCTCAAGATGATTGCGCAGCCGTTGGAGTTCATCCCGGCCGAGCCGTTTCCGGACTGCCTGGCGCGGATCCGGGAGCTGATCCGCGTCCAGGAGGTGGAGCTGATCCTCGTGGGCATGCCCCGGAACATGGATGGCTCCTATGGCGAAGCGGCCGCCCGGGTGCGGGAATTCGTCGCGGTGCTCAAAGAGTCGATCCTGGTCCCGATACGCACCTGGGATGAACGGCTCACGTCGATCCAGGCCGAGCGGTTCCTCCGGGAGGGCGGCACCCGGGGTCGGGACCAACGGCAGAAGGTGGATCAGGCTGCGGCGGCGGTGTTGCTCCAGAGCTACCTCGACAGCCTCACGCCCCCGATGGGCTGACCGGAAGGGCGCCGCGTGGACGACGCTGCCGCAACAGTCACGGATCCCGCGGACGAGTCCGGACCACACCCGAACGAGGTCGAGATCCTCGCTCCGGGCCATGTCCGCATCCAGTTGGTCATCGCCTACGACGGAGCTGCGTACGCCGGTTGGCAGCGGCAGCCGCAGGATCTCTCCGTCCAGCAGCGGGTCGAGGAGGCGCTCGCCCGGCTGTTCCCCGGGAAGCCGACTGTCTCGGGGTCGAGTCGGACCGACACCGGAGTCCATGCGGCAGGGCTCTGTGCGCATGTCGATGTTCCCCGGGAGCAGTTTCGGATGCCGGGACGGAAGCTCGTTCTGGCGCTGAATGCATGGCTTCCGGAGGATATCCGGATCCTGTCCGCCCGCCGGGTGTCAGCCCAGTTCCACGCCCGGTTCTCGGCGCAGGGCAAGGAGTACCGCTACCGGGTCTGGAACCACCCGGCCCACCATCCGCTCTGGCGTCGACAGTCCTGGCATGTGCCCCGGACCCTCGATCTTACCGCCATGCGGCGGGCGGCCCGGGCGTTCGAGGGGCGCCATGACTTCCTGGCCTTCAGCGCCTCGCCCGGGTACGTGCGGAACCACACGGTCCGTACCGTCACGCGCTGCTCCATCGTGCGATCGGGGCCCCTGTTGACGATCGTGATCCGGGCCGATGGGTTCCTGTACAAGATGTGCCGGGGCATTGTGGGGACCCTGGTGCAGGTGGGTCTCGGCCGGTTCCCGCCTGAGGTCATCCTCGACCTGCTGTCGGCCCGGGATCGACGTCTCTCGGGCATGACCGCGCCGGCCCAGGGGCTGGTGCTCTGGAAGGTCTTCTACCCGAAGTCTGGACAACGCCTGGCCCACCCGGCCCAACGGCATCCCGTCTCCTCCCGGTCCGATGAACATCGTCCTGGTTGAACCCGAGATCCCGCCGAACACCGGCAACGTGGCCCGTCTCTGTGCGGCGACCGGTGCGGTGCTGCATCTGGTGGAGCCGCTGGGATTCAGCATGGACGACCGCCAGATGCAGCGGGCCGGAATGGACTACTGGAAGCAGGTGACGTGGCGTCGATGGCGGGACTGGGACGCGTTCGGGGCTTCCGTCCCGGAAGGAGCCCGTCTCTGGCTGGTGGAGCAGGGGGGCTCGAGGAGCTACGCGGAGGTCGACTACCGGCCGGGCGACTATCTGGTGTTCGGACGGGA
>JBDLQQ010000230.1:0-2564 GCA_039800465.1 Verrucomicrobiota bacterium
CAGGAACTCCTGGCGGCCGGGCCGGACCCGGGCGAACTCGAGGGCGGCTAGCTCCAGCAGCTCCACGAGCGAGGCATAGCCGGAGGTCCAGTCCAGGACCGTCGCACCCAGCGGCAGCCGACTCGCCCGGCGATGGAGCCGGAACGTGGGTGTTCCACCCGCGGGCCTCGAGACCTCCACGACCTCGGGAAGCGCGTTGCCGGCCGGGTTGGCCACCGATGCCGCCCCCGTCTGGAGCACCAGCTCCCCGCTGTAGGCGAGCGACTCCCGGGACCCCGATCCCGTCACCCGGAGCGTCGCCACGCCATTCGCCAGCTCGATCTCATCCGGAAACGACCGGTGGACCAGGACCGCCATCCCGACCGTGTTCTCATCGACCCCGTGTCGGAGACGTTCGAGGAAGGCGTTCTCGTTGTAGAAGCTCGCATAGACCCGCCTCAACGCGCGGAACACTCCCCGTTCCTCGGGTTCCGAGGGATCACACCGGCTCGGTCCCGACGTGTCGGCATCGGTGTCGTCGAGCAGACAGCCGCTGTAGCTGTCGTACAGCCCGGCACCGGAGAATTGCTCGCTGTCCTCCACGTTGGTCGAGCTGCGGAACCGGAGGTTGCCCCCCGAATGCACGGTGCCCAGGGCCTCGAGGATCGCCTTCCTCTGCGCCGCCGAGAAATCCGCCCCATCCCGGATCAGCGAGCGGATCGCGGCCAGGTCCGTCGACAGACGCGACATGTCCGGCGGAAACACGTGGGCCTTCAGCCGTTCGTTGATCGTCTCCCGAAGGGTCCGTCCCCCCGTCAGCGTCTGGTCCAGGAACCCCATCCAGAGGTCGAAGGTGAACGCCAGCGAGGGGGCTGGGGCGTGGTCGGGCACCGAGCGGACGAGTCCGCCGAAATTCGCCGCCTTGCCTCCGACGTAGGCGACGTCCTCCGGACGCAGGTCCCGGGTCAGGAGCTGGATCGAGCCCCTCCGGGCCATGGGCAGGATCCGCAGCCGCGGGGGCGTGCGTGCCTTGTCCAGGAGTGCCCGTTGTCCCGGGGTGAGGAACCCCTCGACGTTGAGGAGGCGCACCGGGTCCACCCCGGCCTCCCCACTGGCCACCATCAGGATCTCCTGGCCGTCCCACGACCGCAGCTCGGCCTGTCGGGCGGCATCCGCCACGTGGACAAAGGGGATGCCGTAGGAACGGGACAGGATCGCCACATGGGAATTCGGGGTGGCGGGCGTGAGGGAGATCGTGCCCGAGAGGACGGGGATCTCCGCCGGCACCGCATCGGTCAGGAGGATATCCTCCGGTCGCAGCCGTCCCTCGACGAACGCGGCACGGATCTCGGCAGCGGGCACGTAGCGGAGCCGACCCTGCGCCCAGCCGGCGCTGTAGACCTCGTCCTTGCGGATCCAGCGGGAGACCGACGCCACCGGGAACCCCGCCGCCTCGAGACGACGCTGGTCCGCCTCGGGAATCGTCCCCTGCTCCACCGTCGGCACGTAGTGCGCCGTCCACCCCGGGGGAAGCACCAGAGCCCCCCGGACCTGTCGCAACCACTCCACCACCCGGTCCACCGGGAAGACCTCCTGCCCGATGATCTGGAGTCCGACCTCCCGGACCGAGCCCTCCTCCGGGAGGAGCACCGCCCCCAGCACCAGTCGCTGTCCGTCAGTCCGCAGCGAGACGGCATCGATGGCCTGCGGGGACAGGCCCTCGAACCCGGCCAGGCGTCGGCTGATGAATCCATAGTGGAAGGGTTGCCGGACGCTGTCCTGGAAATAGACCCCTCCGGGCGCCTCAAGCCGGAGGGTGAACTTGATCCAGCGGAACCCGCCGCTGGCCGCGTCCCCCGCCACCGACAGGAACGGGTCCTCGGGCAGACGGACCTGATTCTTCCAGTCGTCCGAATCCTCCACGCCGCGGGTCCGGATCCGGAGGAAGCCCACGCCGGGTTCGCGGTCCGACACCGGAAACGACTCAAAGCCCCCCACCGTCCGGGCCGCCTCCGACCACCGTCGCAGATCCTCGGAGCGCTCGAGCAGGTGCATCCGGTCGACCGCCCCGGTGCTGCTCACCCGGATCCGGCCATCCACCCCACGCCATCCCGTGACACCCGGAGTGTCCTGGGCCTGGAGTCCACTTAGGAGCCAAAGCCACACGACGACCCTCCCACACAGCCCCCCCACGCGGGATCGCCATGCGGGAATCGCCGGGGACGATCCGAACCCTTCGCTCAACGCCATGGACCGACTCTAGCCACCCGGGGTCGGATTTCGAATGGGGAATGGGGACTTCCCCGAGACGTCACCCGCGCCTCCCCCACCCGAGGTGAAGCCCCTTCCCCGGAAATCTCAGGTTGCTAGGCTCCGGGGATCCCAACGTCCGACGGATGTTCCGTCTCAATCCCGAATCCATCGCCCCATGATCTCCCTCCACGTCCCGTCCCCATTCCTGCTCCTGACCCGATGGATCGCGCTGGTGGTCTTCTTCTGCGGAGCCGCCGGAAGCGGAGTCGCTGCCGTGGGTTTCGACCTGACCCGTGACGCCAAACCCGCCTGCTCCATCGTCGTCGCCACCC
>JBDLQQ010000231.1:0-5288 GCA_039800465.1 Verrucomicrobiota bacterium
ACCCGAGGAACACCCAACGAAACTCCCGAAGTCGCTCGCCGAACTCGGGGGCATTCCGCCGCATGGCGAACATGAGGGGCAGACCACTGACCGACAGCATGAGGCTCGCCTCCCAGAAGAAGGGTCGACCCGAGACGAAAGGTACCAGCAACGACGAGTTGATCATCACCGACCCCAGCACCAGGGCCAGGGTTCCATGCTTCGGCAAGGTCAGCGCCCAGATCACGGCGACAAAGCCCATCAGGGCCAGAATCTGCACCGACCCGAGGAGGACCGCGAAGAGCAGCAATGCGGCGATGAGGAAGACCCCGAAGAGGGCTTTCTGGACTTGTTCCTGCGCGGCGACCATGTCCCTACAATAAAGCCCCGTTCACAGGCCGGCCATCAATGTCTTTTCAGGCACCGTGCGCCGTCGCCCGGGATCGGGCCTCACTGCCGGTATTGCCGACGGGCCCATTCGGGATCCAGGGAAGGCTCGCCCGCTTTCCATCGGATCCACGGAGGATTCCCCTGCCCCACGGGCGGTTGGGTGACCAGGAAGGCGAAGCAATTGGTCTGGGATGGGAGGATCTTGCCCAGGACCGTGGCCACCGGGATCGCCAGACGGAGGCCCCAGCGGATCCATGGATTGCTCCGACTGGCCGCTCCGGAGGGCGGGCGAGTGGCATGGAAGTAGCGGAAGCCACAGACCATCCAAGGGGTCGCGCTGCGGATGGTCTTCTCGATCTCGCGTTCGGTCCACCGATACACGTAGTTGGGGACCGGTCCATTGCGCCACCCCCCGCTCACCCGGTCGGCGCTCAGCGCGACGGCGGCGGTCTCGTAGTCCTGACCCAGGCCGAGGCGGACCCCCAACCGGGACAGCAGCGAATCGCGGGGCTCGAAGACCAGCACCCCCTTGCGCGCCACCCGGTGCATTTCCAAGAGCCCACGATGGGGTGAGGCGCAATGGTGAAGCCCATTGTGGGCGATCACGAAATCGAACGACTTGTCCGGGAAGGTCAGATTCTCCACATCGCCATAGGCGACCTGGTGGGTACCCGGATTCTCCAATTCCCAGCGCGTCTCCAGATTGGTCAGCGTGACGTTCGGAAACCCCGCCTCCTTCAGGGTCCGGTGATCGCGCTCGCCGGCGCAGACGCAGAGCAGGCTCGACGCGGGATCCATCACCCCTTCGCGGACCAGTCGCCGCAGGGTGTCCAGGTAGAACGGGTCGAGATCGGACGCCATGAGTGCCCAAGGAAGCCCCAGCGGGCGGATCCTTTCAAGAACTCGACACGGCCGACCGGGCGTCGGGCTGTCGGCTTGTTCCCGGGACGGCCGGGGATATGCTGTCGCTCCCGTGACCTCCGCATCGGAACCCCGCAATCGCCTGGCCGCCGAGAAATCGCCCTACCTGCTCCAGCATGCCGGCAATCCGGTGGACTGGTTTCCCTGGGGCGATGAGGCCTTCGCCCTGGCCCGCTCCCAGGACAAACCGATCTTCGTGAGCATCGGCTACTCCACCTGCCACTGGTGCCATGTGATGGAACGCGAGACCTTCCAGAGCGAGGCCGTGGGC
This sequence comes from Verrucomicrobiota bacterium, assembly GCA_039800465.1. Classification (GTDB taxonomy): domain Bacteria; phylum Verrucomicrobiota; class Verrucomicrobiia; order Limisphaerales; family UBA9464; genus UBA9464. The sequence continues at coordinate 1,562 of JBDLQQ010000231.1, forward strand.
GCCTACCTCCGGGAGCATTTCATCAGCATCAAGGTGGATCGTGAGGAACGTCCCGATGTGGACAAGATCCACATGAGCTTCGTGCAGATGACCACCGGTGGCGGTGGATGGCCCCTCAACGTCTTCCTCACCCCGGATCTGCAACCCTTCTATGGTGGCACCTATTTCCCGCCGGAGGCTAACCACGGTCGCCCGAGCTTCCTGACGCTGCTGGAGCGCATCGTCGACCTGTGGAAGACCCGCCGCGACGACCTGATCGCCTCCGCTGTCGACCTCACCTCCCGGTTGCGCGAGATGGTCGTCCACGACCCGGACAACGCCTTTCCCACGGGGCCCCGCGAACTGCACGGGGGCGGCCAGACGCTCCTCGGAGAGTTCGACCCCGTGAACGGTGGATTCGGGAGCGCCCCCAAATTCCCCCGCCCCAGCCAACCGCTGTATCTGCTGCGTTATGCCCGTCGCTTCGGCGATGCCGAGGCCGTGCAGGCCGTCCTCCAGACCTGCGACCGCATGGCCGCCGGGGGCATCCGCGACCATCTGGGCGGAGGCTTCGCGCGCTACAGCGTCGATGAACGCTGGCTCGTGCCGCACTTCGAGAAGATGCTCTACGACAACGCCCAACTGACCGTGCTCTACCTCGAGGCCTTCCTGGTCTCCGGTGAGGCGCGTCAGGCGGAGGTCGCCCGGGACATCCTGCGGTACGTCGCCACCGACATGACGCATCCCGACGGTGGATTCTATTCGGCCGAGGATGCCGACAGCGAGGGCAAGGAAGGGCGGTTCTACTGCTGGACCCACTCCGAGTTGTCGGCCCTGCTGTCCCCCGAGGGCTTCAACGTGGTCGCGGCCCGGTTCGGCATCACGCGCGAGGGCAACTTCCTCGACCACAGCGATCCGGAAGCCTTGCCCGGTCTCAATGTGCTCTCCCTGGCCCAGGCCGAGGTGCCCGAGGCGGATCGACCACTATTGGAGGAGGCCTTGTCCGTCCTGCGGGCCGCGCGGGCGAAACGGGTCCGCCCCCACCGCGACGACAAGGTGCTGGCCTCATGGAACGGCATGATGCTCGGAGCCTGCGCCCGCGCCTACGCCATCCTCGGCGACGAGGAATTCCGCACGATGGCCGAACGCAATCTGGCCTTCCTCCAAGAGCACCTCTGGGTGCCGCCGAGTCCCGACCACCCCGAGATCCCGGGCACCCTCCACCACCGTTGGCGCGAGGGCGAACGCGACTCGGTCCAACTGCTCGACGCCTACGCCCATCTGCTGTCCGGCACGATCGAGCTCTACGAGGCCACGCTGGACCCGGCTCACTTGGAATTCGCCGTCTCGCTGGCGGAGGCCATGGTGGCCCGCTTCTACGACCCCGTGGGCGGCGGCTTCTGGCAGAGCGGCTCCGAAACGCCGCACCTCCTGATGCGCGTGAAGGAGGACTACGATGGCGCGGAACCCTCCGGCAACGCCGTGGCAAGCCTGGCCCTGTTGCGACTGTCGGCCCTGTGTGCCCGACCCGACTGGCGCGAGGCGGCCGAGAAGACACTGCGCCTCTTCGCCCAAAAACTGCACCAGACCCCGCAGGTCGTCCCCTTCCTGCTCTGCGCCCTCGACTTCGCGATGCAGGAGCCCAAGCGCGTGGTCATCGTGGGCGACTGGCTGTGCGGCTCGACCCGGGCGCTGCTGAGCCACGCGCACTCGGTCTTCGAGCCGCACCGCGTGATCTTGGGCAACCATGGACCGGTCGACCCGTTCGCCCGCACGCTGCCCGCCGACGAGGAACGCTCACTGGCCTTCCTCTGCACCGGCCAAGCCTGCCAACCGCCCACCCGCGAGGGTTCGGTGGTCCGGGAGTTCCTGCGGCAGGCTCCTCCTCCCGAATCGCCCTACTGAGCCCGGTCGCCCCGACAGGATCGATCGTACCGGCGGCACCTTGTCGCTCAAAAGCCGAGGCGGCGGCGGGTCGTCGCCCGGCCTCCCATCCGATCAGCGCCGCAGGTCGAGCGTCACCGGAAAGTCCGCGTTGGGCGGTTCTGGGGTCGGCACGAACCGTCCCTGGCTGGCCCCCGTGGAGAAGAACCGCGCCAGACGCCGACTCTCGGCTTCATAGGCGTTGACCGGAAAGGTCTCGTAATTGCGACCACCCGGGTGCGCCACATGGTAGGTGCATCCGCCGATCGACCGCTCGTTCCAGGTGTCGTAGAGGTCGAAGGTCAACGGCGCGTGCACCCCGATGGTCGGTTGCAGGCATTGCGGGGGCTGCCAGGCCCGATAGCGGACCCCCGCCACGGCCTCGCCCTGGGTCCCGGTGGGGTGCATCGGCAGGCGACGCCCGTTCACCGTGAGGGCGAACCGGTCGCCGATGAGGCCCTGGGCCTTGACCTGGACGCGCTCCAGCGAGCTGTCGACATACCGGACCGTGCCCCCGCCGCCGGGCTCCTCACCCAGCACATGCCACGGCTCCAGGGCGGAGCGGATCTCCACCCGGACATCGCGTTGGACGAATTCACCGATGCGCGGGAATCGGAACTCGAAGTGCGGAGCGAACCACTCCATCTCGAAGGGATGCCCAGCGTCGCGGAGATCCCGGATCACCTCGCGGAAATCGGTCTCGCAGAAATGCGGCAGCATCCACCGGTCGTGGAGGTCGGTCCCCCAGCGCACCAGCCCCCGGGAATACGGCCTCTTCCAGAAGGTCGAGACCAGTCCGCGCAGCAGCAGGTGCTGGGCGAGGCTCATCCGGGGATGGGGCGGCATCTCGAAGGCGCGCATCTCCACCAAACCCAGCCGTCCGGTCGAGCTTTCCGGCGCGAAGAGCTTGTCGATGCTGAACTCCGAGCGGTGCGTGTTCCCGCTCGAATCGATCAACAGGTTGCGGAACAACCGATCCACCAGCCACGGCGGCACCGACGGACCGTGCGAGGCCACTTGCCGGTCGAGCTCCCGGAAGGCGAGCTCCAGCTCGTAGAGCGAATCGTTGCGGGCCTCGTCCACGCGGGGAGCCTGACTGGTCGGACCGACGAAGAGACCGCTGAAGAGCCAGCTCAGCGACGGGTGGTTCTGCCAGTAGGCCAGGAGCGACCTCAGCAGGTCGGGCCGACGCAGGATCGGGGAATCGGCAGGCGTCTCGCCTCCGAGGATGATGTGGTTGCCTCCACCGGTGCCGCTGTGACGCCCATCGAGCATGAACTTCTCGGCGCGGAGGCGGGTCTGCCGGGCCTCCTCGTAGAGCACGGTGGTGCGATCGACCAATTCGTCCCAGGTGCGGCTCGGGTGCAGGTTGACCTCGATCACCCCGGGATCCGGCGTCACCGACAGCTTGTGGATCCGAGGATCCCGCGGGGGGGCCTCCCCTTCCAGGATGACCGGCACCCCCATCGCCGAGACGGTCGATTCGAGGGTCGAGACCAGGTCGAGGTAGGCCTCCGTGGTCGCGACGGGCGGCAGGAAGACATGCAACCGTCCATCCCGGGGCTCCACACAGAGCGCCGTCCGGACGATCCACGGAGCGCTCTGTCCCGGCAAAGGAGGGAGCGATTCGGGACCCTCGGACAGCGACCGCAGGGTCTGAGCCCGTTGCCCCGGACCGGTTCCGGCGGGCCTGGCCGGTGCAGCCCCGGCGACAAAGGCCTGTCCTGAGGAACGCAGGGAGTGCCGGCTCGAAAACTCCCGGGGCAACGACGGCAACGGGGCCGAGGGATCCTGGGGCCAGACCCACGGATACTCCCGTTCGGCC
>JBDLQQ010000232.1:0-8800 GCA_039800465.1 Verrucomicrobiota bacterium
GCTCTCGGAGAGCCGGCATCGAAGTACGACGACGGTGATCCCGTGGTGCGTTACGACCGGATGGCTGACCGTTGGGTCCTCCTGGCATTCGTCGTGAGCGACTGGATCGAGCAGCTCGGGCCAGCGCGGACCGTGGTCGCCGTCTCGAAGACCCCGGATCCGACAGGTCCGTTCTTCGTCTACGATTTCCCCATGCCCAACAAACTGATGAACGACTATCCGAAGATGGGCATCTGGCCGGACGGATACTATGTCTCGATCAACCAGTTCGGCCCTCCTCCCGACTATCAATTTGAGGGAGCTGGGGTGTTCGCCTTCGACCGTATTCGCATGCTCCGGGGAGATTCCTCTGCCTCGGCTGCCTACGTGAACCTGAGCCAATGGACCAACAAGCCCTATGGACTGCTCCCAGCTGATCTGGACGGTGCACCACCGGCCCAAAGCACGCCCCACGTCTTCGCCTGCCTCATCTCACCGGAAACCCTCGCCAACCTACCCAGCAAACCTCGCTCTCCCGTGCGCGGGACCGGTGCGTTGGAGATCGACGCCGACGGACAACCCGTCCCCTATGGAATCCGATGGTTCACACTGAACCCGGACTTCGATCACACGGAGGCCTCCATGCTGACTGAACTGCCCATGACCCCCGTCGCACCCTTCCGAATGGTGCTGGGGGATCGACTGGTCCCACAGCGCGGCGTCACCAACGGTCTTGATCCCCTGTCGGACCGCCTCATGAACCGGCTCCAGTTCCGGCGTTTCGCTGGACACGAATCGATCGTGGTCAACCACTCGGTCCAGGTGGATCCCTCGGGTGTCGTGGGGGTGCGCTATTACGAATTCCGCCGGAACCTACCCAGCAGTGCACTCTTCCTGCATGATCAGGGGACCCACGCCCCGGATTCTGACAGCCGCTGGATGGGCAGTGTCGCCCTCGACTGGCAGGGAAATCTCGCGGTCGGCTACAGCGTCTCGGGCACCAACACGTTCCCTGGGATCCGGTACGCGGGGAGGACCCATGACGCCCCGGTCGGAGGACTCAACCTTTCCGAGGCCGTCCTGCAGGCGAGTTCCGCGTCCCAGGAATTCTTTCGCTGGGGCGATTACAACACCATGGCCGTCGATCCGGTCGATGACTCGACGTTCTGGTACGTGAACAACTACCTGACCCAATCCACACGAGGGAACTGGCAAACCCGGATCGGATCGTTCCGGTTCACCAACTCCATCCCACGCCCCCTGTCGACCCTCGAGGTGGCCGTCGTCGATGCCGCCACGGGACAGCCCCTCCCGGATGCCTACATCACCGTGGGCAACGGCTACTGGCGCCGCCACGACGGTCCCGGCGGGGTGCGATTCCGTCTCGAGGACGGTCCCCAACGCGTGAAGGCCGAAGCGCTTGGATACCTGCCTGCGACGAACTCCGTCACGGTCCTGCCAGGGACCAACACCGTCGTCTCCCTTGCCCTGCGAACGATCGACCACGAGGTCACCGCACTGGGGCCCATGATGCTGTCCCTGCAAGGACCGGTCGGGGGACCTTTCGACACCAATGGCGTCCGGGTGTCCCTCACCAACTCGGGTGCCAAGCCCACCTCCTGGGAGGCTGCCTGGGGGGCCCGCTGGGTCGTTGTGGAACCCCGCGAGGGCATCCTCCCCCCACGCGGCAGCGCCACGCTCTTCGTCCGCATCGCCGACGCCGCCACGAACCTCCCAGCGGCGACCTACTCGGACTCCCTCCTGATCTCGATCCCGGAGACGGGCGCACTCCTGACGCGGCAGGTGGAGTTGAACCTGGTGCCCAAACCAGGGCACCTCCAGTTCCGGAAACCCTGGGTGACGGTGGATTTCAAGTCGTCCAGCGTCGCGATCGCGATTGACCGTGTGGACGGGGCCGATGGGGTGGTCTCGGTGGATGTCGAGACCCTCGGGGTCGGCGCCGTCGAGGGAACGGATTTCCAGGGACAGCACCGCGCCGTGCTCTTCCGGGATGGCGAGACCAACAAGACGCTGACGATCCCGATCTCCGGAAGCGGTGGCCGTCCGTCCAAATCCTTCCGGGTCGCCCTCCAGTCCCCCACGGGGGGGGCCGGTCTGGGAGCGAACCCGGAGGCCACGGTGACGTTGACCGACGACCGCGGACTGGTCGGCCGGGAATTCCTGGAGACCCAGCCGGACTGGAAGACCGAATCCGTCTGGGCCTGGGGACGCCCCGGCGGCAAGAACAAGCCGAGCGGCGGCTACACGGGCCCCCACGTCTATGCCTACGGACTCCAGGCTGACTATCCCAACGGACTCAAGGCCTCCGAATTCCTCACCACGAAGGCCTTCGACACCTCGGGTCATCGGAATCTGACCCTGTACTTCGCCCGCTGGCTGACCATCGAGCGCGGACTGAGTGATCAGGCCAGCGTCGAGGTGTCCACCAACGGTGCGGACTGGACCCGCGTCTGGACCAATCCCCGGGAGGAATCCCTGAATGCAAAGGAATGGGTCCAGGAGGCGATTCCCCTGCCGGACTGGATCGATGGCAGTCCAACCCTCCAGGTCCGCTGGGGCATGGGGCCGACCGACACCAGCCGCACCGCCGGTGGCTGGTGCATCGACGACATCGAACTCTATGGCGATCCCATCCCTCAGGCGGTGTTCATCACTCTCGATACACAATCCGGTGGTGATACCGCCGTGGTGCTGAACTGGGCGAGCAAGGCTGGGGAGACCTACATGGTGGAATCCAGCGATGGCATCGACCAACCCTTCGTGACGGTCCAGAAGGACATCGTTTCGACCCCACCCCTCACCCAGTTCACCTACCGCGTGTCCAATGCGGGACCTGGACAGCTCCTCCGGGTGCGTCGCCAGTGAGCGTGGGATCGTCTGCCAACATCCTCGGCTAGACCCAATGCCATGCGAGCCGTCCTGTCATTTCTGCTGGCGCTCGGGGTGTTTGACGAAGCCTGTGGGGCGCCATCGTGGACTCCCCTGTCGCCGCTGCCGGATCCGATCGGCGTAGCAGCACCGTTCGCGGGCGTTTCGGACGGGGTGTTGCTTGTGGCCGGTGGGGCCAACTTCCCTGGGCGCCCGCCCTGGGAGGGCGGGAAGAAGGTCTGGCATGACACGGTCTGGGCGTTGAGGTCCATGACAGGCACCTGGCAGGAAGTCGGCACCCTGACCCATCCAAGAGCCTATGGTGTCTCGCTGACACATCGGAATCGACTTCTCTGTGTTGGGGGAAGCAACGCCACCGGGCACAACAGCGATGTGACGGGCATTCGCTGGCAACGGGGTCGGATCGAATCCGTGCCCCTTGCCGATCTCCCGCCACCCCTGCCAATGCCGATGGCCAACGGCGCAGGTGTCGTGGACGGGGGCGGCACGGCTTATATCGCCTGCGGCAATTCGGAGCCCGGAGAACAGGTTGCGTCCGGCAGGGTCTTCTCCATCCGACTCGGTTCACGCGAGGTGGCCTGGACGGAGCTGCCGCCGATTCCAGCAGAGCCCCGCATCCTGCCGGTGGCCGCAGGGCTGACCAAGGGGTTCTGTCTGATGGGCGGGGCGGCTCTGGAGATCAAGGGGGGAAGACCCGTCCGTCGATATCTCCGGGATGTCTGGCGTTACCGCCCGTCGCGAGGCTGGGACCGACTACCAGATCTTCCGGAGCCCTGCGTCGCCGCCGCCTCCCCGGCACCGGTCCATCGCGATGCCCTGTACGTTGTTGGAGGTGATGATGGCTCCCGCTTTGGACAACCGGCTGACCTCAGGCATCCGGGATTCTCCAACACACTGCATCGGTTGGATCTCAAGACACTCCAGTGGACGGATATTGGAAGGCTGCCAGCACCGCGCGTGACGTTGCCGTGCGTACCATGGAAGGGGGGATGGATCTTGCCCAGTGGGGAGGTCCGACCTGGGGTCCGCTCCCCGGAAGTCTGGCGGCTCCGGTTGCCTTGAGGGGGAGACGAGGCAGAGCGCGGGTTCGTGGGGCGGTGTTGTCGCTTGACGATCGCACCAACCCCAACCCATAACCTGGAACCTCCCATGAAAGTGTCCCCATACCTCCTCATCCTTCTTGTCTTGACCACCCTGGTCTCCGGAACACACGCGGCGGAAGTCACCCTCGACCGCACCCGCTACGTCCCGGGCGAACCGATCACGGTCCGGTTCAAGAATGCCCCGGGCAACACCAAGGACTGGGTGGGACTCTACGTGGAGGGCAAGTCGGCCCAGGACTACTTCGCCTGGCAGTACCTGGACGGCACTGAGGTCGGTTCTGTGGCCGTCACCGCTGGCGAGGTCGTCTTTCCCAAGGGAGCCCCAGAGCCCGGAACCTTTCTTGTCCGTTTGCTGGAGAACGACGGCTACGTCGTGCTGGAGGAGATCGAGTTTAAGGTGACCCTCGAACCCCGGGTCCGTTCGGAGGCCCGGTCTTACCGCCCCGGAGCGAAGGTCGCGGTCGAGTTTCTCTATGGACCCGGCAATGCGAAGGACTGGGTCGGTATCTATCGCGTCGGAGGCGAGGACGCCTCGCCCCTCGACTGGTTTTACGTCGATGGCACTCAGGACGGGAAGACCGGGGTGAAATCAGGCTCGCTCCTGTTCGCCGGTGGCTTTGCCAGCCCGGGGGACTACGAGATCCGTTTCTTCAAGGACGACTCCTTCGAACGTCTTGATGTTGGCCAGTTCACCATCGAGGCGGTGGGACCGACCGTGCGCATCCTTCCGGGTGATCGTCAGGTGACGCTCCGCTGGGAGGCGGTCACGACGCCGAGTCCGGTTGCCAAGTACCGCATCCTATCCGGTCCAGGCATCTCCGGACCGTTCACCCAGGTGGCGGAGGTCCAGGGCTTGAGCCATGTCGCGACGGGCCTCATCAACGGCACAGAGTACTGCTTCGTCGTCCAGGCGGTCTCGGCCTCCGGGGATGCCGGACCCTATTCCATCGCACAGCTTACTTCACCCTACGTGCTGGGGCCGGACGAATCCATCGCCTTCCAGGTGCCGCCCGGAACCACGGGCAACTTCGCCTACAGTGGACAGCTGGGCATGGATTTCGATGTCGCCAATCCGATCCGCGTCCTTGAACTGGGAGCCTTCGATGACGGCGCCAACGGGATGAAGGCGGAGATCCGGGTCTCGATCTTCGATCTGGCGAGCGGGAAGGCCGTCGCCTCCGCCACCTTCTCGCCCGCCAGCCCTGGCGTCCTGAAGGGGGGCAGCCGCTTCAAACCGCTCAGCCCCGTGTTGGAACTGCCGAAGGGGTTCCGCGGAAGCATCGTCGCGGAGGGCTACGGACCGGAGGAGAAGGCCGGCACCTCGGTGAGCCGTCCACTGGGCATCACGACCGGTACGGGCCGCGGATCGGTCTACTATCCCTTCGTCGCCCGCTACGGCGCACCAGGCGCCTTCCCGGAAGGGATCGAATCCGGGGCCAACGTGACCTACGCGGGCGGCACCTTCGACTTCGTCACCACCGCGCCAGCATTCCCGGGCAAGAGCCGCCTGGCGGCGATCCCGGGTGACTCCGAGACGATCCTGTTCTGGGACGAGATCCGTCAACCGGTCCAGGCGGCGCGGTACCAGATCCTGCGGAAGAACGCCTCCGGATCATTCGAGACGATCGCCCAGATCCAGGGCACCTCGCACGTCGACTCGGGACGCTCCAACGGGACGGCGCAGGAATACCGCGTCCGGGCGATCGGGGCCGACAACAGCGAAGGAATCGATTCCGACACCGTCCGGTCGGTACCCAACAAGCCTGCCGCGGGCGTCCCCTACGTGGTCCCCGAGAATACGGCCGGCAACCAGGCCTACGGGGGCTCCGTCGGCAACGACTTCGACGTTGTACGGCCGATCCGGATCACCCATCTGGGCGTCTTCGATGACGAGGGCGATGGACTCAAGCGCACCATCAAGTGCCGGATCTACTGCCGCCGAACCAAGAAGGAACATGCCCTGCTGGTCTTCGAGCCGGGCAGCCCGGGTGAGCTTTCCGGGGGTACCCGGTTCAAGCCCCTCCCGAAGCCTCTCGAACTGACCCCGGGATTCGCCGGGACGATTGTTGCCTCGGGCTATGGGACCGACGAACGGGATGGGAACCGCGGGGCAGGACAGATCGAGTTCAGCACGTTCGACGGCGGCTGCCTCCGGTTCGTCGGACTCGCCCGATGGGGCGACAACCCTGACGCCTTCCCCGAGATCATCGACAGTGGCCCCGCCGACCGCTATGCCGCCGGCAACTTCCGATTCGAGCCTCTCGCCAACACATCCAGGGTCAGCGCAGGTCGCGAGGCCTCGGGCAGCGTCAGCGTGGAATGGCTGGGCCTCGGGTTCCTCTCGCAGGCCGACTCGGTCGAGGGCCCCTGGTCACTCGTGCTCGATGCCGGGGGCTCGCTCTCCGTCGTTCCAGAGCAGCCAATGCGGTTCTTCCAGCTGAGGGTGAAGCCGTGACGGTGGCGATGGGGCGTCCTGTGCGATGCCTCGCTCTCGGCTGCGCCCTGCTTGCCGCGGTCGAGGCCCGGTCGGAGATCCTGTGGCAGATCGGAAAACCGGACGAATCGTCCGGGGAATTCAGTCATTGGCGGGATCCCGCCACCGGACGTCCCCGTCTCGACTACGGGGACGCCACCCAGGATCCGGTCTTCCGGGTCGGGCGTGACGATCCTGCGCGACACTGGTTTGCATTCCAGCCTGGACCGGCCAATGGAGCCGCGGGATTCCGGGAACATCCGTTCACGATTGAATTCGAGCTCGGTGCCGTGCCCGCCGGCGGCGCCCAACTGACGCTGCACCTCCTCGCCTACAGCGTCCGCCTCCCGCGAGTCCAGGTGGACCTCAATGGCCAGCGGGGATGGTACCATCAGGCTCCGACGCTGACCTCCACGGCGGGCGATGCGGCGGCGTTCTACCTACCCCACTACTCGCGGTCGCTCATCCGTGTCCGGATTCCCGAGACGGCCTTGCGGATCGGCAGGAACCGCCTGGTCCTCACGCCGCTCGACTCCGCGGGGGAGCGCGATGATGCGCAGCCGTCGGGCTTCACCTGGCCGGGCGTGTCCGGACTCGTCCATGACGCCCTTGTCCTGGAGACGATCCCACCGACCGGGCCGCATCCGGAACCGCGCGTGGAACTGAGGCCCACACCCTTCTTCCGGCGCGAAGGACGGCGTCTGAACGAGCAGGTTGCGCTGACCGTGGATCCGGGGGACTGGGCCCGGGCCCGGGAGGTGGACGTCTCTATCGGCGCTTTCCACTGGAGCGCCCGGTTTCCGTCAGGCCGGTCCATGGGGGAGGCACGCTGGACGATCGAGGTGCCGGAGTTCACGCCGGGCACCGTTGCGCAGGTCCGTCTCCGAGGGGAGGGACTCGACCGGACAGTGGTCCGGACCCTGGAACCGGCCCGTCGATGGACCCTGTTGCTGGTGCCCAACCAGCATCTGGACATCGGATACACGGACCACCCCGCCAAGATCTCCGAACTGCAGTCTCGTGCGGTCGATCAGGCGCTGGACCTCATCCGGAAGAGGCCTGAGTTCCGGTACACGCTCGACGGTTCCTGGGTATTCCAGGAATACCTCCGCGGGCGCTCCCCTGAACGACGGGAAGCCCTGATCCGTGCGGTGCGCCGGCGGGAGATCGAGGTCCCGGCGGTGTATGCCAGCCATTTCACCGGCTTCGCATCCCTCGAGAACCTGATCCGTTCGCTCTACCCATCCCGCCGGTTCAGTCGGGAGCACGGTCTGCCGTTCGAGGTGGCCCTGAGCACGGATGTCCCCTCCCATTCGGGATCATGGCCCTCGGTCCTCGCGGCGGCGGGAGTCGACCACTTCGTCGCGGCGAGCGACGCCTACCGGGCGCCGTTCCTCCTCGAGAATGGACTGCATCGCCACTCCCCCTTCCTCTGGGAGGGACCCGATGGCGGGCGGGTCTGGACCTGGTATTCCCGTCATTACCACCAGGGTGCGAGCCTGTTCGGATCCCCGCCCCGCATCGAGTCGGCCGAGGAATCCCTGCCCCGTTTCCTCCAGGCCTACGACCACCCGGAACATCCCGGATCGACCGTGATCCTGTATGGGACGCAGGTGGAGAACGTCGCCCTCGATCCTGGGCAGGCCTCATTCGCCGAACGCTGGAACCAGCGGTTCGCCTTCCCGCGGCTCGAGTACAGCACCTTCGCTCATGCCATGACGCGGGTCACCCGGGAGACACCGACGCCGCGGGTGGTCCGGGGAGACGGGGGACCGTACTGGGAGGATGGACTCGCGGCCAACGCCCGCATCACGACCCTGGCCCGCAACACGATGGCACGCGCCCGGACCGCCGAGATCTTCTCGACGATCGCCTCCGTCGCGACGCCCGGATTCCAACCCGATCCGCACGCCCTCGGGTCGATGTGGGAATCGCTGCTGCTCACGGATGAGCATACCTGGCATGCGGACGTCAGCGTGAGCGACCCCGACAGCCTCCAGAGCATTCGTCAGGGGGAGCTGAGGGACCACCGCACGGTGGATGCAGCCCGATCCGCGGACCACCTTCTCTCACGGGCCTTGGCGGCCCTCGCCGATCGGATCCAGAATCCGAGCCGGACGCTGGTGGTCTTCAACAGTCTGGCGTGGGAGCGGGACGGCTGGGTCGAGGGGGACATCCCCAAGGGATTCCACCCGGTGGACCTCGTCACGGGAGAACCGCCGGCGTCTGAGGTGGTGCGGGTGGGGAATGGCTTCCAACGCATCCGATTCCTGGCACGCGGCGTACCCTCCGTCGGATACCGCTGCTACTCCCTGAGGCCGCTCCCGAAATACCC
>JBDLQQ010000233.1:0-14483 GCA_039800465.1 Verrucomicrobiota bacterium
CCGCGGCGGTCGTGCCCGCGACGCGGGGGTTGACCACGGCCCCCGCCTCGAACCGGCCGCGTCCATCGTTCCAGAACAGCCGGGTTCCCTGTCCCACGGTGTTCACCACCAGGTCCAGGTCCCCGTCGCCGTCGAGGTCCGACAACACCGCGCCGGTGGACGTCAGCCCCTCGCAGCCCACGCCCGAGGCCGCCGTGACCTCCTCGAACCGCCAATCGCCGAGGTTCCGATACAGGGCGTTGGTGCCACTGAGGTGGCAGAAGTAGAGGTCACAACGTCCATCGCCATCGACATCCCCCGCCGCCACGCCGGCTCCGTTGAGCAGGATGGCATTGGTGAGGTGGCGCGATTCCGGGACCCGATGCTGGAACTGGACCCCGGTCGTCGTCCGGGGCATCAGGCTGAACCCCGGGGCATGGGGTGGACCCAGCTGGACCGCACGAGGAGAAGCGAGGTCGGCAGCCGGAACCCTCAGGCCCATCAGCACGAAAACGCCGAGGACAAGGCTCCTCCAGCACTGGAACCGGGAACGCTCCCGGGCGTCTGGACCGCGCCGGACATGCGGAGGCCGCTGGATCTGTTCCATTTCCATGGCGGACTCGGGCTCTCAGCGCCAGCGGACCGTCTTCACGAAGTGGAGGAGGTCGGCCAGCTCCTGTCGGCTCAACACCTGGTCGAATCCACCGGGCATGAGGCTCACCGTTCCGGGTCGCACCTCCTTCACCGTGGCCTTGGCCAGACGCTGCTCGGCTCCGGGTCCCGTCGCGATCACCCACTCGGAATCCGTCTCCTGTCGGACGATCCCATGGACCTCGTCGCCTCCCTCGAGCACGAGCGTCGTCGGCTCATAGCTCCGGACAAAGCTGGCGCTGGGGTAGATCACAGACTCGAGGAGATCGCGCTCGCTGCGGACCTCGCCGATGCGGGTGAGCTCGGGGCCGACATTCCCTCCGAGGTAGCCGATCCGATGGCAGCTGGAGCACGCGGCCTTCGACCCATTGAAGACGGCCTGACCGCGTCGGACATCCGCGTCGACGCCCTGCAGTTCCTTCAACAGTGCCTCCAGCCGTGCCGCCTGCTGGGTGGCATCGGCATCGAGTCCCGACAGGAGGATCCCCAGCTGTTTCTGGGTGGCCTCGGGGAACTTCGCGAAGAAGGGACGGACCTGTCCGGGAGCCAACGCCTTGGCGCTGCGGGAATCCTGCAGGGCGGCCACCAGGGGCAGACCGAGCGTATCGTCCCCACCTTCCCGGAAGGCGCTGAGAAGTCGGGTGAGTTCGAGCGGACCCGCGGTCTTCACCGGCTGCAGCAACCCCTTCAACTGGTCACCGGTCAGCGCCGCCCGTGACAGGGCCCCCGCGGCTGCCACACGGGTCGTCGGATCGACCTCCGGGCTCAAGGCACCCCGGGCCAGGTCGTAGTCGGCAGCCTCCAGACGGCTGTTCTCAGGGAGTGCCGCCAGGGCATCCATGCGCAGCGCCAGGGGGAGTCGAGGATCCCGACCCACCCGACGGAGCGCCTCCTGGATCGAACCCGCCGAGCGCAGGGCCCGGGCGGCGCGGAGGGCTTCTGGAAGTCTCGGATCCTTGGGATCGGAGATGCCTGACAACACCGCCACGACCGCCGGACTCCAGGCGGACGGCGGCTCCTTCAACCCCGACTCCGCCATCACCCGCAATGCGGCCTGCTGGGCATCCGACGGGAACGCGGAGGGCGCCAGGAGGTCTGCGAGGAGCTTCTGCCCGATCTCATCGCGACCCAGGATCCGCAGCTGCGCCAAGGCCGCGCGTCGCTCGGTGGAATCCCCCGACGCCTTGAGGACACCTCGGAACCAACCCGCCAGATCACTGCCCCATTCCGGGTGACGCCCCAGGATCCATTCGGCCGCACGCCGCAACGACTCGTCGGACGCCCCCAGATGCGGCACCACATCGCCGGCACGCAGCCCCCCCTCGGGCATCTGGTCGAGGGCGATCAGTGCCGCACGTCGCGCACCGGGCGATTCCAGGGTCAGACCCGACCGGGTCTCCACCGGCGCACCGATCCCGATCAGGGCGTAGAGGTAGGCGTGGACCAGGAAGGGATCCGTCGAATGGCCTGCCGCCTTCAGCAGGAGCGGCACCGCCGTCCGATCCTTCAGCCGTCCGAGTCCCTCCGCCGCCACCCGCAACGCAGCGGCATCAGGGGCCGCCTCGGGACCCTGGCCCCGGGCTTGGAGGACCTCGCGGAAGGTCTTCGCCTGACCCGCATCCAGGGTCCAGACCGCCTGCTTCAACCGTGCCGCCTCCCAGCTCCCATCAAGGCCAGGCGGCTGGGCGAGGCGACGTTGGGCCTCCTGCCGGGCCGATCCGGACAGCGTCGGCACACCCGACTTCCGGATCCGATAGATGCCGCCCAGGACGTCGGGCTTGGCCAACTGGGAGCTGGGACAACACAGCTTGTACCACCCACCCGTGTCCACCACGAGCAGGTGCCCGTCGGGATCCTGGAGCACATCGGTCGGATGGAAGTCGACCGAGTCCACCATCAGGAAGTCCTTCGAGTCGCTGGCGTATGTGGCGCCATTCGGACGCAGCGCATGGCGGGATACGCGGTGCAGGTTGAAGCTGGTGGAGAACAGATTGTCCTGGAACTCAGGACCCCAGGCGCGTCCCTCGTAACGGGTCAAGCCACACTCCGCCGCGGGCCCCGCCTGGAAGAACGGGTGGAAGACGTCGGGACTGGTCCGCGGGACCCGACCGTCGGTCAGCACGTCGTTCTCCTTGCCGTAGACGCCCCCGTAGATGGCGTGGGCGACGCCGTCCCGGAACCCCGGCTGGGTGAAGTCGATGAACGTGCTGCTGAAGATGGTCTCCCCCTCCGGCGTGAAGGCGATCTCCACGGGATTGTCCATGCCGCCATGCATGATGACGTCGAGCCCCGAGCCGTCGGGCCGCGCCCGATAGATGTGGGCCGCCCGGTCCTTCAGCGTCGACCCATTCGCCAGGCGATGGGTCTGCTCCGAGAATGCCCCCTTGGTCCAGTACAGGAAGCCGTCGGGTCCGAGATGGGGGCCATGGATGTCGTTTGCACATCCCGTCAGCGTTCCCCCCTTGAACCATTCCTCCCGACGATCCGAGACCCCATCCCCGTCGGTGTCGGTGAACTTCCAGATGTTCGGCGGCCCTGCGACGTAGACCGATCCGGCATGCCACAGGCAGCCCTGGGGGAACATCACCCCCTCGGCGAAGACGATGGAGCGGTCGAAGACCCCGTCGCCGTTCGTGTCCTCGAGGCGACGGATCCGATGGGTGGGCGCCTTGAGCTGCTGCTCCGGCGGCTCGTTGGAGCCCGACGACTCGGTGACGTAGAGCCGGCCACGGTCGTCGAAACAGGCGCTGACGGGTCGGGACACGAGGTCGTTGCCCGCGACGAGCTCCAGGGTGAACCCCTCAGGCACGGTCGCACGCAGGCCATTGACCGAGACGTCGGCTGCGGAAGCCACACAGCACGCGAGGCAGGCCATGCCCGACACGAGGAGGGTCCGGGGAATCATCACGTCAGAAACCTACCGGTCCGGGGCTGCGAAGGGCAAAGTCCAATCACCCTGGCGTCCAATCGGGTCGCCCTCCGACCCGTCACGCCATCACCGCCGGCACCAGCTCCCCATGGACGTCCGTCAGACGGAAATCCCGGCCCTGGAACCGGAAGGTCAGCCGCTGGTGATCCAGTCCCAGCAGGTGGAGCACCGTCGCGTGGAGGTCGTGGACGTGGACCCGATCCTGGACCGGTCCGAAGCCCAGCTCATCGGTCTCCCCCACCACGGCGCCCGCCTTCACCCCGCCCCCCGCCATCCAGATGGTGAAGGCGTCGATGTGATGGTTCCGGCCCGTCTTCTCGCGGTTCTCGCCCATCGGGGTCCGACCGAACTCCCCGCCCCAGATCACCAGGGTGTCCTCGAGCAGGCCGCGGGCCTTGAGATCCCGCACCAGTGCCGCCTGGGCCTGGTCGACATCGTGGCAGACCTTCTCGAAGTCGGACTCGAGGGTCTCGCCCGGACCGCCATGGCTATCCCAGTTGGTGTGGTAGAGCTGGACGAAGCGGACCCCGCGCTCGACGAGCCGTCGGGCCAGCAGGCAGTTGCGGGCGAAGGAGGGTTTCGCCGGGTCGACCCCATACAGGTCCAGCGTCGCACGGCTTTCGCCCTTCAGATCCATCGCCTCCGGGGCGCTCGTCTGCATCCGATACGCCATCTCGTAGGCCGCGATGCGCGTCGCGATCTCCGGATCGCCCGTGTCGACGAGCCGCTGGAGGTTCAGGTCCCGGACGGCGTCGAGGGTCCGACGCTGCCGCTCGGGATCGATGCCCTCCGGTGCGGTGAGGTTCAGGATCGGCTCCCCCTGGGCCCGCAGTGGCACGCCCTGGAAGGTGGTGGGCAGGAACCCGCTGCCCCAGTTGACGGCGCCACCGCGGGGTCCGCGCGGACCACTCTGGAGCACCACGAACCCGGGCAGGTTGTCGGCCTCGCTGCCGATCCCATAGGTCAGCCAAGCCCCCAGGCTGGGGCGTCCGAACTGCGACGACCCCGTGTTCATGAACAGCTTCGCCGGGGCGTGGTTGAACACGTTGGTCGCGCAGGTGCGGACAAACGTGACATCCCCCGCGATGCCCGCCGTGTGGGGGAACAGCTCGCTCACCCACATCCCCGAGGGACCGTGTTGGCGGAACGAGCGCTTCGATCCCAACAACGTGCTCCGGTTCTTGAACGAGCTGTCCATGAACGCGAAGCGCTTGCCCTGGAGATAGGAGTCGGGGATCGCCTGGCCGTTGAGCGCGTTGAGACGCGGCTTGTGGTCGAACAGCTCGAGCTGCGACGGCCCACCGGCCATGAACAGGTAGATGACGTTCTTCGCCCGGGGCCGGAAGTGGGTGGCCTTCGGCGCCAACGGATGGGCGCCCGACACGCTCCCCGTTCCCGCACGGGCCACCGGCCGGTCGAGCAGGGATGCCAGGGCGATTGAACCCAGCCCCACGCCACATCGGCTGAAGAAATGCCGTCGCGTCAGTCCCGCCAATGCCGCTTCCGGGTTGGAGTCCATGGAGTTCATTCCCGCGTGATCGTCTCGTCGAGGTTCAACAACACCCGCGCCACCGTCTGCCACGCCCCCGCCTCCCCCACCTGGCGCCGCTCGACGTCGAACAACTCCTCCAACCGCTGCCGCTCCATCGCCCGGGGCTCCCGTCCTGTGCAGAGGCGAAACCCAAACGCCACACGGTCCCAGACTGGAGCCTCGGCCTGGATCCGCCGGCCGAGGGCGTCCGCGAAGTCCACGAACGCGGCATCGTTCAGGAGGGTGAGCGCCTGGAGCGGCGTGTTGGAACGGTTCCGCCGGGTGCAGGCACTGAAGGCATCGGGGGCATCGAAGACCGCCAGCGCCGGATGGGGCGTCGCCCGCCAGTAGTAGGTGTACAGCCCCCGCCGATACCGGTCGCCCCCCGCGCTGGTCCGCCACTCGCGCCGCACCTGTCCCAGGCTCATCACCCCATCCGGCTGTGGCGGATGGACCGGTGGCCCCCCCAGGACCGGGTCGAGCAGGCCACTCGCCGACAGCGCCACGTCCCGGACCAGTTCGGCGTCGAGACGGAGTCGGTTCTGCCGGGCCAGGAGCCGGTTGGCGGGGTCCTTCTCGAGGAGGTCGGGCCGCTGGACCGACGACTGTCGATAGGTCCGCGAGGTGACGATCCAGCGATGCAGCTGTTTGAGCGAGTAGGCCGACCTGGCGGCGTCGGCGGGCTGGGCGAACTCCACCGCCAGCCAGTCGAGGAGCTCCGGATGGCTGGGAAGGCTCCCCTGGGTGCCGAAGTCGTTCTCGGTCTCGACCAGTCCGCGTCCGAAATACTGCTGCCACACCCGGTTCACGAGGACCCGCGCGGTCAGGGGATGGGCCGGGTCCATGAGCCAACGGGCCAGGTCCAACCGATTCGGCCCGCGAGCCCCGACAGCCACCGCACGCATCGCGGGCAACACGGCCGGTGTCCCAGGACCCACCTCTTCACCCGGCCGCGTGAAGTCGCCCTTGATGAACACCGTGGTCTTCCGGGGCGCGGGGCGCTCCGACAGCACGAGGGTCGTGGGCGGCTTGGCGGCAGGCTTCGAAGGCTGCCCAGGATCCTTGGCTGGGACCGCGCCAGCGACCGGAAGCTCGAGGGTCGGCTCGTCCTGCTGGTTGAAGAACGCGAACAGCTGGAAGTATTCCCTCTGGCGGATCGGATCGAACTTGTGGTCGTGGCATTGCGCACAGGCGACTGTCAGCCCGAGCAGCGCGGTGCCCGTGGTGTTGACCCGGTCCAGGACGCCCTCGATCCGGAACTGCTCGGGGTCGATGCCTCCCTCCTCGTTGAGCTGGGTGTTCCGGTGGAACCCGGTGGCGATGCGCTGGTCGAGCGTGGCCGCCGGCAGCAGGTCCCCGGCGAGCTGCTCAACGATGAATTGGTCGAACGGCATGTCGGCGTTGAGGGACCGGACCACCCAATCCCGCCACGGCCAGATGGACCGCGGATGGTCAGCGCTGTAGCCGTTGGAATCCGCGTAGCGGGCGACATCCAGCCACCAACGACCCCATCGTTCTCCATGGTGGGGGGAGGCCAACAACTCCTCGACCACCCGCTCGTAGGCGTCGGGCCTGGGGTCCGCGACGAAGGCCGCCGTCCGCTCGGGGCTCGACGGCAGTCCCGTGAGATCAAGACTGACCCGACGCAGGAGCGTGGCCCGATCCGCCTCGGGTGCCGGGGAGAGCCCCTCGGCCACGAGTTGTGCTCCGATCCACGCGTCAATCGGGTGGCGGGCGGATTCGCCGCCGACCCGTTCGAGGGGGACCGGTCGCCGCACCGGAGGCACGAAGGCCCAGTGGATCTTCCGTCCCGGCACCTCCGTCCCGGGCGCTTGGGCGCCGGCTTCGATCCATTGCTTGAGGACATCGACCTGCGCGTCGGTGAGCGGGTCCTTCTTGTACGGCATCCGCGGGCGGTCACCCGGATGCGCCCCCACCAACCGCACCAGCAGGCTCTCATCCGGCCGTCCCGGGACGACCGCTGGGCCGTCCATGCCGCCCTTCAGCGCCGCCGCGGCGGTGTCCAGGCGGAGCCCGGACTCGGCCTTGTCGGCGCCATGACAGCCCACGCAGTGCTCCGTCAGCAACGGCTTCACGTCCACGAGGTAGTCGACCGCGTGGACCGCGATGCTGGACGCCGTCGCGGCGAACACCCACACCACGTTGTGGAACCATCTCATCGGGATTGGAGGGACCCTTCGACGATGCGCGCGCCGGACCCGACTTTGAAGGGGAGAATCAGGGATCACAGGGTTCGCTGACGCGTGAGCGGATTCCCCACATCGCCCCGTGTATCAAGATGGGGACCATTGGCCAGCATCTCCCCATGTCTCCTTCGCGTCTCCGCGTGCCCCCACTTTGATCCGTTGAGAGCTGAGCGTTGACACAACCTCACCAAGCGCAGCTTGTTTGAACCCCCAGCCTCCACTTTCAGTTCTCGACTTTTCTCGGGTCCCCATCGGATCTGCGAGTGTGGAGCGGACCTTGTGGGCGGTGCGGGTGAGTCCGGGGCGTGAGAGGATCCCCTCTGCCTTGATGGGTGAGTGACGCATGGCGGATCGAGATGGGGCTGCACGGGACTCCAGCCCGATCTTCGGCCGCTCAGATCGCCTCCAGGATCTTGTCGAGCTTCACGTGGGCGGCGATCAGCTCCTGGACCAGCTTGATCTTCTGCGTGTCGTCGGGGCGGATCTTCACGATGAGGTCGTGGACCCGGCTCGCCACCGAGTAGCTGTCGAGCGTCGACACCAGGACCGGGCAGGGGAAGTGGGTCGCGAGCTTGAGCACCGGGCTGGACGGCGAGATGTCCTCGGAGAGGACGATGCCCGCGAGGTGGCCGCCCGACTTCAGGTAGTCCTGGGCGGCCCTGATGATGTCGTCCCGGTCGGCGGGCACGATCAGGAGCACTCCAGGCAGGAAGTGCTGGGTGACCTGGGCGGCGCCCATGGCACCGATCAGCACCCGCTTCACGATGTTGTGGATCTGGGGCGTCTTGTTGAGCACCTGGGCGTTCAGCTCCTCGCGGATGAGTTCCAGGGTGGGGCTCGACAGGATGGGGAGGTGCGGGACGACGCCCAGGAGCTTCAGCCCCTTGCGGCGCAGGCCCTTCTCGGCGAACTCGGTGATGTAGTCGAGCTTCTCGGGCAGCACCTTGTTGAGGATGACGCCGATCACCTCCACGCCCTCCCTCTCGAACAGGGCCCGGTTCAGGGCCACCTCGTCGATCGGCAGTCCGATGCCCCCGCGGGTGACGATGACGACCTTCGCCGAGAGCATCCGGGCCACGGTGGCGTTGCTGAGGTCGAACACGCTGCCGACACCGGCGTGGCCGGTGCCCTCGCACAGGACGAATTCCTTCTCCCAGGCGACGCGGTCGAAGGCCTTGTGGATGCGCTTCACGAGGGCGTCGAAGTTCGACGACTGCAGGTAGCGGCGGGTGAAGTCGGGCTCGACCGCGATGGGTGACATGTCGACCAGCGGGCAGTTCAGCCGGAACACCCGGTCCATCAGCACCGAGTCCTCGTCGATCTTTTCCGCATCGATCTCCACGAAGCGCTGTCCGACGGGCTTGATGTAGCCGACCCGTCCGAAGCGCCGCTGGAGTGCCGCGAGGAGTCCGAGGGAATTGGTCGTCTTGCCGTCGTTCTGACGTGTGGCGGCGATGAAGACCCGCGGGGTGGAGGTGTTGAGGAGCATGGCGGTCAGGGTTCAGGCAGCATCCCCGGGCAGCGTGTCGCCGGCGCCCGGGTAGAGCTTCTGGTACTCGATGCTCTGGAGACCGGTGATGGCGGCCACGCCGAGGATGTCGTGCGAGGTGCTGCCGCGGGACAGGTCGGCCGCTGGGCGGTCGAGACCCAGGAGGATCTGTCCGTAGGCGTTGGCGCGGGCGATGTGCTGGATGAGCTTGTGTGCGATGTTGCCGGAATTGAGGTCGGGGAACACCAGCACGTTGGCACGGCCGGCGACCGGGCTGCCCGGGAGCTTGCGGGCGGCGATCTCTGGGACCAGGGCGGCGTCGACCTGCAACTCCCCCTCGAAGTCGGCCTCGAACAGGTCCTGCTCGGCCTTCTGACGCGCCAGCGCGGCGGCCGCACGGACCTTGAGCACGCTGGGATGGGTGGCGCTGCCCTGCGTCGAATAGCTGAGGAAGGCGACACGGGGTCGGGTCCCGAGGATCTTGTTCGCCAGGCGTGCGACGCTGAGTCCGATCTCGGCCAGCTGATCCACGGTCGGGTCCGGGATGACACCGCAGTCGCCCATGAACAGGACGCCCTTCTCGCCGAACCGCGTGTCCTCGACCTCCATGACCATGCAGGAGGAGGCGGTGGTGGTCTTGGGGGCGACCTTGATGATCTGGAAGAGGGGGCGCAGGACGCCGCCGGAGACCTCGCTGGCGCCGGAGACGAGACCATCGGCCTGCTTCATGGCGACCATCATCGCCCCGAAGTAGTTCGGTTTCTTCATGGCCTCCCGGGCCTCCTCCTCGGCGATGCCCTTGCTGCGGCGCAGCATGACGAAGCGCTTCACGAAGCTGTCGAGATCGGGGCTCTGCGCGGGATCGATCCGGCGGATGCCCTCGAGGTTCACGTTGAGGGCATCGGCGGCGGCCTTCACCTGCTGGCGGTCGCCGAGGAGGATCGGCACCCCGAGCCGCAGGGAATGGAACTGCCGGGCCGCCTGAAGCACGCGGGGCTCCGTACCCTCCGGGAACACGATCCGTTTGGGATGACGCTGGAGCTTCTCGTAGACCCCTCCGATGAAACGCATCCCCGGGTTTAATCCGCACCGTCCCAAACTGCAAATGCCCTTTGCCCGCGCTGCCCCATCGGCAATGCTCCCCGCATGATGAAGAAGCACCTGTGGACCGTTCTCGCGGCGCTTGTCCTGTCCTGGATCACCTGGGCCCAGCAGGACGCGGCCTCCTCCAAACCCGCCGCCAAGACCCGCAATGTGGATGTGCAGGAGTTCGACCGTCTCCGCTCGGGCAAGAACGTCGTGGTCCTCGACGTCCGGACCCCGGCCGAGTTCGCCGAGGGCACCATCGAGGGGGCGGTGCTCCTCGACTACCGGGCGCCCGACTTCGCCGAGAAGGTGGCCAAGCTCGACAAGGCCAAGCTGTACCTCGTGCATTGCGCCGCGGGCGGACGGAGCGCCCGGGCATGCGCCAAGATGGAGACCCTCGGGTTCACCAACCTCGTGAACCTCGAAGGGGGGATGGGTGCCTGGCAGGACGCCAAGAAACCCGTCGCGAAACCGCCCGCCAAGTAGGCCCCGACCGGGTGTCGGGACCCGGTCCATCCCCAACTCCCCGCCATGGACCATTCCCATCCCGCCGCACAGGGCTCCCGACTCCGGGGGGAGGTGGTCTATCTCTACGCGTTCGACATCGCCTACGAGCTGGGGCGGGAGCCCCTCCGCGAACTGCTTGGCCAGCCGGTCGCCCAGTTCAGTGTCGACGTCAGCCATCGCGGTCCCCGGAACCTCCTGTTCCACCAGCCGCAGATGGTCCGGCTTCCCGCCCAGGAGCGTCGCGGTCCCGCCGGTCCCGTCCGCGTGGAGACCTCGGTGAAGATCCTGCCCATTGGGGCCATCAGCATCGCCGTCCGGGTCCCGTTTGAGGTCGACCGCCTCGACCAGCTCATCCCGTACCACGACCTCCGGTTCAACAACGGCACGCTCCACGACGAGGTCCGACACCTCGCCGAGCGGATCCGACAGGAGCTCGCGCCGCTGATCCTCCGTCCCATCGACCATCTGGCCCACGAGGAGGCCTACACCGTGTTCTGCATCCAGGCCCCGGTGACCGGGGCCGATGGCGTCCCGATGAACGCGGAGGTCTGGCTCGAGGGACACCGCCGGCAGGTCGCCTCGCTGCTGGCCCAGGAGGATCCCGACAGCCTCTCCGCGCAGGAGGAGCTGGAGTCCACGAACCGGAGCCTCAGCTACTACGCCGACGACCTGTTGGTGATCGACTGGGACGCGGCGCTGCTGGTCGACCAGGCCCGGGACTTCGACGAGACGTTGCACATCCTGGAGCTGGCCAACGTGCAGTTGGCCGAGCTGGAGGCGTACGACCGCGTCCTGGACGCCGCCCTGGAGCGCAGCTACCGGGATCTCGGGTCCACGCCCATGCGGCGTCGGTCGGAGGTGCTGCGGGACCTGCGGGAGCTCCGGATCGACATGACCCGGTTCAACGACGAGCTCTCGAACATCACGAAGTTCTTCGGTGACTGGCACCTGGCCCGGGTCTACGAGGCGGTCGCCGCGCGGTTCCACCTGGCCGACTGGCATCGGGCCGTCTCCGACAAGCTCCGGACGCTCGACGAGCTGCACCAGCTGCTGAAGTCGGACCAGGCGAGCCGCTGGATGATGGTCCTCGAGGTGACCATCGTGCTCCTGTTCATCATCGACCTGGCGATCCTGTTCCTCGGGGTCCGGTCGTAGTCGGGCTCCCGGTCACCGGGCGCGGGGGTGGAAGGCGTCGTGGACGTCGCGCAGGTGTTGTCCGGCGACGTGGGTGTAGATCTCCGTGGTGCTGATGCTGGAGTGGCCGAGCAGTTCCTGGATCACCCGGAGATCGGCCCCGTGTTCCAGCAGGTGGGTGGCGAAGCTGTGGCGCAGCATGTGGGGGGTGACGTTCTTCTCGATGCCGGCGCGGCGGACGCAGGCCTTGATGCGGAGCCACAGGGTGACTGGGGCGAAGGCGGTCCCGCGCTGGGTGAGGAAGACGTTGGCGGGGGATCTGGGGCCGACCAGTTGGGGGCGACCCGACCCGAGGTACCGTTGGAGGGCCTCGATGGCGGCGCGTCCGACCGGGACGACGCGTTCCTTGCCGCCCTTGCCGACCACGGTGAGGAACCCGGACTCGAGATGCAGCTGCTCGAGGCGGATCGTGCGCAGTTCCGCCAGCCGGAGACCGCTGGCATAGGCGACCTCGAGGACGGCGTGATCGCACAGGTCGCGCGGGGTGATCTCCCCGGTGGGGGCCCGGAGCAGGCGTTCGATCTCCTCGGCCGACAGCGCCTTGGGGAGGGTCTTCCAGCGGCGGGGCAGGGACAGGTTCTCGGCGGGATTCTCGCTGAGGAATCCCTCCGCGGTGGCGAAACGGCAGAAGGCCCGGATCGCTGCCACCTGGAGGTACAGGGTCGAGGTGCTGAGCCGCCTGGGGGAATCCGGGTCGTCCAGATGGGCCCGGCTGCGCTGATGGGTCAGGAACTCCACCAGGTCCGAGGAACGGACCGACTTCCAACCGGTGGTGCCACGGGATTCCAGCCAGGTCACCACCTGCCCGAGCGCATGGGCGTAGGTCCGCTGGGTGTGGTCGGCCTGGCCGCGTTCGTGACGCAGGTGCACCAGGAATTCATCGACGAGGTCCGCCAGCACGGAATCAGGAGATGGCAGGATCGCCTCGAGTCGCGAGCCTGAATTCATGGCTGACCCGCGGCTCGGAGCATCCGACCGCCCGGGGAAGGCAGGCTCAACCGGTGCGGCCGAACTTCCGCTCGAGCTCCCGCCAGCTGAACTCGATGAGGGTGGGGCGTCCGTGCGGACAGGTGTACGGCATGGTGCACCGCCGGAGGTCTGCCAGGAGCTGCTCGAGCTCCGGACCGGCGAGCGGATCGTTGGCCTTCACGGCATGACGGCAGACGGTCTTGGCCACGACATCCTCACCGAACCGCAGCGTGTTGATCCCTCCCCCGGAGGCCCGGAGCTCGTCGATCAATCCCAGGACGAACTGCCGCGGGTTGCGGGTCCGGACGAATGGCGGGACGGACTCGAGCAGGAACGTCCGGTCGCCGAACTCCCTCAGCTCGACCCCGAGCCGACGGAACACCGGGAGATGCTCGAGGGTGAAGTGGGCGTCCTGCACCGGCATCTCCACGGTCTCGGGCATCAGGAGGCGTTGCGACGGCGCCTCGGCCGCCGACTCCATGCGGGCCAGCATCTGCTCGTACAGGATGCGTTCGTGGGCGGCGTGCTGGTCCATCAGGACGAGTCCGCGATCGGACTCCAGCAGCACGTAGAGTCGTCCGATGACCCCGACGATCCGGAGCGGGACCTGGAGCAGGGGTTGGGCGGTCCCGGGCGTGGGGGGCGGCGCCGCGGGGTGTGGCACGGGCGACGTTGCGTTGGAGGGCGCTTCCGGAGAGCGGGGGGCTCCTCGGAATTGCTGTGAGGTCGGAGCCCACGAGGCGGGCGCTGTCCGGGGTTCCTCGCGAGGCGTATGGGATATCGGATCCGGGCGGGCGATGGATTCCCACCCTGGGAGGGTGGGACTTGTGGGAGGCTCGGGCGTCGCGGTGGTTCCAGCTGACAGGGTCTGCAGGTTCGAAGCGCCCAGGCTGGCTTCCACGGATGCGGTTGTCGCGGCGGGCCTGGCGAAGTCCAACAGGCACCTCCGGACCGCCTGGGTCACAAATCCCCGGACGATCGATTCATTCCGGAAGCGCACCTCGCGTTTCTGCGGGTGGACATTCACGTCCACGCTGGCGGGATCGACTTCGAGGAACAGGCAGCAGACCGGGTAGCGGCCCTTCATCAGCGCGTTGTGATACCCCTCGAGCAGCGCGAAGTTGAGCCCCCGGCTCTCGATGGGGCGCTGGTTGACGAACAGGTGCTGGTCGGCCCGGGACGACCGCGAGACGCCTGGCGCGCCGATGAATCCCCAGACGCGTCCCGAGAGGATCGGGGTGGATGAGTGGGATGGGGCGTCCACGGATTCTGGCGTGGGTTCCAGGTCCGGATCCTCCCGACCGGACTCGTCCTCCACCTCGTTCGAGAAGTCCACCCGCAGCAGGGGGACCTCGCCGCCGAGGATCTGGCGCAACCGTTCCTGGAGGGCGTCGAACCGTTCAGCCGGGGAGGACCACTGGACCGGGGCCCACTGGAAGACGGTCCGGGCATCGCTGATGAACCGGAATCCCACCTGGGGATGCGCCAGGGCCACGAGGTTGAGGTAGTGCGCGATGTGGGTGCGCTCGGTCTCCTCGCTCCGCAGGAACTTCCGTCGGGCCGGGAGATTGAAGAACAGTTGTCGGACCTCGACGGCGGTGCCGGTCGCCGACGCCCCGGCCTTGACCTCGAGGATGCGTCCCCCGTGCACGACGACCTGGGTACCCTCGCCGGAGGTGTCACCCCGTTCCCGCGTGGTGAGGTGGAACCGGCTCACGCTGGCGATGCTGGGAAGTGCCTCGCCGCGGAAACCCAGGGTCTCGATGGCCTGAAGGTCCTCGGCCCTGGTGATCTTAGAGGTGGCGTGGCGTTCCAGGCAGAGGAGGGCGTCGTCCCGGCTCATCCCGAAGCCGTCGTCGGTCACCCGGATCAGGCTTCGTCCGCCGGCTCCGATCTCCACGGTGATCTGGGTGGCACCGGCATCCAGGCTGTTCTCGACCA
>JBDLQQ010000234.1:0-12440 GCA_039800465.1 Verrucomicrobiota bacterium
GGGGGCGATTTTGGTAAACATCCCACCCTCTTGCGGGGTCTTCTGAGGTGGGATGAAGACACTCCGAGCCACCTGCAGCAGCAGTTCAAGACCCGCTGAACCTGTCGCCCGAGTTGTTCAAACCAAGACCGAACAGGCCTGGTTCGATGAGCAACTCAAACTCAACCACGATCTGGGTGCCACCAAGTCCATCGGAGATTTCCTCCGCCAGATCATCCAAATCGATTCCAAGCCCGTGGCCCTTCTGGCTTGGGGGCCAGCCTGTCACGCCCTCAAGGATCGCGACCTCTGGATCGGTTGGAGCGCTCCCCAGCGTGTCGAGCGGCTCAAGCTCGGCGCACAGAACCGCCGTCTGTTGATCCTCTGGCCAAAGGGCACCTTCCCCCAACCTGGCCTCTCAGGTCATGGGGGCCGCCTTGCGTGCCCTGCCAGACCAGTGGTTTGCGGCCTTCGGGTACCGCCCCGTTGTGGCTGAGAGCTTCACCGATCCGGAGTCCCATTCAGGGACCACCTACAAGGCCACCAACCGGCACCCTCTGGGAACCACACAGGGGATGAGTCGAAGTCGCCTCGACTTCTACATCCCCGACGAGCGTCCCAGACGCCTGTGGTGTATCGAACTCTGCCCCAAGGCCCGTTCCATTCTCCGGTCCCGGGATCTTCCGGAGGCTTACGCCGCTGCCCGAAGCACTGTTCCCAAAGGAGTCCCGCCCCTGTCTTGATCCCAGTTCGAGTCCCTCCGTCAGGCCTTCTCCGCAGTGCCCGATTCCCGGACCAGAGGACGCAACCACCTGTTTCCAATCGGGCTGGTCCTGCGCATCGTCGCCATGGCGCTGCTGAGCGGGCGGCGGGAGATCACCGAGATCAACCGCTTGGGTCAGGGCCTCACCCAGATCCAACGCAAACGCCTCAACCTTCCTCTGAAGCGAGGTTCCAAGGCCTTCCGCAAGGTGCCCGGGTACAGCGTCTATTATGGGTCTTGAGACGGACCAATCCCTTGAGGTTGAGCGAGGTCCTCAATGCCTGGCTCAACACCCACGCCACCGCCCTGCCCCTGTCATTGGCATTGGACGGTAAGATGCTCCGGAACCACTTCGGGGTGATCAGCATGGACCGACATGCCGATAGGGACCCGGAGGCCATGGCGCTCTACGACCACGAGGAAGGTCCAGGACGGTGCGAACAGTCCGCCCCCCAGCAGATGGTCCAATCCATCCCTGCACTCGATGGAAAGGTCATCACCGCCGATGCACTCCACCGCCAGGGAACCCGGTCCCGGCAGATCGTCGAGAAGGGCGGCACCACGACCCAGGAGAGTCGCTTCTACGTCAGCAGCCTGGGGGCTCAGGAGCGAACAGACCCCCAATGGATGGAACTCATCCTCGGGCATTGGGCTGGAGTGGAGAACCGCAACCACTGGCGACGCGACGCTCTCTTCGGAGAGGACCGCTCCCCGGAGCCGCAACCCAACCCTCCTGGCCAAATTGGCCCTGATCCGAACGTCGTTGCTCCGAAACCCCTCCGCCGATCACGCCACGCTTGAAGGTTCCGGCAAAGACTGGACCCTCTCGGGCCTGAAGTGATGAACACGCCCGGATCCGCCCTTCCCCCCGCCGCACGCGACAAGCTCCTCTTCACGCCCGGCCCCCTGACCACCTCCTCGAGCGTCAAGGAGGCCATGCTCCACGACGCCGGCTCTTGGCACTGGGAGTTCAACACCAGGGTCCAGAGGATCCGGGAGCGCCTGCTCGCGCTGGCAGGCGTCCGACAGGACCGGGGCTGGGAATGCGTCCTCCTCCAGGGCAGCGGCACCTTCGGCGTGGAATCGGTCTTCCAGACCTGCGTGCCCCCCGACGGCAAGGTCGCGGTCCTGTCGAACGGAGCCTACGGCGAGCGCATGGTCCTGATGCTGCAGCACGCCCGGATCCCCCACGCGGTCCTCCGCACCCAGGAGGACACGCCGAACGATGCCGCGGCACTCGATGCCCTCCTGACCCAGGACCCCTCCATCACCCACGTCGCGGTCGTCCACTGCGAGACCACGACCGGCATCCTCAATGACATCGCCGCCGTGGGGGCCGTCGCCCGCCGTCACGGCAAGGTCTACGTGGTCGACGCGATGAGCAGCTTCGGCGGGGTGCCGATCGACTTCGAGGCCGTGGGCCTGGACTTCCTGATCTCGTCGGCCAACAAATGCGTCGAGGGCGTCCCCGGGTTCAGCTTCATCCTGTGCCGACGCGCCCGGCTCCTCGCGAGCGAGGGCTGGGCACGGAACCTCAGCATGAACCTCCTCGAACAGCTCAAGGGCTTCGAGAAGAACGGCCAGTTCCGCTACACCCCTCCCACGCACTCGATCCTCGCCTTCGAAAGGGCCCTCGATGAACTCGATCTCGAGGGCGGCATCGCAGGCCGGGCCGCCCGGTACCGCCGGAACCATGAGGTGCTGCTCGCCGGCATGAGACGCCTCGGCTTCCAGAGCTACCTGCCGGCGGGCGTCCAGAGCTACATCATCACGAGCTTCCTGTTCCCGAAGGATCCGAGGTTCACCTTCGCCGAGTTCTACAAGCGGGTGGCCGAGAAGGGCTACATCCTCTACCCGGGGAAGATCAGCCAGGCCGACACCTTCCGGATCGGGAACATCGGCCGGCTCTTCGAGTCCGATCTCCGCTCCGTCGTCTACGCCATCGGCGAGGCGGTCGAGGAGATGGGCGTCCAGCTCTGACCCATCATGAGCGCCGATCCGCTGGATGCCATCCGGTCCGAAGGGGACGTCAACCTCTCCCCACGGCGGCGCCAGTGGTCCGCCGAACATGTCGGGTCCGCCACCCAGGCCCGGCTCGCGGAGGATTCACGGCACTTCCTCCACCAGTCGCTGTCCACCCCGTGCCTGAACGTCCTGGCCAAGGCGCAGGGCGCATGGATCGAGGACATCGAGGGGCGACGCTACCTCGATTTCCATGGCAACAACGTCCACCAGGTCGGCTTCTCACACCCGAGGGTGGTGCAGGCGATCAAGGACCAGCTGGACAGCCTGAGCTTCTGCACACGGCGCTACACGTGCGACCCGGCCATAGAGCTGGCCCGGCGCCTCGCCGAGGCCGCCCCCGGCGACCTGAACCGCGTCCTCTTCGCCCCCGGCGGCACCAGTGCGATCGGCATGGCCCTCAAGCTCGCCCGCATCGCCACCGGACGGTTCAAGTTCGTCTCGATGTGGGACTCCTTCCACGGGGCGTCGCTCGATGCCATCTCGATCGGCGGCGAGGCCGTCTTCCGCAAGGGCATCGGGCCGCTGCTTCCTGGATGCGAGCACGTACCGCCCCCGGAACCGCTCCGCTGCCCCTTCAAATGCGGCACGACCTGCAGCCTCGCCTGCGCCGACTACGTCGAATACGTCCTCGAGAAGGAGGGCGACGTCGCCGCGGTGATCGGCGAGACGATCCGGTGCACCCCCTTCGTACCCCCTCCCGACTACTGGAAACGGATCCATGCCGCCTGCCAACGCCA
The DNA here is from genome assembly GCA_039800465.1 of Verrucomicrobiota bacterium. Classification (GTDB taxonomy): domain Bacteria; phylum Verrucomicrobiota; class Verrucomicrobiia; order Limisphaerales; family UBA9464; genus UBA9464. The sequence goes on from JBDLQQ010000234.1 coordinate 3,505, forward strand.
CGGGGCGCTCCTGATCCTCGATGAGATCCCGATCGGGCTGGGGCGGACCGGGAAACTCTTCGCCTCGGAACACTACGATGTCGTCCCCGACATGGTCGTGCTCGGCAAGGGCCTGGGCGGCGGGGTCTTCCCCATCGCGGCCCTGATCGCCCGCGAGGGCCTGAACGTGGCGACCCACACCGCCCTCGGGCACTACACCCACGAGAAGAACCCGGTCGCGTGTGCCGCGGGACTCGCGACGCTCGACGTGATCCGGGACGAGAACCTGGTCCTGCATGCGGCGGAGCTCGGCGAGTACACGCTGGGTCGACTGCAGGAGCTGAAGCGGCGTCACCCCCTGATCGGGGATGTCCGTGGCAAGGGGCTGCTGATGGGCATCGAACTGGTCCGCCCCGCGACCACACCCCACGGAGCGCCAGTGCCGGCGACCGATGAGGCGGAACGGATCATGTACGCGGCGTTGAAGCGGGGTCTGAACTTCAAGGTGACGATGGGCAACATCCTGACCCTCACCCCGGCCCTGGTGATCTCGAAGGCCGAGATGGATCAGGCGATCGGGATCCTCGAGGAGTGCCTGGCCGAGGTCCGGTGAATGCTGAGGGCTGAGAGGCGGGCGCTGAGGGTTCGGACACATCCCACAACGCTCCCGCGCCCTTCCTCCGCTCTTTCCGCTTTGCTCCCCGCCCTGCCCCGCGGAGTGTGCCGCCATGCCATCGATCCCCATGCCGCGCATCCTGCTGGGACTCCTGTTCGCAGCCCTCCTGCCGGCCCAGGCCCTGGGAGCCGCCTCCGCCGAGGACGCCAAGTCCGAGGCCTGGATGGCCGAGCACTACACCAAGCATGAGCACCGGATCCCCATGCGGGACGGCGTCCGGCTGTTCACCCGCGTGTACGTCCCCAAGGACAGCTCGACCGCGTGGCCGATCCTGCTGACCCGGACACCGTACGCCCTCAAGCCCTACGGGCCCGACTCCTATTCGAAGCTCTCCGGATCCCTCGGCACCTTCGCCGAGGACCGGTTCATCCTCGTCACCCAGGATGTCCGAGGCCGGTACGCCTCGGAGGGCACCTTCGAGCACGTCCGACCGTTCAGGCCGGGCAAGAGCGGGATCCAGACCGACGAGAGTTCCGATGCCTGGGACACCATCGACTGGCTGGTGAAGCATGTTCCGGGCAACAACGGCCGCGTGGGCATGACCGGGATGTCCTACCCGGGCTTCTACACCTCGATGGGGATGATCGATTCCCATCCCGCCCTCAAGGCCGCGTCGCCCCAGGCGCCGATCGCGGACTGGTTCATGGGCGATGACCTCCACCACAACGGCGCCTTCCTGCTCTCCCAGAATGTCGGGTTCTTCTATGCCTTCGAGCTGCCGTCGGACGACCCGCTCCACGACGGCGGCCGACGCCCCCGATTCGGCACTCCCGACGGCTACGACTTCTTCCTGCGTCTCGGTTCCGCCATGAACACCGACACGCTCCTGTTCAAGGGCGCCTCCAGGGCCTGGACCGAGTTCCTCAGCCATCCGAACTACGACGACTTCTGGAAGGCCCGGAACATCCGTCCCCACCTGAGGAACGTCCGCTGCGCGGTGATGACGGTCGGGGGCTGGTACGACGCCGAGGATCTCTTCGGTGCGCTGGAGACCTATCGGGCCACCGAGGCCCAGAACCCCGGCATCACCAACCTGCTGGTGATGGGGCCCTGGGCCCATGGCGACTGGAACCGGAAGGAGGGCTCCCAGGTCGGTGACATCCGGTTCCGGGCCAAGACCGCCGAATACTTCCGTCAGAACATCGAACTCCCCTTCTTCCGGCGTCATCTGAAGGACGACCCCCAGTCTCCGATGACCGAGGCCCACATCTTCGAGACCGGCACGGCCTGCTGGCGCCGATTCGACCAGTGGCCTCCGAAGGGCATCGCATCCCGCCCCCTCCACCTGCGCGAGGGCGGCGCCCTGCGCTTCGAGGCACCCCGGGGGAATGCGGAGGCCTTCGACGAATACATCAGCGATCCCGCCAAGCCCGTGCCGTTCACCCTCGAGGTCACGACCGACTATCCCCGCGGATACCCCACCCACGACCAGCGATTCGCCGCGTCCCGCCCGGACGTGCTCGTCTACGAGACCGAACCGCTCGAGGAGGACCTCACCCTGGCCGGCCCCATCCCCGTCTCCCTGCACGTCTCCACCACGGGGACGGATGCCGACTGGGTCGTGAAGGTCATCGACGTGTTCGATCCCGATTACCCGGAACCCGAGCCGAACCCCTCCTATCTGGTCATGGGCGGCTACCAGCAGCTCGTCCGGGGTGATGTCTTCCGGTCACGGTTCCGGAACAGCTTCGAGAAACCGGAGCCGATGGAGCCCGGAAAGGTGACCCGGATCACCTTCACGCTGCCGGATGTCTGCCACACCTTCCGTCGGGGACACCGCCTGATGGTCCAGGTCCAGAGCACCTGGTTCCCGCTGGTGGATCGGAATCCGCAGACGTACGTCGACATCTACCGGGCTCGTCCGGAGGACTATCGGAAGGCCACGCAGCGGATCCATCGGGGAGAGACGACCCCGTCGATGCTGACGCTGCCGGTGCTGCCCAGATGAGTTGAAAGCTGAGGGCTGAGAGCTGAGGGTTCTTACAGGCGGTTCCGTCCTGTCGCGGCATTTGAGGAACCCGGCTATCCTGTTGGGTTGTCAGAGGCATTGCGGGTGAGGGCCAGGACACCCGCGGCGTCGCCTCGATCGGGGTCGAGGCTCCCCACCTGGAGTCCGGGTGCTCAGGCGCCTTTTAACCCTCAGCTCTCAGCTCTCAGCTCTCAGCTGTCTGCCTCCCCAAAACAAAGGCCGTCCCGCGCATGCGGGACGGCCTATGCTCGTGACCAGTTGGACTGGCGATTACTTCTTCTTCGACGCAGCGGCCTTGCGCTTCTCCTCGATCGCGGCCTGGGCGGCGGCGAGGCGGGCGACCGGCACGCGGAATGGCGAGCAGCTGACGTAGGTCAGGCCGATCCGGTGGCAGAACTTCACGGAGTCGGGATCGCCACCGTGTTCGCCGCAGATGCCGAGCTTGATGCCGGGCCGGCTCTGCTGACCCTTGGCGATCGCGATCTGCATGAGCGAGCCCACGCCGGTCTGGTCGATCGTCGCGAACGGATTCTTCTTCACGATCTCCGCCTCGGCGTACGGCGGCAGGAAGCTGCCGGAGTCGTCACGGCTCATGCCGAGGGTGGTCTGGGTCAGGTCGTTCGTGCCGAAGCTGAAGAACTCCGCCGTCTGGGCGATCTCGTCCGCCGTGAGCGCGCCGCGCGGGACCTCGATCATCGTGCCCACGCTGTAGGCGATCTTGGTCTTCTTCTCCTTCTGCACCGCGGCCGCGACCTCGTGGACGATGGCCACCTGGAGGTCGAGCTCCTTCTTGAAGCCGACCAGCGGGATCATGATCTCAGGCTTGGCCTTGTAGCCCTTCTTGTTGGCGTCGGCAGCCGCCTCGAACACCGCACGGGCCTGCATGGCGGTGATCTCGGGGTACTTGATGCCGAGGCGGCACCCGCGGAACCCGAGCATCGGGTTGAACTCGTGGAGCTCGTGCACGCGGGACATGATCCTCTCGACCGGGATGCCCATCTTGCGGGCGAGGTCGAGCTGCTGCTCCTTGGTGTGGGGCAGGAACTCATGGAGCGGCGGGTCGAGGAACCGGATGGTGGCCGGGAAGCCCTTGAGCTCCTTGAAGATCCCGAAGAAGTCCTCGCGCTGGTAGGGGAGGAGCTTCGCCAGGGCCTCCTGACGGGCCGCCAGGGAGTCGGCCAGGATCATCTCGCGCATGGCGTCGATGCGGTCGCCCTCAAAGAACATGTGCTCGGTGCGGGTGAGGCCGATGCCGGTGGCGCCGAAGGCGATCGCGTTGGCGGTCTGCTCCGGGTTGTCGGCGTTGGTCCGGACGTGCAGCCGGCTGAACTGCGAGCACCACTTCATCAGCTGGGCGAAGTTCTTGAACTTCTCGGTCTTCTGGGCGGTCTTGTCGCCGTTCAGTAGGCCCGCGATGATCTCGGACGGGGCGGTCTTGATCTGGCCCGCATACACGGTGCCGGCGGTGCCGTCGATCGAGAGGAAGTCGCCCTCGTGGTAGGTCTTGCCGTCGACCGTGACGCTCTTCTTGTCGTAGTCGATCTCGAGCCCGGAGGCGCCGCAGATGCAGACCTTGCCCATCTGGCGGGCGACGAGCGCGGCGTGCGAGCTGACGCCGCCACGGGCGGTCAGGATGCCCTCGGCCGCGATCATGCCGCGGAGATCCTCGGGGGAGGTCTCGACGCGGACGAGCAGCACCTTCTCGCCCTTGTCGGCGGCGGTGACGGCGCGGTCGGCGTTCAGGTAGATCTTGCCGGAGGCGGCACCGGGGCCGGCCGGGAGACCGGTGGCGATCGCCTTGGCCTTCTTCACCTCGGCGAGGTCGAAGATCGGGGCCAGGAGCTGGTCGAGCTGGTCGGCCGGGTTGCGGAGCACCGCGGTCTCGGCGTCGATCAGCTTCTCCTTGTACATGTCCATCGCGAACTTCAGCGCCGCGGCGGCGGTGCGCTTGCCGTTGCGGGTCTGGAGCATGAACAGCTTGCCCTCCTGGATCGTGAACTCGACGTCCTGGACGTCCTTGAAGTGCTTCTCGAGCGTCTTGCGGACGTTGAGCAGCTCGGCGTAGGACTTCGGCATCTGATCCTTGAGCTTGATCACGGGCTCCGGGGTGCGGACGCCGGCGACGACGTCCTCGCCCTGGGCGTTGATGAGGAACTCGCCGTAGAACTCGTTGTTGCCGTTGGCCGGGTTGCGGGTGAAGGCGACGCCGGAACCGGAGGTCTCACCGGTGTTGCCGTACACCATCGCCTGCACGTTGACGGCGGTTCCCCACTCGGAGGGGATGTTGTACTTGCGGCGGTAGACGATCGCGCGGTCGTTCATCCAGGAGCCGAACACCGCACCGGCGGCGCCACGGAGCTGGTCCCACGGGCTGTTCGGGAACACCTTGCCGGTGCGCTCCTTGACGAGCGCCTTGAAGCGCTTGACCAGCTCCTGCTGGTCCGCCGCCGTCAGGTCGCTGTCCACGATGTCCTTGTGGTAGACCTCGTGCTTGTAGTGGTGGATGACGGTCTCGAAGGGCTCATGGTCCTCACCCTCGCGCTTCTGCACGCCGAGCACGACGTCGCCGTACATCTGGATGAAGCGGCGGTAGCAGTCCCAGGCGAAGCGCTCGTTCTTGGTGGCGAACGCCAGCGACAGCACGGTCTCGTCGTTGAGACCGAGGTTCAGGATGGTGTCCATCATGCCGGGCATCGAGTCCCGGGCGCCGGAGCGGACGGCCACCAGGAGCGGCATGCCCTTCGCGTCACCGAACTTGCATCCCATGATCTTCTCCATGTTGCGGACGCCATCCTCCATCTGGGACTGGAGCTCCTTGGGATAGGTCTTCTTGTGGGCGTAGAAATAGGTGCAGACCTCGGTGGTGATCGTGAATCCCGGAGGCACGGGGAGTCCGATGCGGGTCATCTCGGCCAGGTTGGCGCCCTTGCCGCCCAGGAGGGCCTTCATCGAGCCGTCGCCATCGGCCTTCTTGTTGCCCCAGGTGTAAACGTATTTCGGTGCTTTAGGCATATCTGCGTGATGTCAGTCAGTGGTGTTTCGCGGGCCGACGTTGCGCCGGCCGTAGCAAAGAAAGGGGAAGCCTACCAAGGTTCATCGAACCGTCAAAGGGGAGAAAACGTGGGGCACCGGTCCCCAGCCATGGGGACCAGCCCGACACGCTACGCACGGAGCCGGAAGCGGGTGGCCCTGCCCGCGGCGCCCGGATCGGACCCACACCCGGCCGGATGGTCCGGATCCTCGAGAAGATGCCCCTTCGTCGGGAATCGTCGCACCAGCGTCCGAAGCGCCTCCATGTCCGGGGACCAGGTCCACCCGGTCGAGTACTCCATCGGCTCGAACTGGACCTTGTAGAGCGCCCGCTCGTCATAGCAGGTCCCCAGGTGGAGATGGCCAAACCCCGCCCGCGAGAAGTGCGCCACCGCCCGGGTCATCATCTGCATCCCCGAGATCCCCTTCCCGTCGTCCAACATGTGGAACGCGAAGTAGTAGTAGGCCACCCTCGGAGCCTCGAGGTACATCAGGACGGTGCCCACCTCCTCCCAGGAATCCGGATCCCGGAACTCCAGGAGATGGGTCACCACCGGGGCGGCCATCAGACGATCCAGCCGCTCCCCGGGCATCACCCCTTCCCCGAAGCGGACCCTCGCGAACTCGAGCCACTGCGACCGCAGCTCCGGCCGGTAGTCGTAGTCCGACCGCGGCACCACGCGACAGGTCCAGCGGTCGGCCTTGCGCAGGATCCGACGGTTCTCCGTGTTGGGGATCCAGTCCCGGAGCGGCACGCGGAGCTGTCGACACAGGTAGAACCGGTCCAGGGCCACCGACGAGGGCAGGAATCCCGCCTCGAAGAAATCCGAGGGGGTCTCCCCGGGTTCCGGAAACCCCCAGACCGCATAGGGGAACGTGTAGCGTCCGTAGTCGGGCGTCGCCTCGGAGAAGACCAGGTTCACGCCATGCCTCCCCGATACAGCCGTGGCAGACGACTCCGCCATCCGGTGAGGATGTCGTAGCTGACGCTCCGCTTGAGCGCGGCCACGTCGTGGGCCGTGATCTCCTCGCCGCCCTGCCTGCCCATCAGGACCGCCTCGTCACCCAGATGGGCCTCGGGGATGTCGGTGACGTCCACCGTCACGGCATCCATCGAGACCCCACCCACCAGGGGCGCCCGCCGGCCGTGGACCAGCGCGCAGCCCTCGTTGCGCACCCTCGGGAATCCATCGCCATAGCCCAGCGGCAACACCGCGATCCGACGGGGCGCCTCCGCCCGATACCGCATCCCATATCCCACGGTGTCCCCGGGCTCCAGCCACTGGAGCCCCGTGATCCGGGCCTTCACCGACATGACCGGCATGAGTCCATCCAATCGCCGACACACCGACGACGGATAGACCCCCAGGGGCAGGATGCCGATCCGGACCATGTCGTGATGCGCCTCGGGGAGATCGAGATACCCGCCGCTGTTGCAGGTGTGGAGGCACGAGGGGTTCACGCCATGGTTCCGGAGCACCGCCACCGTCTCCTGGAAACGGGCCAGCTGCAGCCGGGCGAAGGTCTTGTCGAGCTCGTCGCTCTGGGCGAAGTGGGTCAGCGCCCCGACGATGTCGAGATGCCGGAGCCCCGCGAGCACCGGTGCCCACTCCGAGACCGTCCTCCATGGGAATCCGAACCGGTTCATCCCCGAGTTCACCTTCAGGTGGATCCCGATCCGCACCCCCGTCCGCGCCGCGAAGGCCTCGAGGGCCCGGGCGGTGTCCAACGACCCGACACACGTCGCCAGCCGATGACGGACAAGCCACTCGAACTCGTCGGCCGTCCGCTCACCGAGCAGCAGGATCGGGGCGGTGATCCCTGCGTCCCGGAGTCGGGCCGCCTCGCCGACCGTGAAGGTCGTGAACGCATCCACGCCGTGGGCCAGGGCCAGCCGGGCCACCGCGACCGACCCCGTCCCGTAGGCCTCGTCCTTCACCACCTGCATCAACCGCACCCGGGACGGAAGATCGGCGCGGATGCGACGCAGGTTCGACGCCAGCGCGTCGAGGTCGACCTCGACCCAAGCGGGTCGGGAGCCTGTGGGACATTCGGATGGGGACGCGGTGGTCATGGTTCTCCCGGGGGCCAGAGCGAGCGGCCGACGTCGGTGCGGAAATAGGAGCCGAGCGAGCGGATCCTCCGGATGTTCTCGTAGGCGAGTCCGATCGCCCCTTCGAGGGTCGATGACAGCGCCGACACGTCGCAGAGCCGATGGCCGGTGGTCTCGATGCCGCCGTCCGAGGAGGCCTCGACCTCGTTCCACCAGACATCACAGGTCGGGGTTCCCTCGACGGTCACCGGGACGTGGGGACCGGCCAGCTGGGTGAATGGATAGCCATATCCGGCGAGGGTCAGGCAGCATCCGAACCGGAGCGATGGGCGCCAGCGCGGACGCAGGGGCTCGTTCCGGGCACAGGCCCGGAGCACCTCGGTCGGGTTCTCCAGCAGGCGCAGGATCATCGGCCCGCTCGTCACCCCCAGGCGCACGTTGTATTCCAGCACCTGCCAGCGGTCCTGGTGCCGCATGGCGGTCACCTGGACCGGTCCATGGAAGCCCACCTCGCGGAACCAGGGCCGGAGCGGCTCGAGGAGTTCGCGCGCAAGTCCATATCGGTCCTCCGGATCGCGCTCGACCAGCCCGCCGAGGGGCGCACCCGCCACGACCCCCAGGTTGCCGTCGAAGGCCCGCTTGTACTCCTGGTTGGTGACCATCGGGTGGATCTCACCCGCGCTCACGAGGGCGATGTGGCCGGCCTCGCGACGTCCCAGATATTCCTGGAGGAAGATGCCCTCGGAATCATCCAGCCGGGGGATCCACGACAGCGTGTCCTCGGGGGTCTCGCAGACGATGGTGTGGATGGGACTGGTCGGGGAGCAGAGCGGGTTCTTGATGACGAATGGACGGTTCGTCGCCCGGACCCACGCGGCCGCCTCCTCGCGCGTCCGGGCGAACCGGGACCCCGGGAACGGGATGCCGAAGCGGCCACACAGCTCTCGGGCGAAATCCCGCTCCCGCTCGAGTCGCAGTCCCTCACCGGTCGGACACAGCAGCGGCAGCCCCGAGGCCAGGAAGCTCTCCGTCCAGGGGCGCAGGGCCCACTCGATCGACATCGGGACAAGGACGTCCGGCCGCTGTTCCCGCATCCAGTCCACCGGATCGGGCAGTTCCGCAGCGGACCTGCAGGCGGCCTCGAGACGGGGGCCGAAGTGTCCGTAGTCCCGGGTCAGATAGCCCTGCACCTCGGCACCATCCTCCCGGAGGATCCTGAGGCATCCCTG
>JBDLQQ010000235.1:0-4664 GCA_039800465.1 Verrucomicrobiota bacterium
ATGTGACGGAGTCCATGGCCGGTCGGGCTGCAGTCCTGCATCTCCTTCCGTTCTCGGCCGGGGAATCCCCGAAGGCGACCCTCCTGCGCGGCGGCTATCCCGAGGTGGTCGCACGACCGAAGGCGGCCCGGTTGTGGTTCAGTTCCTATCTCCAGACCTACCTCGAGCGGGACGTGCGCCAGATCACCCGGGTCCAGGACCTTGCCCTGTTCCGGCGTTTCTTCGCCCTGGTGGCCAGCAGGCATGGGCAGGTGCTGAACAAGTCCGACCTCGCTGCCCCCCTCGGCCTGAGCGTCCCCGGGATTGGCAAGTGGCTCGACATCCTCGAGGCCACGTCCCAGATCCTCATGGTGCCGCCGTATTTCGAGAACCTCGGCAAGAGACTCATCAAGTCGCCCAAGGTCTACATCTCCGACACCGGTCTCGCCTGCCACCTGCTCGGGATCGAGACGGAGGCGGAACTTGAGCGGTCGCCCTTCCTCGGTGCCCTGTTCGAGGGCTTCATCGCCACCGAAATCGCCAAGTCCCAGCTCAACGCCGGTGGTCGACGCGAGCTGTATTATTTCCGGGACCAGCAGGGGCTGGAGGTGGACTTTGTCGTTCCGGGACCGGAGGGATCGGTTGCACTGGTCGAGGCCAAGTCGTCCCGAACGGTCACGCCGGCGATGGCGGTTCCGATGCAGCGTCTGGCAGCGGCCTGGGAGAGGAGTCCTGGACGACGTGGCGGCATCCGATGCCTTCTGGTGCATCGCCCCGCACGTGGCGGGCCCCGCTCACAGGCAGTGGCCCCCGGTGTGGCGGCAATGCCCTGTACGGACTTCGTCGCCGGTGGACTGTGACCCCGGGTTGTCCGCCGCGCAGAGTCTCTCAACAATCAACACTCAACCTCCCTCCCCCTCCTCCCTCTCTCTCCATCCGCACAACATCGTCCGCCGCTGGTCGAAGAAACGAAGACGATTGGCACGCGGAGACGCGGGGGCGCAGAGGAAAGGCGGGGAAATCCAATAAGCCGATCCAATCCCGGTGGGTGCTGCAGTGCCCTGCAGCACTGGGCGCGGCAGCGCCCACCCCCGGTAGGGATGTGGTCCCTCACGTCCCCATCTCGATCCGTGACACGTCATTCACCCGTGAAGGCAGACGGGATCCTCTCACGCCCCAGATCCACCCGACCCACCCACAGGGTCTGCTCAAGGAGGGTGCATCCGATGGCCATGCCGATGGCCCACGGGTCGCCAGCGGGACGCCTGGTGCGCCGCCGCATCGTGGAGGCGATCCAACACCCCCTCGCGTTCGGAGAGTCTCCGGCTCAGGCAGTTCACGGATTCCAGAACGACGCCATCTTCACCCGCTTCGCAACCATCCGTCGGCCCCGTCATGCGTTCGCTGTGAAGTCACCCTAGTGTTCTGAAACCAGCATTTAGACGGTCTCGTGACCAGCAACTGGACGCTTGCTGAGGCAGAATTTGGACGATCATCTGTCCCGCAAATGGACGCCAGGCTTCTTCCGCGCGGACTCGCGCCGACCCTACCCGCTGCGCGCGCAGACACGCCCGTGGTGTGCCTGCTGGGTCGGCGCCAGTGCGTCAAGACGACCCTCGTCCGGACGCTCGTCCCAGGTCATGGCTACGTGACCTTCGATGATGAGGTCTGGCCCGAACGCGTGATCCCCAAATGCGCCACCGACCGCAGCCTCGCCATCGCCCAGGGCCTGGATGCGATCTTCTGGCGGGGAGATCCCGAGAAGCCGGGCAAATGGATTGCTCGGAAAGTCACCGACTTGGAGCTTCGTGGCCTGATCGCCGAGCACACCTCGGCCGCCGTCAAAGCAACGGTGGAATCGTTGATCGGCGTTACCAGCAACGAAGGTGCCCCTCGCCGAGGACGCAAAGGAGCCAAGGCATGAAACGAGTTATCCCAAAAAAACCATCTCCGACCGGCCTGCTCCGGGACGTTCGGGAACTGATCATGACGGCCCGTCAGAGTGTCGCTCGGGCCGCCAATGCCGGCCTCGTTGCACTCTACTGGCGGGTTGGAGATCGTATTCGCCAAGATATCCTTCAGGAGAAGCGAGCGGAGTATGGGGAGCAGATTGTTGCGACACTGTCGCACCAATTGACGGGGGAGTTCGGGCGAGGATGGGACCGCTCGGCCATCAGTAGGGCAGTCCGATTCTCCGAGGTTTTCCCCGACCCCAAGATTGTCGCGACACTGTCGCAACAATTGGGCTGGTCGCACTTCGTCGAGCTGCTGCCACTGAAGAAGCACCTGCAACGCGAGTTCTACGCCGAGATGTGCCGTGTGGAGCGGTGGAGCGTGCGCACCTTGCGCCAAAAGATCGATGGGATGCTCTACGAACGGACCGCGTTGTCGAAGAAGCCCGACAAGCTCATCGAACAGGAGATCGAGAAGCTGCGCGTCGAGGATCAACTCTCGCCCGACCTGGTGTTCCGTGACCCCTACTTCCTCGATTTCCTCGGACTCCAAGGCGCCTTCTCCGAGAAGGACCTGGAGACGGCGATCCTGCGCGATCTCGAACGGTTCCTCGTCGAGCTGGGCAGCGACTTTGCCTTCCTCGCCCGGCAGAAGCGCATGGTGGTGGACGGCGAGGATTTCTACCTCGACCTCCTGTTCTTCCACCGGCGCCTCCGGCGATTGGTCGCCATCGAACTCAAGCTGGGGAGATTCGCACCGGCCGACATCGGCCAGATGGAGTTCTACCTGCGCTGGCTGAAGAAGCATGAGGTGCGTCCCGGTGAGGAGGCACCCATCGGCCTCATCTTGTGCGCCGAGAAATCGGACGAGCGGGTCGAGCTGTTCGAACTGGAGTCGCGCGGCGTCCGCATCGCCGAATACTTGACCGAACTGCCACCCAAGGACCTGTTGACCCGTAAGCTCCACGACGCCGTGCAACTGGCCCAGGCCAGGATGGAGGCCCACCCCGTTGATCAGCCCACCGCGCCAACGGTTCCAACACCGTCCAAGGCGCCACGCCGAAAGCGCCGCTCCTGATGCTGCTCCCTAACGCTGAACCCTGATGACTTCCCCGAAATACACTGTCTTCGTGAGCAGTCCCCAACGCGAGCTGGCGGCGGAGCGTCGTGCCATCCGGGATTTCGTCGAGGCGGATCCCTTGCTGGGTCGAATACGAGATTCCCAGGGATGCCGTCGCCGAAGCCATCGTGAATGCCGTCGTCCACCGCGACTACGCGTCGAATGCCTCCGTGCAGGTCATGCTGTTCTCCGATCGTCTGGAGGTCTGGAATCCGGGAGGGTTGATCCCACCGTTGACCTTCGAGGCTCTGCGTTGCCCGCACCCATCGATCCCCCGGAATCCGCTGCTGGCGGAACCTATGTTCCTGGCCCGCTACATTGAGCGGGCGGGGACCGGCACCCTGGACATGGCCGCCCTGTCGCGGGACGCCAGACTCAAAGACCCACAGTTCCGATTCGAGCACGGGCAATTCATCCAGGTCCTGTGGCGCCCCGAGGCGGTAACCCAACGAGTCACCCCCGAGGTCACCCCCGAGGTCACCCCGCAAGTCGCCCCGCAAGTCGCGTCCTTGGTGAAAGCCATAACCGGGGAGCATACCCGGGAGCAGCTGCAGGATCTCATGGAGCTTTCCGATCGGGAGAACTTCCGCCTCGGGTACTTGGTTCCAGCGATGAGTGCGGGTTTGGTCGAACGAACGATTCCGGATCGTCCTCAAAGCCGCAGCCAACGCTACCGACTCACCCCCGCCGGCCATGCCCTGCGCCAGCGACTGCTCGCCCTGCCCCCGGCCACCGACTGAACCCTTTCCCGCCTACCTACACGAGCAGCTGGAGGACAAACTCAAGGATCGCCGAGTTGTGGTCCGGTAGGATCCCAACCGGGAGTTTGCGCCCTTCGTCGAGGCACTGATCGTAGACGTGGACGGGAACGGCCTCGCCGCCACGCTGCCGGGCGAACCCGGACCGGAATTGCCAATGGCCAGCACGGCAGATCTGGTGGGATTCCTGAACGCCTTTCCCGTGGCCCCCGGTGTGGCAGCGATGCCCTGGACGGACTTTGTCTCCAGTCGACTGTGACCCCGGTAGGGATGTCCTCCGCGACGTCCCAGTCTCGATCCCCCTCGGATCCGTGTCTCTCAACTCTCAACAATCAACACTCAACCTCCCTCCCCCTCCTCCCTCTCTATCCATCCTCACAACACCGTCCGCCGTTGACCAGGGAAAGCCGGGAGGATTGGCACGCGGAGGCGCTGGGGCGCAGAGGAAAGACTGGGAAAACCCGCTGAGCCGATCCAATCCCGGTGGGTGCTGCAGTGCCCTGCAGCACTGGGCGCGGCAGCGCCCACCTCTGGTAGGGATGTGGTCCCTCACGTCCCCATCTCGATCCGCGACACGTCTCTCACCCGTGAAAGCAGACGGGATCCTCTCACGCCCCAGATCCACCCGACCCACCCACAGGGTCTGCTCAATCCTCGCGGTTCAGTTGGGCACCCAACGGAGTGGCTACCGAGGGATGTCCTCCGCGACGTCCCCATCTCGATCCGCCTCGGACCGCGCACTTTCGAGCGCGGAGGGCCTTCTGAGTCGGGAACCGGCCTTCAGTCAAAGCGGTATCGCTTCAACCGGGCCGCGCTCTTTCGAGCGCGGAGGGCGACCACCGGCCCGGTTTATCA
>JBDLQQ010000236.1:0-3585 GCA_039800465.1 Verrucomicrobiota bacterium
CCGTCGCCGCCCTCTTTGGTGGTGGTGGACACCGTTCCGCCGCGGGTGCCCGGATCCCGGGAACCGCCCTGTCGGTCCAGCGCCGCGTGCTCGCGGCGGTCCGACGCTCGCTCGCCGCCTAGGGGACACCGCCGATGCAGGAACTCACCGCACTGGACGGAGCCTTGCTGGTCGACAAGCCGTCCGAGTGGACCTCGCATGATGTCGTGGCCAAGGTCCGGGGTCATTTCCGGCTCCCGAAGGTGGGACATTGCGGGACGCTCGACCCGATGGCGACGGGGCTGCTGATCCTCGTGCTGGGGAAGGCGACCCGCTACTCGGAACGCCTCATGGCGTCCGACAAGGTCTATGAGGGCACGATGCGCCTCGGCGAGGTCACGGACAGCTATGACGCGGATGGGGAGCTGGTGGAGACCCGACCGGTTCCACCCCTCTCGCTCGAGGATCTCAACGAGGCCGCATCGGCATTCGTCGGGGATCTCCAGCAGATCCCGCCCATGGTCAGTGCCAAGAAGGTCGGAGGCGTCCCGCTGTACCGGTTGGCCCGACAGGGACGCGAGATTCCCAGGGAACCGCGTCTGGTCCACGTCTACACCTTCCGCTTCGAGGACTACGAGGATCCGTTCGGCTATTTCCGGGTGAGCTGCACCAAGGGGACGTATGTCCGGTCACTGGCCCACGATCTGGGCCAGCGCCTCGGGTGCGGGGCCCACCTGACGGCGTTGCGCCGGATGGGGTCGGGCCGCTTCGACGTGTCGGATGCGCTGCCGCTCAAGGAACTCCTGGCGCTGGACCGCAAGGGACTCGAGGCGCGGGTGATCCCGCTGCTTCGGCTCAAGGGGATGGAATAGGGGGGCGACGATGCTGGTGGTCCGCAGCGCCGACGCGATCCCACGGAGTGCCCGGGGATGCAGCATTGCCTGGGGCATGTTCGACGGGGTCCATCTGGGTCATCAACATGTGCTCCGCCTGGCCCAGAACGAGGCCCGGGTCCGGGGGGGGCGGGCGGTTGCCCTGACGTTTGATCCCCATCCTCAGTCCGTGGTGTGTCCGGAGAAGGCTCCGAGGCTTCTCCAGCCCCTCGCCCAGCGGCTGCGGGACCTCGATGCGCTCGGCATCGACGTGGCGCTCGTCCTGCAGTTCACCCCTGACCTCTCCCGGGTCACTGGACAGGAGTTCGTGGAGCATCTCCTCGGGAGGGCCCCGGGAGTGCAGAGCCTCTCGGTCGGGGAAGGGTTCCAGTTCGGTGCCCGACGCTCGGGTGACATCGCCTTGCTGCGCCGGATCGGGCTGGAAAGGGGTGTCGCGGTCCATGTGGCCCAGCCGGTTTCCCTCGGTGGCGTGGTCGTGAGCAGTTCCCGGATCCGGCAGAGCCTCCGGGAAGGGGATCTCGAGACGGTCTCGGAGCTCCTGGGTCGGCCGTATGCCGTATCGGGAACCGTGGTCCGGGGCGACCAGCTCGGGCGCAGGATCGGGTTCCCGACCGCCAACATCGACGTCCAGGGACTCGAGCTCCCCCCGCATGGCGTCTATGCGGCGCGGGTCCGGATCCTGCCGGGTGCCCCCGATGTTCCCGCGGTGCTGAACTGGGGGGTCCGCCCGACACTGGATCGTCCCGAGGGGGAGGGACGCTTCGAGGTCCATCTCCTCGAACAGGAGGGAGACCTCTACGGACGGGAGCTGGAGATCACGTTCGTCCGGTTCCTCCGGGCCGAGTGCCGGTTCGACTCCGTCGAAGCCCTCCAGTCCCAGATCGGGCGCGACTGTATCGCGGCCCGGGAGGTCCTCGGCTGAGCGGTGGGTCTCCCCAGGCCGCCTCAGAACTGGACCGGGCTGTTCGTCCTGCCGCACCCGGGACAGCGCGACCGGTCCACTTCAGGGTCGTCCGTGTAGACGAGGCTGCATTGGGCGCAGCGGAAGATCCGGTCCTCCGAGATGTCGGCGCCGACTCGCCGTCGCACCCGTTCATCCCAAAGGGCCAGGATGGCGAGGGTGCCGAGCGCCCCGAGGGTCCAGACGACGATGAGATGTTCCGGGCTCGTCATCGTTGAGGGGCGGGGCGGGTGTTCCAGTGGATCGCCAGATCGCCGGTCTTCCACTGGGTCGGGTCCGTCGCCCCGGGTCCGGACTGCACGCCGGCGGCGACAAAGCGGAGTCCGCGAGCCCACGACAGGGCCGCACGGTCGGCATCCGCATTCCCACAGCCCACGGCGAGCCGGGCCCGGATGACGTCTCCTCCCGGTCCCACCACGAGCTCGATCACGGTCGATGGGAGGATGTCGTCGACCTGGGAGGAGGGAGGGGCCTGGACCGCCTCGAGAGCCAGCGGCTTGAGTTCACCCCGCAGCGAGAAGGTGGTCTCTCCCTTGAGAAGCGGTGGGCGGATCGTGGGACCCGGGATCGGGCCGGAGACTTCCAGCCCTGCGGGACGTTCCCTCTCCGGGACACTGTCTGGTCCGGGACGCGAGAGGGTCCCCGAGGAGGCCCCGAGCCACTGGGGGGCCTGCTCCCATCGGAACAGGGGATACTCCGGGGTGTTGGGGGCCGCGGGATCGCGCGGGACGATGCCATCGCGGTGGTTCGATGAGAACTGCCGGGGATCCGCGGACCAGTCCCAGGTCCCGCGGGTGTCCCGGGGCTGGGGGGAGAGTCGCACCGTGAAGGGATCGCCACGACGGGGTTCGGGGAGGGTTGGCCAGCGGGACAGGGACACGAACAGGATGCCCTGGATCGCGGCGAGCAGCGCGGTGGCGACGAGGATCCGGGTCCGACCCCAGGCATCGGCCGGCTCGGGAGGGGGCGATGCGGTCATGGAGCCGGGGCGGGGAGGGTCGAGAGGACGATCTCGCGCATCCCGGATCGGCGTGCCAGTTCGGAGATGCCCACGAGGAATCCGTGTGACACGGCGCCGTCCGCCTCCACGAGGAGGACGCTCGCCGGATTGTTCCGGGCACGCCGGTTGAGGGTCTGTTCCAGGGACTCGAGCGTGGTGACCTGGTTCTCGAAGTAGAGCCGCTGGTGCCTGTCGATCGCGAGGATCAGTGTGGGTTCCCCCGGGGCGACGGCGGGTCCTGCGCCGGAGGCGGGGAGGGTGATGCGATTGCCGCGGGGCAGGACCAGATGGCTGTGCAGCAGGGCGGCGAGGGCCACCGGGAAGAGCACGCACAGGAACGGGGCCAGGTCCAGCTGGCCGCGGAACAGGCGGGTGGTCCTCTGGAATCTCATGGGTTCCGTCCCGGTTCGCCGGGGGATCCGGGATCCCCGAGGGCCAGACGCACCGCCTCACGGCTCGCCTTCTCCATGTCCAGGACGATCAGGTTGACCCGGTGGACGAGGTAGTTGTAGGCGGCGTAGCAGAAGGCCGCGATCCCGATGCCGACCGCCGCCGTGTAGAGAGCCTGCATCAGGCCGTCGAACATCTGTCCAGGCGCCGCATAGCCGGCTCCCCAGGCCCCATCCCCCCGCAGGCCGCGGAAGACCACGCCGAATCCGAGGAGGGTGCCCATCAGTCCGAGCAGGGGGGCCACCTGGGCGATCGTGGCGAGGAGCGGCAGGTTGTGCTCGAGACGGGGGACCTCCGACTGG
>JBDLQQ010000237.1:0-6437 GCA_039800465.1 Verrucomicrobiota bacterium
TCTGCGTGATCACCTCGCTGGCCAGCAGCAGCTTCCTCAGCGCCTACAACCTCGAGAACCTGATCCGCCGCACCGCCCTCTTCGGTGTCATCAGCATCGGCGTCGCCTTCGTGATCGTCACCGGCGGGATCGACCTCTCGATCGGTTCGGTCGTCTGCCTCGTCGGCTGCGGCCTACCCTGGCTCCTGACCACCCACCACTGGTCCGTCCCGGCCGCACTCGCCGCGGTCATCCTCCTGTCGGTCGGCATCGGACTCGGCCACGGCCTGCTGATCACCCGGCTTCGTCTGCCCCCCTTCGTGGTGACACTCTGCGGACTGCTGCTCTATCGCGGCCTGGCCCGCGGGTTCACCCAGGACCAGACCGTCGGGTTCGGGGCCGATTTCAAGGCCCTGCGAAGCCTGGCCACAGGCCAGATCCCCCTGCCCTTCCTCTCGGGCTTCGCCCTGCCGGCGCCCTGGATCTTCCTGATCGTGGTCGCCGTCATCGCGGCGATCTTCCTGAACCGGACGATCTACGGCCGCTACCTGCTGGCCCTGGGCCGCAACGAGGACGCGGCACGGTACAGCGGCATCAACACCCGGCGCATGATCGTGCTGGCCTATGTGATCAGCTCCACGCTGGCCGGGCTGGGCGGGATCCTGTTCGTCCTCGACGTCAACTCGGCGCAGCCGGTGGACTTCGGGAACTTCTACGAGCTCTACGCGATCGCGGCCGCGGTGCTGGGCGGCTGCAGCCTGCGGGGTGGCGAGGGGACGATCGTGGGCGTGATCGTGGGTGCGGCGCTGATGCAGGTGTTGCGGAACATGATCACGCTCGTGACCACCCACAACAACATCGAGTTCGCGATCATTGGCGCCGTGATCCTGCTGGGGGTCATTGCCGATGAGCTGGTGAAGCGCTACGCCGCCCGCCGCCGTGCCGCCAAGGCCCTGGCCGCCGAGACCGCCGGAGCCTGACCTCGACCGGGCCAACGGTGCCCGGGCTGACGTCCCCGTCGGCCCCACCCTGGTTCCTCTTCCCTGCGCCTCCCCACCTCCGCGGGAGCCTCCTCTTCCCGTCCACATCGCCCATGCGACCTTCGCGAGTAGAGAGATAAGAGGAGTGGCCCGAAGAGGCGCAGCGGCGCTGTTGTCAGAAGGCGAACACCCCGATTCCAACTCAGTGCCACGCGGTCTGGACGCATGGTCGCGACTCGGCACTATGGACCTCGTGAGCCAAGCAGAGCACCCCAAGACCTCCCCCGCCGACCGGTCGCGCCCCCCAGAGGCCACCCCCGGCACCCCGGGGACCCTTTCCTCGCTCATCCTCGATCTGCTGCGGCCCTACCGGACCGGCCTCGCCATCGTGCTCGGCTCGATGCTGGTCCAGACCCTGACCAGCCTCGCCGCACCCTGGCCGCTGAAGGTGATCCTCGACAACGTCGTCGGGAACCACCGCCTCCCGGAATGGCTGGAGTGGATCCACCGGTTCCAGATCGCCCAGAGCAAGGGCGGACTCGCCCTGCTCGCGGCCTCCGCCGTGGTGCTCATCGCCCTCATCGGAGCGATCGCCGGCTACGTCGCCAACTACTACACCGAGAGCGTCGGACAATGGGTCGCGAACGACCTGCGCCTCCGGATCTACCACCACCTGCAGCGGCTCTCGCTCTCGTACTACGACACCCACCAGACGGGACTCCTCCTCAGCACGCTCACCGACGACGTCGCCACGATCCAGAACTTCGCCTCCTCGGCGACCCTTGGGATCCTCATCGATCTCCTGACCATCGTCGGGATGCTGGGACTGATGTTCTGGCTCGACTGGGACTTCGCCCTGATCGCGGTCGGCGTCACCCCGTTCCTCCTGCTCTTCGTCAGCCGCTTCAAGAAGTCGGTCAAGAAGGCCACCCACGAGGTCCGGAAACGCCAGAGCGACATCGTGGCCGTGGTCCAGCAGGGCCTCGGGTCGATGCGGACGGTCGAGGCGTTCGGCCGAGAGGACCTCGAGGAGAGCCGTCTGGGGGAGGCCAGCCATGCCACGGTCGAGGCCGCCCTGAAGGCCCGCCAGATCAAGTCGCTGCTGTCCCCGGTGGTGAACCTGACAGTGGCCCTCTGCACCGCCATCGTCCTGTGGCGCGGTGCCTCCCTGATCCTCAGCGGCGCCATGACGGTTGGCTCCCTCACCGTCTTCCTCGCGTACCTGTCCAAGTTCTTCAAGCCGGTGCAGGACCTCGCCAAGATGACCAACACGATCGCCGCGACCTCCGTCGGACTGGAGCGCATCCAGGGGATCCTCGACACCGACGTCGGGATTCCGCAGAAGGAAAACGCACGCGACCCCGGGACGCTCCGGGGGCGGATCGTCTTCGAGAAGGTGGCGTTCGCCTACGATCCCGCCGCCCCGGTGCTCCGGGATGTCAACTTCACCATCGAGCCCGGACAACGGATCGGCATCGTCGGCCCCACCGGTGGTGGCAAGTCCACCGTGGTCAGCCTCATCCCGCGGTTCTACGACCCCACGAAGGGACGCATCCGGATCGACGACCAGGACCTGGCCGACCTCCAGCTGGCGGCCCTCCGTCGCAACATCGGGTTCGTCCTCCAGGACACCGTCCTGTTCCGCGGCACGATCCGGGAGAACATCGCCTACGGGCACCCGGGGGCCTCCGAGGAGGAGATCCGCGAGGCCGCCCGGCTCGCCAACGCCCACGAGTTCATCGACCGGATGCCCCAGGGCTACGACACCCTCGTCGGCGAGCGTGGCCTCACCCTCTCCGGTGGACAGCGCCAGCGTCTGGGCATCGCCCGGGCCCTGATCCGGAACTCCCCGATCCTGATCCTCGACGAGCCCACCGCGGCGCTCGACACCGAGTCCGAGAAGGTGGTGATGGAGGCGCTGGAACGGCTGATGCACGGCCGCACCGTGATCACGATCGCCCACCGGCTCAGCACCATCCGCGATGCCGACAAGATCATCGTCCTCAAGGCCGGCGTCGTGGCCGAGGAAGGCACCCATGCCGAACTGGTCCAACTCAACGGCGTCTACGCCGAGCTCCACCGGATCCAGACCGGGGACACCCCCGCCCCTGCCCCCGCCCCCAAGGCCTGACCCTTTCCCCCTGCTTCCATGTCCCACCGCTCCCTCATCGTTCTTCCCGACCGCACCGCCCGTCCGTTCCTGACCGCCATCGAGAACGCCAAGACCTCGATCCGGATCAAGATGTTCGTGTTCTCCGATCCGGACCTCATCCAGGCCGTCATCGCCGCCCGCAAGCGGGGCGTCGACGTGCGGATCATGCTCAACGCGGCGAGGCGCGACGGGGCGGATGACAACGCCGAATCCCGCAAGACGCTCCATCACGCCGGCATCCCGGTCCAGGACAGCAACCCCGACTTCGGCGTGACCCACGAGAAGTCGATGGTGGTCGACGAATCCCTCGCCTTCGTGAAGTCGCTGAACTGGGCCACCCGGAACCTGACCGAGACCCGGGACTACGCCGTCACGACCGAGCACAAGGACGAGGTCCGGGAGATCCTGGACTGCTTCGAGGCCGACTGGCACCGGCAGACGTTCAAGCCCCCGGGCAAGACGCCCCTCATCTGGTGTCCTGCGAACGGACGGGAGTCCATCGCGCACTTCATCGACAAGGCCAAGCACACCCTGTTCGTCCAGAACGAGCGGTACCAGGACCCCGTCATCATCGAGCGACTCATCCGCGCCCGGGAACGGGACGTGAAGGTCCACGTGATGGCCCGTCCCCCGCACTCCCTCAAGAAGGAGAAGCTGATCGAGGGGGTGAGTGGACTCCGGATGCTCGACGACGTCGGCGCCAAGATCCACAAGCTCAAGAAGCTGAAGCTCCACGGCAAGATGCTCCTGGCCGACGGCAAGCGGGCGATCATCGGCTCCATCAACCTGGCCCCGGGGAGCTTCGACGATCGCCGCGAACTGGCGATCGAGGTGGAGGACACCGCCGTGGTGGATGAGCTGCACGATGTGGCCCACCAGGACTGGGAGCACTCCCACAAGTTGGATCTCTCGGACGAGGGACTGCTGGCGGATCTCGAGAAGCGCGGCAAAGAGGGTGAGGCCGGCAAACTCGTGCTGGAGGATTGAGCGGCGGGCACCGCACACAAGGCGGAGGGGTGACACTCCCAGCGCCCTGGGCTGAAAGCCCACCCTGTGATGGACCCGAGACGCAGACTTTTGAGCCTGTCCCCGGGGCCCAGGAACCCGGGAGGTGGACCACACCCCGGGTTCCGTGGGTGCTCCCACACCCCGTGATGCGGGGCACTGCATCACCCACCCTGGCCCTGTCACGACCACTTCCTGACGCTCTGGGCTCTAGGCTCTCAGTCCTTTTGGTGGCACTGTCCGGTCATGAAGGCATCGCTGCCCCCGATGGGCATCCTCCGCCGGGCGTTCCCACTCATCGTGGTCGCCATCCTTGGCACCCCGGGACTCATCGCCCAGGAATCCACACCGTCCACCAATGCCGCCCCGAACCCTCGTCCCGCGGGCGCCCAGTCCGGTGGACGTCCCAGGCGCCCCGATGCCTTCGAGCGGTTCGACCGGAACGGTGACGGGCGGGTCACTGCTGAGGAGATCAACAACCCGGCCATGCTCCAGTGGCTCGACCGCGATGGCGACGGCGCCATCACCCGACAGGAGGCGGCCGAGGCCCTGACCGAGATCGGCGGCCGGGGGCGCTGGGCGCGGCCGACATCGAAAGGAACCAATACCGCCAGCGCCCCGGTGAAACCCGCGCCCGAGACCAAGGAATCCTTCTGGCAGGTCGCCGACGCCCCGCTGGGGGTCGGACGACGCCTCGAGGCGGGCGTCTGGACAAGCCTGGACGGCCGCCAGGTCAATCTGGATGCGCGGCCCACCGGAAAGGGGCGGATCCTCCTCGCCACCTCGTCGAGCTGCCCGCTCAGCCGAAAATACGGCCCCTCACTGGGGCGCCTCGCCACAGACGCCGCAGCCCAGAGCTTCGAGGTCGTCTTCATCGCACCCGTGGAGTCGGATTCGAAGAAGGACCTCAAGGCGATGGCCGCCGCCCAGAAGTGGACGGCTCCCCTTCTACCGGATCCCAAGGGCGATCTGTCCCGACGCCTGGGACTCCGGAGCACGACCGAGGCGATCGTGACCGATGCCGCCGGGACGGTGGTCTACCGCGGGGCGGTGGATGACCAGTATGGCCTCGGCTACGCAAAGGCCGAACCGACCCGTCGGCCGCTGAGGGACGCCTTGGAGGCCGTGCTGCGCGGGGAGCGTCCGGCGATCGCCGCAACGACCGCACCGGGATGCGACCTCGAGTCGGCCGGCCCCATTCCCGTATCGACGGGCCGCACGGTCACCTTCCACAACCGCGTCTCCCGGATCCTCCAGACCCACTGCCAGGAGTGCCACCAGACTGGAGGCCCCGCACCCTTCGAGCTCGAGTCCTACACATCGGTGGTCGGCCACGCCAAGGTGATCCAGACGCAGGTCGAGAAGGGCATCATGCCCCCGTGGTTCGCCGCGCCCGACCCGGCTGCTTCTGCCGGCCACACCCCGTGGCTCAACGACCGGTCCTTGCCGGACGAGGACCGTCGGGATCTCCTCGGCTGGCTCTCGGGCCAGCGCCCCGAGGGCAATCCCGCGGACGCTCCCCTGCCCCTGCCCGCGGCGGGCGACTGGAGCATCGGCAAACCCGATGCGGTCTACACCATCCCCAAGCCCATCGCCGTGTCGGCCGAGGGGGTGATGCCGTACCAGAAGACCACCATCGAGACCGGCCTGACCGAGGACCAGTGGGTGACCGCGGTCGAGATCCAGCCCACGGCCAAGGCGGTCGTCCACCATGTGCTGGTGTTCGTTCGACAGCCGGGACAGCGCGGCCGGGGCGATGCGGATTCCAGCGGCGACGGGGTGACCGGGTTCTTCGCGGCCTATGTGCCGGGCAACACGTTCCAGATCTATCCCGAGGGATTCGCCAAGCCCCTGCCTGCGGGGAGCCGCCTGCGGTTCCAGATCCACTACACGCCCAACGGCACCGCGGTGGAGGACCAGATGCGGATCGGGTTCCGCTTTGCTAAGGAGCCCCCGCGCCATCGCATCCACGTGGTCGGCATCGCCAATCCCATGCTCCGCATCCCGCCTGGCGCCCCGAACCACGAGGAATCCGCCTCGCTGCCCGTCCCCCGCGACGCCCGCATCCTCGCGCTGATGCCCCACCTCCATGTCCGCGGGAAGGCCTTCCGGTTCGAGCTGCTGGACGCCGACGGCGGTCGGAAACCCCTGTTGGACGTGCCGCGCTACGACTTCAACTGGCAGCTGAGCTATCGGTTCGAGCAGCCGGTGACGCTCCCCAGCGGGACCCGCATCCGCGCCACTGCATGGTACGACAACAGCCCCGCCAACCCGGCCAACCCGGATCCCACCCAGGAAGTGCGCTGGGGCGAACAGACCTT
>JBDLQQ010000238.1:0-5039 GCA_039800465.1 Verrucomicrobiota bacterium
GATCCCATTCCAGAACGCAGTGCCCGGCCTTGTCGCCGCCTGCACCTCGGGGGGCTGGTCAGAACAGACCCTGGGCACCGGCCTGTCGCCCGAGACCGCCCATCGCGCCGTCGCCGTGCTCCTCCCACTTCCCGGTTCCTCTGAACGTCTCGTCGCCGCCGGACTCCTCCTCGAGACCCCGCTGCAACAGGTTCACCAGACGGTCGAGCTCCTGCGTCTCGCCGCCGATGTGCCGACCCTCTACCTGGCCCAGCGACAGGCAGCCTCCCGGACGCCGACACCCGCGGCATCGGCCGTGGAGTCCGATGCGGACATCGTCCTCGACCTCTCGTCCCAGCTGGATCGGCAACGGGATTTCAAGGGGGCCGCCTTCACCCTGGTGAACACCCTGGCCGAACGGTTCCACTGCGACCGGGTCAGCCTGGGCTGGCTGGAGGGCGGTTCCATCCGGTTGAAGGCCATGAGCCGGACCGAACGGTTCGATCCCAAGATGGCCGCGGTGGTCGGACTGGAGCTGGCCATGGAGGAGTGCCTCGACCAGGACAACGAGATCCTCTGGCCGCCCCCTGCCGGGGGACGCGCCATCTCCCGGGTCCATGGAAACCACGCCCGGGACCACCACATCGCCCACCTGGTCTCCGTGCCCCTCCGTCTCGACGGTCACCCGGTCGGTGTCCTGACCCTCGAGCGGAACGAGGCACCCCTTGCCGAGAAGGGGCTCCTGTCCTTGCGGAAGATGGCCGACACCGTCGTCCGAAAGGTGTCCGACCTCCACCGCTCCTCCCCCTGGTGGGGGGCTCGACTCCTCCGTGACGCCCGGGAATCCGCTGGACGCCTCGTGGGCCCGGAACACACCGGGGCGAAGCTCCTCGCCCTCGCCGGAACCCTCGTCCTCATCGCCCTGCTGCTGCCCATCTATCCCCACCGCATCGAAGGCAGCTTCCGCATCCGGAGCGAGGAGGTCGCGATCCTGACCGCACCGTTCCAGGGATACATCCGGTCGGTGGCGGGACGTCCCGGCGATGCGCTCACGAATGGCGCGGCGGTGTTGTCCCTCGACACCGACTCGTTGGTCCTCGAGGAGGCCGCTGCGGTGGCGGACCAGACGCGGTACCTGCGCGAGGCCGGGAAGGCCCGGGCGAACCGGAACCCGGCCGAGATGCGGATCGCCCAGGCGCAGGCCGATCAGGCTGCGGCCCGGCTCGCACTCATCCGTCATCGGATTGGCCAGTCGACCCTCCGGACCCCATTCGAAGCCGTCGTGGTCGAGGGCGATCTCACCGAGCGGCTCGGTGCCCCGGTCCAGCAGGGCGAAGCCCTGTTCAAGGTCGCCCGGCTCAAACCACTGTTCATCGAATGGGAGGTCCCGGAGAACGACCTGCCCGACCTCCTGACGACCCGGACCGGGGAGATCGCATTTGTTTCCCGTCCCCACGAGGCCTTCGGATTCCGTGTCGAACGGATCGAGCCCGAGGCCCACGTGCGGGATTCGGGCGCCGTGTTCCGGGGTCGTGGCATCCCGGACGGCACCCCTCCGGAATGGTGGCGCCCGGGCATGTCGGGCGTCTGCAAACTCGACGCGGGACGTCGCACCCTGGCGTGGATCCTGACCCACCGCGCCCTCGACGCCCTGCGCCTGTACCTCTGGTGGTGACCCGTGTCCGACACCTCCTCCACCTTCAGCGAATCCTGGCACCGCATCGCGTCGGAGCGTCCTGCACTCCGCCCCGACATCCGGATCCAGCGCCAGGTTCATCGTGGCGAACGGGCCTACGTCCTCAGCCACCCGTACCACCACCAGTTCTTCCGGATCAGTCCAGAGGCCTATGAGTTCGTCGCCCGTCTCGATGGACGTCGTACGGTGGACGAGATCTGGCAGGACTGCCTGGAACTCCATCCGGAGACCGCACCCGGCCAGGAGGCGGCCCTCCAACTGCTCGGCCAACTGTACCGGGCGAATCTCCTCCAGTACCGGGGGGCCTCCGACACCGCAGAGCTCCTGCGTCGCTCCAGGGCCACCCAGCGTCAAGTCGTCCGGTCCCGTCTCACGAACATCCTGTTCGCCCGGATCCCGCTGGTGGATCCGGACCGCTTCCTCGTGCGCACGCTGCCGTTCGTCGGACCACTGATCGGCCTGTGGGGGGGGCTCGCGTGGCTGGCGCTCGTCGCCTGGGGGCTTTTCACCGCGGTCGGACACGCCCGGGAACTCCAGGACCAGGCCCATGGCCTGCTGGCGCCCGACAATCTGGTCCTGCTCTACGCCACGATGGTGGGACTGAAGGCCCTGCATGAGCTCGGCCACGCGTACTGCTGTCGGCGGTTCGGCGGCGAGGTCCATGCCATGGGGGTGATGCTGATGCTCTTCACCCCGATGCCGTATGTGGATGCCACGGCGGCCTGGGGATTCCGGGAGCGCTGGAAGCGCGCCCTGGTCGGGGCGGCAGGCATGATGGTCGAACTCGCCGTGGCTGCGGTCGCGGTGGGGATCTGGTCCTGGACGGGACCGGGTGCCGTCCACGCCATCGCCTACAACGTGCTGCTGGTCGCATCCGTCTCGACGCTGATCTTCAATCTCAATCCCCTGCTCCGATTCGACGGCTACTACATCCTCTCGGATCTCCTCGGGATCCCAAACCTCGCCGCCCGGGCCCAGCAGCAGCTCCGGGTGGTGGTCGAGAAGGCGCTTTTCGGCGTGGTGGGCGACACCGCCCCGGCGCGGACCCGTGGCGAGGCGTGGGCCCTCAGCGGCTACGCCCTCGGCAGCGGCGTCTATCGGGTCGTGGTCTTCGGTGGACTCCTCCTGCTCCTGGCCGACCGGTTCTTCACCCTGGGACTCGCCCTCGCTGTCGTGGCGGCCGTGGTCTGGGCGGTGACACCCGTGGTCCGACTGGCCCTCCACCTCGCGACCGCGCCCCGACTGGCCCGACGCCGCCTCCGGGCGATCGGCGTGACCACACTGCTCGCAGGCGGCCTCGTCGCCCTCCTGGTCGCCCTCCCCCTGCCCCACCACTTCCGGGCACCGGGCCTGGTCGAGAGCGGCCATTGGAGCGCCCTGCATACCGGGGTGGACGGCGAGGTGATCCGATGGATGGCCACCCCGGGCAGCCGCGTGGAGCCGGGCCAACCCCTCGTGGAACTCCGCAACCCCGAGCTCGACCTGCGGGAGAGGGCGGCCCGGGCTGAACTGGAGGAGATCGAGGCCCGGATCCGCCAGGCCCTCCAGGACGCGATCCCCAACCTCAAGCCCCTCGAGAGTGTCCGGGATTCGGTGAAGGCCACGCTGCGGCAGCTCGATCAGGATCGTGCCGCACTGGTGGTCAGATCGCCGCAGGCCGGCATCTGGTCGCTCCCCAACCCGGAGGAGATCCGCGGGCGATGGCTCACCCGGGGCAGCCCGCTGGGCTCCGTGCTCGACGACCGCGACTACCGGTTCCACGCGGTTGTGCCCCAGGAGGAGGCCGACCGGCTGTTCGGATCCCCCGGGCACCACGCCGAGATCCGTCTCGAGGGGGAATCCAGCCGGACGCTCGGGACCACACAGCTTCAGATCCTCCCGGCCGACCGCCAACGACTACCCTCCGCCGCACTCGGGTGGCTGGGGGGGGGCGCCGTCGCGGTCTCCGACAAGGATCCGGAGGGACGCAGGGCGCAGGAACCGTTCTTCGAGGTCCGGGCGACCATCGCAGCCGTGGAGGCCCCAGGTCTTCGACACGGCCGATCCGGGGTCATCCGGTTCGACCTGCCGGCCGAGCCGCTGTTGCCCCGGTGGATCCGATCCCTGCGCCAACTCCTGCAACGCCGGTACCAGGTGTGAACACCCCGTCGGACCGCCAACGCAACGGTTTCATGCGTCCGCTCCAGACGCTCCCGAAGGGGCTGGATGCCTGGACGGACACGTGGATCGGACGGAATCGCCGGCGGCGCAGCGTCCAGACGGGCTACCGCACCCTGGCCGGGATCGTCGACCGGCTCGAACCGGAGTTCCGTGACCTTCCCGAGACCGGCCTGCGGGAGCAGCTGACCCGCATCCAGGAGATCTTCCGAAGGGGTGGAAGTGGTGCTCGCAAGTCCCTGCCCCAGGCCCTCGCCGTCCTGAGGGAGAACGCACGCCGCCGGGTCGGCCTCCACCCGGTCCTCGAACAGCTGCAGGGTGCCCTGGCGCTCCATGACGGATGCCTCATCGAGATGGCCACCGGCGAGGGCAAGACCCTCACCGCGGCCCTGACCTCGATCCTCTGGGCGTGGTCGGGACGCCCCTGCCATGTCGTCACGGTGAACGACTACCTGGTCGAGCGGGATGCCCGGGCCCTGGCGCCATTGATCCAGGACTGTGGACTCGAGGTCGCCTGGGTGACCGCGCCGATGTCGGCAGACGAGCGCCGCCGCGCCTACGGGGCGGACATCACCTATGTGACGAGCAAGGAGGTGGCGGCTGATTTCCTCCGGGACAGCCTGCAGGAGGCCCGGGGTGGATCGGCTCGACCCCGGGTGCTCCGGGGCCTCCATGCAGCACTGGTCGACGAGGCCGACAGCGTCCTGATCGACGAGGCGGTGACCCCGTTGATCCTCTCCGCCCCGAAGGACCATCCCGGCCTCAACGACACCCTTCTGAAGGCCAGGGACGTCGCGGCCACCTTGACCCGTCCGACGCACTACACGGTCGAGGTCGACCGCCGGGAACTGCACCTGACCCGCGAGGGAGAGCGCGAGGTGGAGTCCCGGTGCGAGGGGTTGTCGGGGATCTGGAGATCACCGGAGCGGCGTGGTGAATGGATCCGCCAGGCCCTGGTCGCCCGCGAGTTCTACCAGCCGGGCCGTCAGTACGTGATCATCGACCGGCGCATCGTGATCGTCGACGAGTCCACCGGTCGCGCGATGCCCCAGAGGACGTGGCGGCAGGGGCTCCACCAGGCAATCGAGGCCAAGGAGGGGCTCCCCCTGACGCCTCCCAACGACACCCTCGCCCGCATCAGCTTCCAGCGCTTCTTCCGCCTCTATGGCCGCCTCGCCGGGATGTCAGGCACCTGCCTGGAGACCGC